>NZ_JBOFBI010000322.1:0-5057 GCF_051645465.1 Tabrizicola sp. | reverse complement strand
TGGAGAGGTCGTGCTTTTCCACCCATTCCGGACCGAGGCCCATCAGCGAGCGGATGGCGGTGGGCGCGGTGTAGAACTGGTTGACCTTGTGCTTGGCGCAGACCTCCCAGAAGCGGCCCGCGTCGGGGTAGGTCGGCACGCCTTCGAACATCAGCGTCGTGGCACCGTTCGAGAGCGGGCCGTAGACGATGTAGCTGTGCCCCGTGACCCAGCCCACGTCCGCCGTGCACCAGAAGACATCGCCGTCGTGGTAGTCGAAGGTCATCTGGTGGGTCATCGAGGCGTAGACGAGATATCCGCCCGTCGTATGCACAACGCCCTTGGGCTTGCCGGTCGACCCGCTGGTGTAAAGAATGAAGGTCGGGTCTTCGGCCCCGACTTCCACATAGGGGCAATAGGGCTTGGCCGCTGCCATTTCGGCGGTCAGGTCGACGTCACGCCCTTCGACCCATGAGGTCTGGTCGCCGGTGCGTTTGGCCACCAGCACGCGGACCTTGTCCGAGCAATGCAGCATCGCCTTGTCGGTGTTGTCCTTCAGACCGATCTTCTTGCCACCACGCGGGCCCCAGTCCGCAGTGATGACGACCTTGGCGCCGCTGTCGTTCACGCGATTGGCCAGCGCGTCCGGAGAGAACCCCCCGAACACGACCGAATGGATCGCGCCGATCCGCGTGCAGGCCAGCATCGCATAGGCCGCCTCGGGGATCATCGGCATGTAGAGAACGACCCGGTCGCCCTTCGTCACGCCCTGCGCCTTCAGCACGTTGGCCAGACGGCAGGTCTGTTCCAGAAGCTGAGCATAGGTGATGTGCTTCGCCGGTTCCTTCGGATCGTCCGGCTCCCAGATGATCGCCGTCTGGTTTGCCCGGGTCAGCATGTGCCGGTCGATGCAGTTGGCGCTGATGTTCAGCGTGCCATCCTCGAACCAGCGGATGTCGATCTTGCCCGGCGCGAAAGAGGTGTTCTTGACCTTGGTATAGTCCTGGATCCAGTCGATGCGCTTGCCCTGCTCGCGCCAGAAGGCGTCGGGGTCTGCGACTGACGCCGCATACATCTGGGCATAGCGTTCGTTGTTGACATGCGCATTCGCGACGAACTCTTTCGGCGCTGCGTATGTCCCCGCAAGCTGACCGGTTTCCGCCATAGGTCTCCCCTCCCCTTTTGAACAGCTGGCCCGCTGATCACGACCCCCTGCGAGCGCTGAACGCAGGTATATGCGTGATCCGAGCATACCGCATTTGTAAAAATTATGCTAACTATAATTATACAATAACTTTTTTTGTAAATATCTTGACAGGTATATGGGTCAATTGTGTAAATGTAACGAAAATCTGAAGTGAAATGACAGGTTTGTGAGCGGCCGATCCTGGCTTGTCCGCTGCTTGGTCAAAGTGTCGCAGTATGCTGTGGTGCCGCGCCCTGCAGGTGCGCCGGGCCTCTGGCGCAGCTGCGATTCGACCGGGCGGCCGACCGGCAAGTCCGGTGACGTCATGGGTCTGAACCTGGCGTCAACGATCGGGCCGCTTTCAGCGCAAGCAGAATTTGGGCCACTATCGCCGCCAGCGGCTGGTCGATGTCTACTGTCACGGCCTCATCCGGACCGGGCGGCTCAAGGGTGGCGAACTGGCTGTCGAGGAGAGAGAGCGGCATGTAGTGGCCGGCGCGCCGGGACATACGGGCGGCGATGACCTCACGCGATCCGGCGAGATGGATGAAGGTGACAGGCCCACCCGCGCCTGCCCGGATGCGGTCGCGGTAGGCCCGTTTCAGGGCCGAACAACCGACCATCACTGGCGCTGCATCGCGGAGGGTGCTGGCCACGCGGTCAAGCCAGGGCCAGCGGTCGTTGTCGGTCAGCGGGGTCCCGGCACGCATCTTCTCCACGTTGGCCGCCGGGTGCAGGTCATCGCCATCGGTGTAAGGGACTCCGATGGCCTTCGACACCGCAGCTCCGACAGCGGACTTGCCGCAGCCCGACACGCCCATGAAGACGACACGCAGGGTCACAGCGATGCGGTGATGCCGCCATCCACGTAAAGGATGTGGCCGTTCACGAAGCTTGAGGCGTCGGAGGCGAGAAAGACGCAGGCGCCCACCAGTTCCTCGACCCGACCCCAGCGCCCGGCGGGGGTGCGTTTTTCGAGCCAGGTCGAGAAGGCCGGATCGGCCACGAGGGCGGCATTGAGCGGCGTGTCGAAATAGCCGGGTGCGATGGCATTGCACTGCAGGCCGTGCCTGGCCCAGTCGGCAGCCATGCCCTTGGTCAGGTTGCCAACAGCGCCCTTGGTTGCGGTATAGGGCGCGATGCCGGGGCGGGCGAGCGCGGTCTGAACGCTGGCGATGTTGATGATCTTGCCCCGGCGGCGCGCGATCATGTGCCGGGCGACGGCCTGTCCGACATGGAAGACCGATGCAATGTTGGTCTGCAAGAGCCGCTCGAACGCGTCTGCCGGGAAGTCCTCTAGCGGGCCGCGGTGCTGCATACCAGCGTTGTTGACCAGGATGTCGATGGGGCCGGTTCCGGCCTCGAACGTATCCACGGCGGTGCGGACCGTGTCATGCTCGGTCGCGTCGAAGAGTAGCGTCACGGAACCGGGGATGTGAGCGGCAGCGGCTGCAAGCTTGGTCGCGTCGCGTCCGTTCAGCACGACCTGCGCGCCCGCTGCAGCGAGACCCTGCGCCAGGGCAAAGCCGATGCCCTGCGACGATCCAGTGATCAGCGCACGCTTTCCCGTCAGGTCAAACAGTTGCGGTCCCACGGCACCCTCCCCTTGGCATTGGCTCTCGACAAGCACCCGATTGCCCGCTCATGTTGGAGATACCAAAACGCGGCAAGGCCTGACAGGAGCAATCATGACCAAATTCCGCGTCCTGCAGATTGGCGCTATCGGCTTGGTATCACGGGCTGTGAATGCAGCCTTGTGTGTGCATGGCCCGCTCAAGGCCGCCGACCGCAAGCCTGAACGGCTGATCACCGCAACGACGGGCGTCTGTTCGGTCGTCCTGAACCGGAGGGGCGTGTAATGGCAATGAACGACACGGGATCGGGGAAACCCGGCATCGGCCTGATCGGTCTTGGAACGATGGGCGGGGCGCTTGCGCTGAACATCGCCGAGAAGGGCTTTCCGATCGCCGTCTGGAACCGCACCGCTTCGGTGACGACAGAGTTTCACGCCGAGGCTGGCCCGCTGGCCGAACGGATCGTTCCCACGGCCACGTTGGCCGATCTGGTGGCTGCGATTGCCCCGCCGCGTGCGATCATCCTGATGGTGCCCGCGGGTCCGGCGGTGGACGATCAGCTGGCGGCGCTTAGCCCACTTCTCGGCCCCGATGACCTGGTCATCGATGCGGGCAACGCGAACTTCCACGACACCAACCGTCGGCAAGCCGCCGGTCTGCCCTTCCGCTTTCTGGGCATGGGTGTCTCAGGCGGCGAAGAAGGCGCCCGGCATGGTCCGGCGATCATGGCCGGGGGTGAGGCCGCCGATTGGGCGCGGATGGCGCCGGTCCTGCAAGCCATTGCGGCCAAGGCCGAGGATGGCACGCCTTGCGCGGACCACATGGGGCCTGCGGGGGCGGGGCATTTCGTCAAGGCGGTGCACAACGGGATCGAATACGCCGACATGCAGATGATCGCCGAGACCTATGGCATCATGCGCGATGGCCTGGGGATGGGTGCGACCGGCATCGGCCAGTGCTTCGCGCGCTGGAACGAGGGGGTCCTGCGGTCTTACCTGGTCGAGATATCGGCGGCGGTCTCGCTTGCCCGCGACCCGGTGGGAGGCGGGCCGCTTCTGGACATCATCGTGGACGCCGCGGGCCAGAAGGGGACCGGGCGCTGGACGGCGATCGAAGCGCAGAACCTTGCAGCGCCCATCCCGGTGATCGAGGCGGCGGTCATGGCGCGGAATGTGTCGGCCAGGCGGGCAGAGCGGGCGGCGGGCGAAGCGCTGTATGGGCGGGCCGCGGGCAAGGCGGTGGACGTCACGCCGGACGATCTGGAGGCGGCGCTGATCGCGGGCAAGATCCTGTGCTATGCGCAGGGTTTTGCGATGATCTCGGCGGCGGGGAAGGAGTTCAGCTGGGCGCTCGACCTGCCTGCTATCGCGCGGGTCTGGCGGGCGGGGTGCATCATCCGTTCGGCCATGCTGAACGACATGGCGGGCGCACTGGCCGAAGACCCCGCGCGCAACCTGATCCTCGCGCCGTTCTTTGCGGATCATCTGCGCCGCTCTCTGCCCGGGCTGCGGCGGGTTGTATCGGCAGGTGCGCTGCACGGTCTGGCCTTGCCGGCGCTTGCGGCGGGGCTGGCGTGGTTCGACATGATGCGCACGGCGCGGGGCACGGCCAACATGATCCAGGCGCAGCGCGACTTCTTCGGCCTCCACGGGTTCGAGCGGCTGGATGGAGTCAAAGCGCCGCACGGCCCCTGGGCCAACGACACCTAGACCGACCGCGTCAGCCGGTTTCGCCCCTGGGTCAGCGGGAAAGGCTGGCCAGGGCAAAGCGCCGTGGCGGGAGTGCGCGGCGGTCAGATCATACCAACATCTGAACCCGACTCGGGCCCGTTCGTGAGGACGAGCGCGAACACGTGCTGCAGCAGATTCGCGCCGCGCCGATACGGTCTGCGATTGCCGCACCAATGCGCGGCATGGGGCTTGGCCTACCTATATAACAATAACAATAGATTAGTGCCATACTGCCCATCAACCGAGGCGCGGCATCTGAGATGACTGTAAACTAGGCATTACAGTTGAATTTGTAATACATAAGTGACACAATGTCGCAGTGGGCGCAGGGTGGCGGGCTGATCGCCGGTCGGCGCTCCGGGCGAGCGGAAGGTCGTCAACTCGCCCATTTGACAATCAGACGACGAGGGCACGGAGGAACATTCATGTCCAACGATCCTGACAAAGTATGGCCCACCGGCCTGACTTTGAAAGAAGCTGAAGAAGTCCACAGCTATCTCATCGATGGCACACGGGTGTTCGGGGTCATCGCCTTGATCGCGCACGTTCTGGTGGCCGTCTCGACGCCCTGGCTCGGCTGAGGAGGAA
>NZ_JBOFBI010000321.1:0-2260 GCF_051645465.1 Tabrizicola sp. | reverse complement strand
TCGATGTTCGCGCTCGTCTCGCTGGGGATGTGCTTTGTCATCATGACGGGCGGGATCGACCTTTCGGTCGGGTCGGTTGCGGCGCTGTCCTCGGTCGCCGCGGCCTATGCCAGCCCATACGGCTTGGTGCCCGGGCTTCTGGCCGGTCTTGCGGCGGGCCTGATCGTCGGCACCCTAAACGGGCTGATCGTGACGCGGCTGAAGATCATGCCCTTCATCACCACACTTGCGACCATGCTCGCGGCTAGCGGGACGGCGCTCCTCCTGGCGAAGAACCAGTCCGTGTCCGTTTCTTACGACACTGCCTTCACCGCCTTGGGCCAGGGCAACATACTCGGCTTCCCGGTGCCTGCCCTGATCGCCATTGTCGCCTATATCGCAGGCTCTGTGGTCTTGAACCTGACCAGCGCCGGCCGCACCGTGCTTGCCGTCGGCGGCAACGAGGACGCGGCGCGGATGATGGGCCTGCCTGTGCGCCGGATCACCTTCCTCGTCTACCTCGCCTCGGGTGGCTGTGCCGGTCTGGCCGGGGTGATCCTTGCCGCCCAGTTCGGCGCCGGCCAGCCGATTGAGGGTGTGGGCTGGGAGCTTTTCGCGATCGCCGCCGTCGTGGTAGGTGGCACGCTTCTGACCGGCGGGGCTGGGTCGGTCGGCACCACATTGGCCGGCGTGCTGCTTCTGGGTGTGCTTTTCACCATCCTCAACTTTGAAAACGGCAAGGGCTGGATATCTCTTTCGGCCTATTGGCAATCCGTGATCCGAGGGCTGTTCCTGTTGGCGGTCGTCCTTTTGCAGGCGCAGCTGACGAACCGGATACGCGTGGACAAACCCGGCCTGGATGCCAGATGAAGAACGGTACCGCATCCCCGCGCGTCTTTGGCTCCTATCGCGGTGCGGATGTGCATCAGGTAACGCTGGGCGCCCCCGACGGTCTGCAGGCAAAGATCATGACCTGGGGTGCCGTGCTTTGCGATCTCTCGCTCCCTCTTGGCGACGGCAGGCGCCTGTCCCTGACGCTAGGCTTTGACACCTTCGATCCCTACCCGGCCCACTCCCCCTATTTCGGCGCCGTCGTTGGCCGCTATGCCAATCGCATCGCCGGTGGCCAATACAGCCACGCCGGTCGCACCTACCAGCTTGAACGGAACGAGGCGTCGAAGACCACTTTGCACGGAGGCCCCGAAGGCTTCGCGCGCAGGGTTTGGCGGATCGCCGATCTTACCAAAGAGGCCGTGACGCTGGTTCTGACCTCTGCCGATGGCGATCAGGGTTTCCCCGGTACGCTGGACGTGAGCTGCACCTACAGTGTCTCGGCGGATCGGAATTTGGTCGTTGATTTCCGCGCGACAACCAGTGCGGCCACGCCAGTGAACTTGGCCCAGCACGCCTACTTCAACCTGGATGGCGGTCGCGACACTTCCGACCATCACCTACAGATTTTCGCGGAGGCCTATACGCCTGTCGGACCGGATCAGATTCCGACCGGAAGCATAAGCCCGGTTGCTGGCACGGCTTTCGACTTTCGCCAGCCGCTGCACTTGCGGCAGGTGCAGCGCTCATTCGATCATAACTTCGTCCTGTCGGCCCCGCCTTCTACGGCTGACGGCTTGCGAAAAGCCGCGCGGCTAACATCGCAGAAATCGGGCATCGGCATGATGGTCATGACCAGCAAGCCAGGTCTGCAGTTCTACGATGGCGATCAGATCAATGTCCCGGCTCTTGGCCAAGGGGGCAGGATTTTCGGTCGCAAGGCGGGCCTTTGCCTTGAGACCCAGTTTTTTCCCGACAGCCCAAACCAGCCCGGGTTTCCGGACAGCATGCTTCCGCCAGGAAAAGTCTACGCACACCGTACGGTATTCTCCTTCGAAAACCCGATGGGGGCAGATCTGCAGAACTCGGTGTCTGTAGACACTGCCCTCTAGATCGGCGCTCCGCCCAGGACGATTCATCCAATGCGCCCTCGCGTGGGCGGCAGCCTAATGCACCTCCGACAGCAACAGCTACGGCACCCCATCCGCAATCACTTCAATGACCGGTATTGGATGTTGCAGCGCCGCAGCCGGTTTGCCACGAACGTCGGCTTCTCTAATTGTGTGTTTGGGTCAAGCTCATTTTCCTTCTTTCTTCTGGGGTCTTGTCGCTCATCCGGGTCACGCTTCTCTTCGCAGTCTGGTTGGCGCCGGTGTGGCTCCACTGCATGCATGTGTCGGATTGGCAGCGGAGAGCTTCGCTAAGGCGCGCGCTTCGCGCGGCGCAGCAG
>NZ_JBOFBI010000320.1:0-6299 GCF_051645465.1 Tabrizicola sp. | reverse complement strand
CCTGCAGATTGGCCGGGCGCTGATCCTGGTCGCGGTCTTCACGGTTGTGACGCCCACCCTTGTGACCCTGATCCTAAGCTGGAACGCCCCGCAAAGGACGCTCGCGATCGGGATCGACAGCGGCACGCTGGGCTTTCTGATGGCTGCGGGGCTTCTGACCGTGATCGGCTGGGCGATGCGCGAGGCGGCGCGGGTCAAGGCCGAGAACGAAGGGTTCGTCTGATGGAGATCGTGGTGCGGCTGGACGTGATGCTGGCGCGGCGCAAGATGCGGTCGCGCGAGTTGGCCGAGAAGATCGGGATCACCGAACAGAACCTGTCCCTGCTGAAGTCCGGCAAGGTCAAGGGCATCCGCTTCGACACCCTGGCCGCGATCTGCACGGCGCTGGATTGCCAGCCGGGGGATTTGCTGGAGGCGGTGGTGCCGACTTGACGCCTGACCCGGATTGCCGCACCCTCGCGTAGTCCAATGGGAGAGCCCGCGTGATCATTCGCGCCAACCATCACCACACGACCGGACCTGTCTTTGCCCCGCATGTGACTGTGCGGGGCTGATCGGGGTCTGACCGCTTCTCCGATCTGCCCGAACGGCAGCCTGCTGCCTTTGCGGACCGGAGACACCCCATGAGCCTTCTCACCCTGAAAGACGCCGGCATCACGCTTGGCGCACCCCTCTTCACCCAGCTTGACCTGACCCTGCAGCCCGGCGACCGGCTGGCGCTGGTGGCCCCGAACGGGCGCGGGAAGTCCACGCTTCGGCATGCCGTCGCAGGCCTGACCGATCTGACCGAGGGCCAGATCACCCGGCGGCGCGGCCTGATCACCGGACTTCTGACCCAGGATATGCCGCCCGATCTGGCCGGGCTGACGGCGCGTGAGGCGGTGGTCGCGGCGGCGGAGGATGCGCAGGACTGGCGCGCCGACATCGCGCTGGATGACCTGAACATCCCCGAGGCGTTGCGCGACCATCCGATGTCTGCGCTTTCCGGCGGCTGGCAGCGGCTCGTCATGCTCGCCCGGGTCTGGGTGGCCGAGCCCGACCTGATCCTGATGGACGAGCCGACGAACCACCTCGACCTTGCCCGCATCGGCCAGCTTCAGCGCTGGATCGCTGCCCTGCCGCGTGGCACCGGGTTGATCGTGGCCTCGCATGACCGGGCGTTCCTGGACGAGGTCTGCACCCGCACCCTCTTTCTGCGCGACCGTCAGTCGGTGCAGTTTGCCCTGCCGTATTCCCGCGCCGTGTTGGCGCTGGATGAGGCGGATGCCGCCATGGGCCGCCAGCACGACCTTGACCTGCGCGCGGCAAGGGCGCTTCGGCGGCAGGCGGCGAAGCTGAAGAACATCGGGATCAACTCCGGCAGCGACCTTCTGGTGGTAAAGACCAAGCAACTGACCGACCGCGCCGCGAAGATCGAGGCCGCAGCGGCCCCCGCCTACAAGACCAGGAGTGCGGGCGAAATCCGGCTGGATACCTCGGACGCGCATGCCCGTGCGCTGATCACCGTCAGCCCTTGCGAGGTCACCGCTCCGGACGGGCGCAGGCTGTTCCGCTGCCCGCAGCTTTGGATCACACCGGGGGATCGGGTGGTGCTGATGGGGGCGAACGGGGCAGGAAAGTCGCGGTTTCTTGCTCTGGTCGAGGCTGCGCTGAAGGGGGCGGACGGGCCGATCCGGGCCGCCACGTCGGTCGTGGCCGGGATCGCCGATCAGGGGCTGACCGGTCTTGACCCCAAGGCCACGCCACATGGGCTGATCACCGGTCGCTTCGATCTGGGCGATCAGGCCGCGCGGACGGTTCTTGCCGGGGCGGGGACTGCCCTGCCGCTCCAGACGACCGCAATCCGGGCGCTGTCAGGCGGACAGAAGGCACGGCTCGCCATGCTGGTGCTGCGGCTGACCCGTCCCAACTTCTTTCTGCTGGACGAGCCGACCAACCATCTCGACATCGAGGGGCAGGAGGCGCTGGAGGATGAACTGACCGCCAAGACCGCCGCTGCCCTTCTGGTCAGCCATGACCGCAGCCTGATCCGGGCGGTGGGTACGCGGTTCTGGTGGATCGACCAGGGCCGCCTGATCGAAGTGGACAGTCCGGAACCCTTCATCGTCCAGTCGCTGCTGGCCACGACGTCAGGAGATTAGACCGCCACCAACCCGGCAAAGCTTTCAACCAGCGCGCCCCAGCCGCGCGGGCTGTCGATGCTTTCCCGCAGCGCCGCCGCTTGCGCGCCATAGGCTTCGAGCCCCCGGTGCTCCAGCACCACGCGCGTCCCGGCGCCTTCGGGGGTGAAAGTCACCTCGACCTCGGTATGCAAAGCCGGGTCATAGGCGAACTCCGCGCTCAGCCGCCAGATCAGCACCAGCCGCCCCGGCGGGTCCCAGACCTTGACCTCGCCCCATTGGCAGACCTCGCCCTTCATCCCCGTCTCATACCAGCGCCCGCCGACACGGGGCTCGACCGTCAGTCCGGCCATGCCCGAGGGTGCGATGGAATGCGACTTGATCCACCAGGCTCCGATCTCTTCGACGAAGACCCGGAAGGCCCGAGTGGGTGTGCAGGCAACCGTCACGGTCTTGCGGACGGGTGCGATCATCGTGGCAGGTGCAGTCATTTCTCCTCCTCCGCAGCCTTGGCAAAGGCCGCCAATTGTTCGTCCCAGAACCGGTCAAGCCAGGCGCGCAGGGGCAAAAGGCCAGCCGGGTCGATCTGGTAGATCGTGCTTGCCCCCTTGGGCGTGCCCGCCACCAGCCCCGCTTCGCGCAGAACCTTCAGGTGCTGGCTGACGGCAGGCTGCGACACGGGAAGCCCCCGGGTGATCTCGGCCACGCTTGCCTTCCCTTCGACCAGCCGCTCAAAGACGCAACGGCGGGTGGGATCGGCAAGGGCGGAAAGGGTGTGTGATATATCAGTCATAACTTATCATAAGTCACAACGAATGATTCGAGTCAACCGACTCCGCTTGAACGCGCGGGGATAAGGGCGTATCTGGTGCGCCATGATCCGCTTTTTCGACATGGCCGACCATGACCGCCTGCCCTGGCGGTTCACCGCGCTGAACCGGTCTGTCCTCGCGCGACTTGCCTGACCGCAGATGGTGCGTGGGATCACGCACCCTACGCCGCCGTTCCCCAATTCACAGCCAATTTCCGAGAGATGAGCCATGACCGCTCCGCGCACGCTTTATGACAAGATCTGGGACGACCACGTCGTCCATCAGGCCGAGGATGGCACCTGCCTCCTCTACATCGACCGCCACCTCGTGCATGAGGTGACCAGCCCCCAGGCCTTCGAGGGCCTGCGCATGACCGGCCGCAAGGTTCGCGCGCCCGAGAAGACCATCGCTGTGCCGGATCATAACGTGCCCACCACGCTCGACCGCGCCAAGGGCGGGATGAACGAGGAGAGCCGCATCCAGGTGGAGGCTTTGGACACCAACGCCAAGGAATTCGGGATCAACTACTACCCCGTCTCTGATGTGCGGCAAGGCATCGTCCACATCGTCGGGCCGGAGCAGGGCTGGACCCTGCCGGGCATGACCGTGGTCTGCGGCGATTCGCATACCGCTACGCATGGGGCCTTCGGCTCGCTGGCGCATGGGATCGGCACGTCGGAGGTGGAGCATGTGCTGGCGACGCAAACGCTGATCCAGCGCAAGGCGCGCAACATGAAGGTGGAGATCACCGGTTCGTTGCGCCCCGGCGTGACCGCCAAGGACATCACCCTTTCGGTGATCGGCGAAACCGGTACGGCGGGCGGCACCGGTTATGTCATCGAATATTGCGGCCAGGCGATCCGCGAGCTTTCCATGGAAGGCCGGATGACCGTCTGCAACATGGCCATCGAGGGCGGCGCCCGCGCGGGCCTGATCGCGCCGGACGAGAAGACCTTCGCCTATTGCATGGGCCGACCCCATGCACCGAAAGGCGCGAAGTGGGAGGCGGCGCTGGCCTACTGGAAGACCCTCTACACCGACGAAGGCGCGCATTTCGACAAGGTCGTGACGATCCGCGGCGATGACATCGCCCCCGTCGTCACCTGGGGCACCAGCCCCGAAGACGTGCTGCCGATCACCGGTGTCGTCCCCTCGCCTTCGGATTTCACCGGCGGCAAGGTGGAGGCGGTGCAGCGCTCCCTCGACTACATGGGCCTGACCCCCGGCCAGAAGCTTTCCGAGATCGAGATCGACACCGTCTTCATCGGCTCCTGCACCAACGGCCGGATCGAAGACCTGCGGGCCGCCGCCGCGATCCTGAAGGGCAAGAAGAAGAAGGACGGGTTGCGGGCGATGGTCGTGCCTGGTTCGGGGTTGGTCCGCGCACAGGCGGAAGAGGAGGGCCTCGCCCAAATCTTCATCGACGCCGGTTTCGAATGGCGTCTGGCGGGTTGCTCCATGTGTCTCGCGATGAACCCCGACCAGCTCAGCCCCGGCGAACGCTGCGCGGCCACCAGCAACCGCAACTTCGAGGGCCGTCAGGGCAGGGGCGGTCGGACGCACCTTCTGTCTCCGGCCATGGCCGCTGCGGCGGCGATCACCGGGCGGCTGACGGATGTCCGGGAGATGATGGGCGAGATGGCCTGACCGGTGCCCGCGTTCTCAGACTATATTCTCTACTTCGACGAGAGCGGGTCTCCGGAACTTACACATGTCGACCCCGACTATCCGCTGTTCGTTCTGGCGGCCGTTCTTGTGTCGAAAGAGGATTATCTTTCGAGGATCGTTCCGGCAGTCCAGCGGCTAAAGTTCGATTTCGTGGGGCATGATCAGATCATTCTTCACGAGATTGATATCCGCAAGCAGGATGGAGACTTCCTGTTCCTTCGTCGGGACCAGGCCGTCCGGCTCGAGTTCCTGTCGAGAGTCGGACTGTTGGTGGAAGAAGCGCCGGTCGAGGCTATTGTTGCCGTCATACGGAAGGATTCGCTTAAGCGTCAATATGTTCGTCCGTACGATCCCTACAATATTGCGCTTCAGTTCTGTTTGGAGATGGCGGCGCAAAGACTCTACTGGCTTGGTCAAGAAGGCCGGGAAGTCGCGGCGGTCTTCGAACGTAGAGGATCGCGGGAAGATGCGGCGCTGGAACTAGCCTTCCGTCGGATTGTGGATGGCAAAACGGGCTTGAAGATTGGTGCAAAGAACGTGGCAAAGGTTGACGCGTTGAAGCGCTTCCTTTGGACGCCACGCTTCGTTAGCAAGAAGTCTAATTCAAGCGGCCTGCAACTCGCCGATCTACTTGCGCGACGTGTCGGACTCTCGATCTTGCGTCCGGATCAACCCAACAGGGCATTTGATACCATCAGGCCCAAGATAGCCGAAGGCATGTTGAAATGCTTCCCATAGCGACAAAAAACAAACGGCCCCCGAAAAAGTCCAGGAGCCGCCTGCCAACCGGGAAAAGCCCAGTCCTGCCAATGTAAGTAGGGGAAATAACCCCGAAAGTCAACCTAGGTCGTGTTGACAAAAGGGATTCACAAGGCGCGCTGATCGTGATTCAAGCTGGTGTCTGCAATGGAGACCAGCTTGGCACGAGACCTGATGTCGGACGAGGAATGGGCGTTTCATGAACACTTCATCTTGGCGATCCGCGCCGCGAACGGACGCAAGCCGATGAACCATCGTCTTGTTCTGGATGGGATTTTCTGGATCGCCCGGACGGGGTCGCCTTGGCGTGACCTGCCGGAAGAGTTCGGCAAGTGGTCAAGCGTCTACCGCCAGTTCCGGCGCTGGACGCTGGCCGGGCTCTGGGAGGGGATCATGGAGGCGCTGAATGAGAGCGGGGTGGCTCCCGATGCTCTGCAGATGATCGACAGTACCGTGATCCGCGCCCACCATCAGGCAGCGGGCGCAAAAGGGGGACTCCGCGACAGAGTTTTGGCCGTTCAAGAGGTGGCTTTACGACCAAGATCCACCTCCGCGTCAACGGCGTTGGCCTGCCCATGAGGGCAGAGATCACGCCGGGCGAGACCTCGGACTATCTCGGCTTCGATCTGGTCATGACCGATGATCTGCCAGAGCCGTCGGTCCTCCTCGCGGATCGTGGCTATGACTCTGACAACATTCGTAAAACCATGGAAGCACGCAACGTCGTCCCGGTGATCCCGATGCGCAAGAGCCGCAAGCTGCGCGTGGCTGTCGACCGCACCCTCTACAAGCTGCGCAACCTCGTCGAGCGCTGCTTCAACAAGCTCAAGAACGCCCGCCGCGTCGCCACCCGCTACGACAAGACAGCCGAAAGCTTCCTGGGCTTCATCGACATCACCTCAATCCGCCTATGGCTCCGCCATTTGTCAACATGACCTAG
>NZ_JBOFBI010000319.1:0-41249 GCF_051645465.1 Tabrizicola sp. | reverse complement strand
GACGATTTCTTCTCTCAGCCGATCACGCCCCCCCCGCCCGTCCGTCGCCCCGACGGTCTGCCGCAACCCTTCGAGACGGGCGCCACCGACGCCCGCCGCCACGACCAGACCCCAGGCCGGGCCCCGCCGCCTCCGCTGTTCGACGATCCCTTCAGCCTTGACCGTTCCGTCACCGCACGACCGTCGGGAAGCGTGCCCGAGCCCATCCCGGCCCGCGCGGACGATTTCGGTTTCGGGTCCTTTTTCGACGAACCGGCTGTGGCACGACCCCCCGAGCCGCCCCGCGCAGCCAGGCCGGAAACGCCGCTGGCGACACCCGAGGGGGATGACTGGTGGGGGCTGCCCGCCAGCACCGGCCCGGCAGACCCAGTGCCCCCGGCGCCGACAACCCCCGATCCACCGCCCGAACCGGCACCCGAGGTCAGGACGGCGCCTCCCGTCATCGAGGAAGAAAACCGCACCCGTCAGCGGCCCGGCACGACACCCGGCCCGGTGGCTGCAGCCCCACCCCACCCCGAACCGCCGCCTCCAGCCGCAGCGCCCTCGGACCTCGCACTGCGTGAGGCCTTCTATCGCGGTCTCGGGCTCGATCCCGCCGCTGCAGCCGCCGCCAGCGCGACCGAGGAAATGGAGGCTCTGGGTCAGCGTTTCCGGCTCCTCGTCGAAGGTCTGATGCTGATGCTCCGGACCCGCGCGAAGGAAAAGCAGAACGCCCGCGTGGCTCAGACCGTCATCAGCAACACCGACGTCAACCCGCTCAAGTTCCTCGCCTCGACCCAAGAGGCGGTGTCGGCCCTGATCGCCCCCCGCGGTGCAGGCTACCTCGCGCCGGACGACGCGATCAACGGGGCCTTCCGCGATCTGGCCGACCACCAGCTCCGCTCATGGGTCGCGATCCAGTCTGCGCTCCGCCGCATGATCGACCGCTTCGACCCCGAGGCCATCGAACGCGATCTTGTCGAGATGGGCATGATCGAGGCCTTGCTGGCAGGCGGGCGCAGCGCCAAGCTTTGGCGGCTTTACACCGACCGCTACAAGGACATTGCCCGCGCCGCCGAAGACCGGTTCCTGGGCGAAGTCGGGGCGGATTTCAGAGACGCATATGAAGGCAACAGGGAGAAGACCGATGACAAATGAAACTGGATTTCCGCGCCGTGCCTTTTTGATCGGCAGCGGCGCACTTGTGCTTGTGGCCTGCGCGCCAGCAGGCCCCGGTGCCGTGACGATTGTGGCGCAGGGGGCTGCGGGCATGAACCCCGGTCCGGATGGGGCCGACCGCCCGCTGACCCTGCAGGTCCTGCAGCTGAGAGGGGCCGGAGCGTTCGACGGTGCCGATTTCTTTGCCCTGCAAAACCCTTCCGGCGCACTTGGGGCCGATCTGGTCAAGGCCGACACGATCGCGCTGACGGCCGGTGCCAGCGTGACCAAGACCATCTCGCTCGATCCGTCCACAGCCATCCTGGCCATCGTGGCTGGCTTCCGCGATCCGGCGGGCAAACAGTTCCGCGCCAAGTCTTCGGTCTCGCCGACCGACTCGGTCACCTTCAAGCTTGACGTGACCGCAGGCGGGATCAAGCTGACCCCCATGTGATCCGCTGCGCCACGGCGGACCATGATCGGGTTGGAACAGGGCAGGAAAAGCGATGAGTGACAGCAACAAGGTGGTCTGGTCCGAAGGGCTTTTCCTGCGCAGCCAGCACCTGCAGCAACAGGATCGCTATATCGAGGGCCTGGTGCGGGGCGCGCTCCAGGCCGCTCCGATGCATGGCTTTGGCTTCCGCGCACTGACACTCGACAAGGCCGCCCTTGACGCGGGCCGTCTGGCCATCGCCGCCGGCGCGGGTATTTTCCCGGACGGCACTCCCTTCTCGATCCCCGAAACGACGTCTGCCCCTGCCCCGGTCGCAATCCGTTCGGACATGTCGGGCCTGGTCAGTCTGGCGATCCCGATCGAAAGGCCCGGTACGGCGACCATCGACCCGGCCCATGCCGATCCCGCGGGTTCGCGCTACCGGGGCGTGATCCAGACCGTCCGTGATGCCGTTCGTGGCGGGGCCGAGCCGGAAGAGCTGGAAGTCGCCCGCCTTGCCGCCCGGCTTATCCTGCCGGGCGAAGATACCGCCGGTTATGTCAGCTTGCCCGTCGCGCGCGTCGAAGGGCTGCGCGCCGATGGCTCGGTCGCCCTGGCGGAAGGCTATCTTGCCCCGGCGCTTTGCCTCCAGGCGGTGCCCTGGTACGCGGGCCTCGCCCAGGAAGTCGTGACCGGCCTCGACCGCATTGGCGAAGCGCATGGCAAGCTTGTCCTTGGCGGCGCCGGCAAGTCCATCGAAAACCTCCTGCTGATGGAGCTTGCCAATACCGCGAGGCCCCGCGTCTCGCACATGCTGGCGCAAAATCTGCACCATCCGTCCGAGTTCTTCATGGAACTGGCCGGTCTTGCGGGCCGGATGGCAACCTATGGCTCGTCTTCGCGCCGCCTGTCCGAGCTGCCGACCTATGACCATCTCGACCCGCAACCGGCGTTCGCGGCTCTGGCCGATACGCTACGGTCCCTGATGCTGTCGCTTCGGCACATAGAACCGAAATGCCGCGCCCTGCTTGTCGCCCGCCATGCCCAGAACATCTGGAAGGTCCGGATCGACAACCCCGACATTCTGAAATCCAGCCGGATCGTGCTGCGGATCGGATCGGACATGTCAGACGAAAGCCTGCGGCGGATCTTCGTCAGCCAGGCCACGGTCGGGGCGGCGGATGCGTTCGAAAAGCTGTGGAAATCCCGCCTGCCCGGCATCGCGTTGAAACCCCTGCATTCCCAACCGCGCGAGATACCCTATGATGGCGAAAGGCTCTGTCTCGAGCTTGATCAGAAGTCCGAGCACTTCGCCCAGCTGACCGATGCGCCAGGCTTCGTGATCGGTGTCTCGGGCGTGCTGGACCGCGAGCCGGAAATCGACTGCTACGCCGTGAACAGGTGAACGGGTCATGAGCGACCAGGACGACCCCTTTGGTCTTTCGAACGATGCGGGACGCACCCGCATCCGACCGGTCAAATCCAATCAGCCCGCTACCACTCCGCAGCGCCCGACCTTCGGGGCCAATACTTCACCGGCATCCGGCTATGGCAGCCCGCAGCCCGACTATCCGCCGCAAGGCGGTCGCGGACCAAAGCCGCGCCTGACCCGTGCCCATGCCAACCCGCTGATCGTCGCCTTCTCTTCGCTTCTCGAGCTTGCACCCGAGCTTGAGCAGGCCATGCCCCCCGGCAATGCCGAGGCGCTGCGTCTTAGGCTTCAGGAAAGCCTGATCGATGCGCGCGATGCATCCATCGGCATGGGCGTGCCGATGACCCGGGCCAATCAGGCCGCGTGGTTCGTGGCCGCACTTCTCGATGACATCGCCCTGAACACGCCCTGGGGCGGGCATTCCTCGTGGCCCCGCCAACCCCTGGTCGTCGGCCTTTCGGGCGAGGTCGACGCGGGCACCAAATTCTTCGAGCGGCTGGAAGAGCTGCTCCGCTACCCCAACCGCGATCCCGAGATTCTCGAGCTTGGCTTTCACTGCCTGAACCTTGGCTTCCGCGGCAAACACCGCGTCGAGGGCCGCACTGGCGACAGCGCCCTTCTTGCGCTCCGTTCCGCCATCGCCCGCGCCATCCGCAACCCCGAAGCCGAGACGGCCGAGCTTTCGCCACACTGGCAGGGCGTCACGGCGCCCGATGAAAAGCCCCGCTTCGCCATTCCGCTTTGGACCATCGCCCTTGCCGCCGTGGCCGTGATCACCGCCACCTACATAGGCCTTGGCATGCAGCTCTCGAGCAAAGCGACCCAGCTTTACGCCCTGGCCCGATTGCTTCCCCCGCCCGAACGGGCCGAAATCTTCCGCCCCATCCGGTCGAATGCGGAAGCGCCCGCCCCTGACGTCGTGCTTGAACCCGTTATTCTAGAGCTTGTCCCCGCCTGCACCGCAAAGGCCCCGGCCGACACCGCGTCAGCCCTTAGCGGACGCGACGAGGTGGGCCTTGCTTTCCTGACGCTGCGCGGCAGCAACCCCGAGGTGTTCCGCTCGGCAAAGGCTGACATCAACAAGGTCTACGGCCCGCTGGTCGATGCGGTGGCCGAGTGCATCAAGGAAAACATCGATTTCGTCGGGAAAGTCACAGTCGTCGGCCACACCGACTCGGTTCCCGTCCAGGCCTCGAACCCATTCGCCTCCAACCAGGGCCTGTCCGAAGCGCGGGCCAAGACAATCGCCGACCTTCTGATCGCGGCAGGGGTACCCCCCGACCTGATCGCCGCCGAAGGCCGCGCCGACAGCGAACCGGTTGGCGACAACGGGACCAAGGCAGGGCGCGCCGAAAACCGCCGCATCGAGATCAAGATCGAGAAGAAGCTCTAGATGAAAATCCTCAAGGCCATCTTCCGCTTCCTGTTTTCCCGCCGTCTCTGGACGTTCATCGGCATCGTCCTGCTCTGCGCGCTGATCTGGCTGTTCGGCCCGCTCGTCTCGGTCGGCACCATGACCCCGCTCGCGGACGAACTGGTCCGCATGATCGTCATCGCGGTGATCCTCGTCCTCTGGCTCTTCTCGCTCCTCCTCGCGCAGTTGCGGGCCGCAAAGAAGAACCAGCTTTTCGTCACCGAGCTCGCCACCCCCGAAAAGCGCGAGGCACCACGCCCGGGCGACGCGAGTGTGGCCGAGATCAACACCAAATTCTCGACCATCCTGTCCGAGATGAAGCGGTCCAAGCTTGGCGGCAAGAAGTTCCTGCGCGACATGCCCTGGTACGTCATCATCGGCCCCCCCGGCAGCGGCAAGACCACGGCGCTCCGCCAGTCCGGGCTGCATTTCCCAATCGACCTTGCCGATGACCTGAAGGGCGTCGGCGGTACCCGCAACTGCGACTGGTTCTTCACCGAAGACGCTGTTCTGGTCGATACCGCCGGCCGCTATGTCCAGCAGAAAAGCGACCCGGAAGTCGACTCGGCCGAATGGCTGGGCTTTCTCGACATGCTGAAGAAGCACCGCGGACGCCGCGCCCTGAACGGCGTGATCCTTACGCTTTCGCTGAAAGAGCTCTTCGCCGGAGAAGCCGCCGTCCGCGACCATGGGCGCGAAATCCGCAAGCGGCTTGCCGAACTGCGGGAACGCCTGCAGATCCAGCTTCCCGTCTACCTGATGATCACCAAGGTCGATCTGGTGCCGGGCTTCGAAGCTTTCTTCGGGGCCCTGACGACCAAAGAGCGCGAGCAGGTCTGGGGGGCTACGCTGCCCACCGACGCCCGCATCGACCGCACGACCGTCGAGCGCGAAACGAAGGCTCTGCTTTCGCAGCTGGAAACCCGCCTCGTCAGCCGCATGGCCGAGGATGTGGCCCTTGACCAGCGGGCCGAAGTCTTCCGCTTCCCCTCGCAGGTCGAACGGCTGGACGCGCCGCTGAAGCTGCTGATCGACACGGTCTTCGGGGAAAGCCGCTACGAAGAAAGCCCCTGGCTCCGCGGCTTCTACTTCACCTCGGCCACGCAGGAAGGCTCGCCCATTGACCGTCTGGTGGGCGAAATGGCGGGCTCGTTCGGTCTGTCCGCCAACCCCCCGGCACGCCGCCCCTATGGCGAAAAGCGGTCGTATTTCCTGCGCAACATGCTGACCGACCTCGTCTTCCCCGAGGCAGGCCTGGGCACCTTCGACGCGGCCGCCGAAGAACGCCGGAAATGGCTCTGGCGCGGCTCGCTCGCCGGGGCATCCCTGGTGTCGCTTGTTGCGGGCCTTCTCTTTCTCTTCAGCTTCCTGCGCTACTCCGGTGGCATCGACGATCAGGAACGCCTCTTGGCCGACCTCTCCGGCCGTCTTGCCAATGTCGCCGCCCGCCAGGCCCCGACCGATCCGCTTGATCTGGAACTTGCGCTGGAAGGCGTGACCGAGGTGAAGGCCGCGGTGACCGAGGTTCCGGCCTCTGCGCTTACCGTCATCGGCCCCTCTGCCCGCCCCGAGCTCGCCGAGGCGCAACGCATCGCCTATGACCGCAGTCTGCGCAATATCCTGGAACCGCGGATGGTTGCGATGCTGGAAGCCACGATGTGGCGACAGATTCGCGACCCCGAGTATCTGCTTGGCGCGCTCAAGGTCTACTACATGATGACCGGGCTTGCCCCCTATGACCGCGAGTTTGCCGCCCAGTGGTGGCAAGAACAGCTTCCGCTTCACTCCACGATCGACCCCTTCGCCACCCAGGCCGCACTGGAACACCAGCTTGCCGCCATCGACCGGATGGGATCGGAAGAACAGAAGATCGCACCGGACAACGCGCTTGTGCAGTCGGCCCTGCAGTCGATCTGCACCATTCCTCTTGCCGCCCGCGCGTATAGCGCGCTGAAATCCGACCCCACCGTCACCGCGCTTCCCGAATGGACTCCCGCTGAAAAGGCCGGTCCCAACGCCACGCGCGTCCTGACCCGGATCTCGGAAAAGACCCTGCGCGTCGGCGTTCCTGGCGCGTTCACCTATGACGGCTTTCACACCGTGATCCTGCCCCTGATCCCGGATGTCGCGGCCACTGCAGCCCTTGACCAGGCCGTTTTCGCAGGGGGCTGCGCCGAAAGCTCCGATGCCTCAGTCGCCACGCTCGAGGCCGACATCCTCAAGCTCTACCAGGACGACTTCATCGCCCAGTGGAATGGTTTCCTGCGCGACATCCGTCTTGCCCCGGTCACCGACCTGCAGATCGCCACCGTCAACATGAAAGACCTGGCCAGCCCCGACAGCACCTTGCGCCGCCTTGTCCGCGCCGTGGTGGATGAGGTCGACCTGACCCGCGTCATCCCCGAAGAGGAAGGCGCTGTGCCAGACGGCCTGGTCTCCAAGGCCACCTCGAAGCTCGGCAAGGTCGGGAAGCTGTTGAAGGCGGGCAGCAAAGTTGCAACCTCGACAGGTGGCGCCGAGGACGGCCCGCCCCCCGGCAGCGACGTCGCTTTGCATTTCGCTCCACTGAAAGCCGCAGTCGAGGAAGTGGACGGCCAGCCGCCGCTTCTTGACGATGTCGGCCTGCAGCTCGACGGTCTTGCGAAAGAGCTTGCCAGCGCGATGAATTCGCCTGACCCCGAGGCAACGCTTCTTGCCCGCGGCGGCCTTGCCGAACTGACAGGCGCGGTCGCCAACGCCGCGAAATCCCTTCCCGACCCGCTGGACGACTGGGTCGCTGGCATTGCGGGCGACACGATCGCCGTCACCCGCGACGCCGTCATCAGCCAGCTTAACGACCGCTGGCGGGCCGATGTCTATGACTTCTGCATCAAGGCCACCGAGGGGCGCTATCCCTTCGACGAAAGCGCTGCCATCGACGTAAACGTCGCCGACTTCCGCGAGCTTTTCGCCCCCGGCGCCCGGATCGACAAGTTCGTCACCGACAACCTCCTTCCGTACATCGACACGACGGTGAAGCCCTGGGCCTGGCGGGC
Source organism: Tabrizicola sp. (assembly GCF_051645465.1). Taxonomy (GTDB): domain Bacteria; phylum Pseudomonadota; class Alphaproteobacteria; order Rhodobacterales; family Rhodobacteraceae; genus Tabrizicola. The sequence goes on along the minus strand of NZ_JBOFBI010000319.1, from coordinate 33,798 downwards.
CGACTTCGGGCTGGATGGCAGCCTGCTTGCACCCTTTGAACGCGCCCGTTCGATCCGCGACGGCCTTTTCCCTGGCGGTGCGGGGCCGGTCATGGCGTTCACTCTTGAAGCCAAGGACCTGTCGCCGAACGCCGCGAGCGTTACGCTGAACGTCGATGGCCAGCCCCTGACCTACCTCAACGCCGCCACCCGCCCGATGCCGATGACCTGGCCCGGCCCGGACGGAACGAATCTCATTTCACTCTCATTTCAGCCCGCCGATGGCACGGGCGAGGTCCTGACCTCCGAGACCGGGTCCTGGGCCTGGCTGCGGCTGATCCGCGAAGGCAGACTGACCGGCACCGATCTCCCCGAGGTCTTCAAGCTAAGCCTCTCGCTCAGCGGCTTTTCAGCAGACTTCGAGCTCCGCGCCGCCTCGGTCGACAACCCCTTCAATCTGAAGATGTTCGGCAACTTCAAATGCCCTCAGAAGTTCTAACCGGGGCCGACTCTGAGGACACCCGCCCCGTCGCCGGCTTTTTCGGCAAGCTCCCCTCGACCGGCGATTTCGTGACACGCGGCCTGCCCGAGGCTTTTCGCCGAAACTGGGACGTCTGGCTGACACGCGAAGTCGCGCCGTTGCAGCGAGAGGGGCTCGCCTTTCCAACCGGCGGCCTGCGGTTCATGCTTGCATCCGGTGGCCGGACTGCGGCCGGGGTGATCCTGCCAAGCCAGGACAGCGTCGGCCGCGCCTTTCCGCTCTCGATCATGCTGATCGCAAAGGGCACGCTTGACCGGCAGGCGATCGACAACTGGTGCGACGAAGCCTTGTCGCTGTTGTCTCCCGATGCCCCGGCGCCGCTGCCCGATGATCTTTGGCAGGCCCTCGACTCGCTGCCGATGCCTGCGCCCGAAGGTCCGGCATCCGGCCCGATGCATCTTTGGACCAGGGGCCAATCGCCGCTCGCCACCAGCCCGGACAATCCAGACGACGCGCTTCGCCGCCTTTTGGCCGCCGCGCAAGCCTAGCGGCCGCCGGTCAGTTCTGGTTGATCTTCGCGCCCTTCATCGTGATGTTTCCGTCCGCCTTCGCGTTGATCTTGCCCGAGGCGGTCAGGCTGATGTCCTTGCCCTTGATGGTGATCGTGCCGTCTTTCTTCATCGTGACCTGCGCATCACCGCATTTCAGCGTGATTTCGTCGGTCACATCCAGCACGAACTTCTTGCCGACCTTGACCCCCATGTCCTTGCCGACATTCACCATTTCAGCATTCGTGATGTCCGTGGCCCGGCCCTTCGCGATCTTCAGCGCAACATCGCCCGACACCGTTTCAGACTGATTGCCACCCACCGACATCGTCTCGTTTCCGGCCACGGTCACGCCGCGATTGCTGCCGATCGTCCAGCTGTCGTCGGACCCGATCGAATGCGACTGGCTCGCCCCGACCGTCACTGCCCGGGTCGCGCCGATGGTGTTCGTCTGCGCGGCCCCGACCGAGCGCGTCTCTGTCGCCCCGACGGAATCCACCCGCGCGGCACCTACGGTGATCGTCTGCGCAACCGCCACAGTCTGCGTGTGGTTCAACCCGATAGTCTCGGTCGAGTTCGACCCGACACTGATCGTCTCGTTGCTGCCAACCGTCAGCGACCGGTCGACACCCACAGTCTCGGTGTCGTTGTTGCCAATGCCGACCGTCCGGTCATGCCCGACCTTGACCGACTTGTCGTTGCCCACGGTCTCGGTCCGGTTATTGCCGATGTCCTGCTTCGCGTCATGGCCCACATCTTCCGCGAAGTCGTTGCCAACTGTGCGGCTTTCGTTGTTCTTGATCAGCTCGTTGTGGTCTTTCTGCGCCTGGAAGTAGACTTCCTCAGACCCCGCCTTGTCCTCGAACCGCAGCTCGTTCCAGCCGCCGCCGCCGGGCGACGAGTTCGACTTCCACCCCGACTGCGTGGCATTCGCCGGCAGCCCGTAAGGCGGCATCTGCGACGCATTGTAGACCCGGCCGGTAATGATCGGCATATCCGGATTGCCTTCCAGGAAATCCACGATCACTTCCTGGCCGATCCGCGGAATCTGGATGAAACCCCAGCCCGACCCGGCCCAGACCGAACTGACCCGCACGAAGCAGCTCGAGTTCTCGTCCTTGCCTCCCAGCCGGTCCCAGTGGAACTGGACTTTCACCCGGGCGTATTCGTCCGTGAAGATCTCCTCGCCCGAAGGCCCGACCACGACCGCCGTTTGCGGTCCTGACATCAGGGGTTTCGGAGTGCGGCGTTCGGGTCGGAAGGTCAGGCTCAGCGGCTGCAGCTTCAGCCTGACGCCGAACCCTTCGCCCTCGCGCTGCATGCCCGCCCGGTACTGGTCGTCCCACATCTCATAGTCCGACCGCAGCACCAGATATTTCTGGTTGTCCGCAGCCCGCTCGAACTCCTCAAGCTGGAAGCTTACGCCCGACCAAAGCCCCCGGACGTTTCCGGTCGCATCCACCCGGACATGCGGCGCCTGCGCCTCTTGAAGGCGGATCGCGGCCAGCGGTTCGCCCTGGCCGATCTCGATGTAGTCGCCGGGGTAGTGATACTGCTCTCCGGCCGCAAGCTCATGCGGCTTCGGGTCATCGGACTTGGTCATAAGATCGGTCGGGGGCTTCTTGAAGTCATAGTCGGTGTGGACATAGGTTCCCGACCTGACCGAGCTGCGCGGCAGCAACGACGTGATCACGTCATCCTGTCCGATGACGTTGCCGGCCTCGCCCCGAAACTTGATCGTGCCGAAGCCTTCGGCATCCTTGACCGACGAATTGGCGTCGGACAGAACCAGCGTGTGCTCGCCGTCGGCGTGGTCGAAGTGGTAGAATATCCCTTCGTGCTCCATAAGCCGCTGCACAAAGTCCAGATCGGTCTCACGGTACTGCACACAGTATTCGCGCGGCGGGTAGGACTTCTTCAGCCGCTTCTCGACCTTGACGTTTGCATGCGGCTTGAAGACTTCCTCGATGATCTCGACGACGCTCTTCTTCTGGAATATCCGGTTGTCGCTGCGGTTGGTCAGAAACCACAGCCAGGGGCGCAGAACCGCGCGGTAGTGGGCATAGTCCTCGCGGTACTCGTGAAACGCGAATTCCGCCACGATGCCGTGGAAGTACCGCTTTGCCTCCCCGGCCCGAACGGTGATCGTCACCGGGGTGCCCAGAATGTCTTCCGCCTTAAGGTTGATGTCCTTGCTGATCAGCCCCGTTTCGTAGCGGTAGCACTGACTGATCTCATCAAAACCTTCCATTTGCGCGAAGAGCAGCTTGTCGCCCAACGCCGTGCTGACTGTGATGTCGCGTCCGTCAGCCATGCTGATGTCTCCTGTCTGAAAGCGCCTTCAAATCACGTCTTGGTCAATGCGGACTCAGTCTATCCGAAATTCCGGCACTTGGCGCCGAAAAGGTTTCACAACGCCGTAGGACAAGCCAGACCCCTAAGCAGCCGCCACCGCGACACCGGATTCGCTTCCGCCTGGAACTGGACTTCCACGAAAAGCCGCGCTCCGCCAGACCGCAGATCGACAAGGAACCGTTTCCCGCCGTCCCGTTCCCGCAACCGCAGCCCATCGAGAATCCGGAAAAGCCCCCATTCGCCGGGCTGGGCGATAACTGCAGTCCCTTCCGAGGTGGTGAACCGCACCTCGGCCCCCGCCGCGGGATTGGATCCTGGCCACGACAGGGCAAGCGGTTCGACTGTGGTCTCGACCGGCCCCCCCGCCCCTCCCACCGCCACGAAGGCTTTGCCACGCTCGGCCAGGGCCGCAAGCGTAAGCTCGGTTCCGAACTGTCCGCCGGTGCCGAAGAACCCCGCAGCAATGGCTTGCGAGCTCTGCAGAAACTCGGCGCTCTTCGGGTCAAGCCCCGCAAAGCGCGCGTCCGGCTTCCAGCGCCAGGGGTTGCTGGTCGTGTCGATGAAGCGCTCGGCCTGGGTCCGGTAGAATCGGTCGATCGCGCCGCCGGGGCCCAGAAGTGCTGCAACTTCGCCAAGACTCGCATCCGGTCCTTCGGCAAATGGAAAGCGACCGTCCATCGTCTGTTTGCAAAGCGTCAGAACCTCGGCTTGCCAGGCCTTGGTCAGCGGATTGCTCAGCGGGTCGGCCTGGGCGGCGCTCGTCTGCACCAGCACATCCTCGACGATCTGCACCACCACCGGTGGCGCAGTCCGCAGCGCTGCCAGTGTCGCCCCTTTGCCCTGCGCCGACATCAGCCGCTGCATACCCCGCGGCTCGTCCTTGTCCATTGCACCCAGGGCCACGTTCAGCGCCGCGAAAACGTCGGCAATCGCGTCCATCCGGCCGTCTTCGGAGTACTGGATAAGGGCGGCAAACTCTGACGCGATCCGCAACTGCAACGCATGCGGACGGTTGCGGTCAAGCCCTCCGACCTGGGCCCAGACTTCCGGAAAAAGCGCTGCAAGCGGCGAATCCTGTGCCGCAAGCCGCCCCGAGACCAGCACCGCCTGCGCCGGGTCGGAAAACGGCCTGACCTGGACATCCGAAAGGAAGGCTTTCCAGACCGCCAGCGTCTCGCGCTGCAGGATGTCCATCACCTGATCCGGCCCGTCATTGGCGGTTGCAGGCGGTTCGGCGAAAAGCCGCGCGGCTTCCGCCCGTGTCGTCTGCACGGCCAGGCCCGCACCGATGTCACGGGCATAGTCCCAGCCGGCCTGCGTATAAAGCCCGGCAATCGGCTGCTCCATCCCGATCCCCGACCGGCGCTGCAGCACAACCGAAAGACCAGGCACTGCGGTGTCGGACCGCCATGGAGAAAGACCGGCCGCCCGGTCCGAGCGTTTCAGTTCCAGATAGGCCCGCGCCCCTTCGCTGGCCTGGGTCGCAAAGTCGCGGGCTTGGGCCAAAAGCTCGGCATCAGGCTGCAGCACGGAAGAATCTGGCGGCCGCAGCCGCGCGATATGTGGAACCAGAGGCTGCAGATCGGGCAGAAGTGCTGCACGGTCCGTCAGCCAGCCCGCAAGATAGGCGGTCGACCAATCCGCTTGCCCCGACAGGATCGACCATGCCCGAAGCGTGTCGTAAAGCGGCAGGCTTTCGCCTTCGCTGGCCAGGGCGATGTCCATGGCCCGCACCAGGGCCCCCGGCAAATGCAGCTGCGCCGCCGCATCGTAGACCGCATCCGCCTTGACCGCCGCGTCAAAGCCAAGCGGCCCGGCGAAAAGCCGGAGCGGTGCCTTCTCCGCCGCCCGATGTACGCCTTCGGCCGCCTGCCCCAGCCGAGCAAGGCGCTGCGGCAGGTCCGACATCACGGCTTCGCGGTCCAGCCCGATCGAAAGCGCCTCGGCCTCGAACAGCTGTGACAGATCGCGGTGAAACCGCCACTCGACAAACCCGGCCCACCCCGCCACCAGCAGGGCGAAGGCCGCCACCAGAACCAGCGTGATCCCGGTCCAGCCCGCCCCAAGATCGCGCTTGAACCTGGTGCGGCCGCCCTCGATGTCACCCAGGCGCCGCTCCATGAACAGCCGGACGCCCTCGAAAGCCGGACCTGCGTCGGCCGCCTTCCGGATGAACTCGCGCAGATTGGACGGGGCGATATCGCGCCCGTCAAACAGGAGGCGATGCGCGCCCGTGGACCAGACCAGAACATCGACCCCGCGATTCGCCCGTGCCTTCTGGTCAAGCAGCAGCCCCAAGGCATAGCGCGCAGGCTGAACCGTCGAAGGCGGGACCCCGGCCCGCTGCAGATCGCCATTGAACCGGTCAAGCGCCTCGGCCCCGCGCTGCACCAGGACCTGCGTATCGACGCCCCGGATCGTCGCCAGCTGCTCGGCCATGCGCAGGACGGGGCCCGCCGCCTGCTCATAGACCTCCGGCAAGGTCTTCTGCGCCCCGCGCTTTGGCGGCAGCACCGTGCGCGGGCTGTTCGGACCGGCGCTCATTGGGACGGAATCAGCCCGTCCTCGACCCATTTCCGCAGGGTCTCTTCGCCCACCTCGAAATGCATCCCGTCCTCGCGGTTGTAGCCCCCGCCCCAGTACCAGCCTTCCTCGTTGAAATGCTCCGCCAGGATCACCAGACCAATCTGCATGGTGCCATCGGCAAACGGGTCGAGCTCGCCCTGCAACGTGATGTCGATGGCCGTCCCGAACGAGTGGTTCGAGACCGCCGAATTCGACCCCCGGATCAGCCGCACGCACAGCGCGCCAGCCGTGCCGAGCTTGGCATAGATGTCGGGCTCATCCGCCTTCAGTTTGGCCAGGATCCGCTCCAGGCTGTCCAGCGCGGGCTTCAGCATCGTCGTCTTAAGCGGCCCGATCTGCCGCGTCTCGACCAGGCCTTTGAGCCGTGGATTGGTGATGTTCCGGCAATCGGTGCCAAGGTCCTCGCGAGGCCTGCCCAGAAGCGCCAGCATCGTCTTGTTGCGCGGCTGGGTGACGCCCTTGTTGAAACGTTCCCGCGCCGCCTTCATCTGCTCGGTCAGCGCCTCGGTCTCAGGCAGATGCTGCTCGTCTTCCGGTGCGGTCAGCACTTCGCTGTCAGTGGGCGGCACGACATCCGGTATCGGCGCCACCGGCGCGCGGTTGGCAAGGAGGCTCATCTCGTCGCGCAAGCGGGCCAGGTCAGCCTTCAGCTGCCCGATCTCGGCCTCCAGCCGCGCCCGCTGCGCCGCTTCGGCATCGAAGCTCTCTTCCAGCCGGGTCAGCCGCAGGTCGGCTCCGCTGTCGGCCGATTCCAGAAGCGTCGTCACCATGGCAAAGGCCACCGCGGCGATGACGACGCCGATGGCAACGATGATCGGGGCGACAAGGTTGTTCGGCTGCATCGGTCAGCGCTCTTGGATCAGGACGGCGATGGTCGAGACGTTGTCGGGCGCCCCGCTCTCCAGCGCCTCGCGCAGAAGCTTCTGGCAGGCCTCCTCGGGCCCCTTCGCTTCCCGCAGCAGGGTTTCCAGCGTCTGCTCGTAGACGCACCGCGTCAACCCGTCGCTGCACAGCAACAGCCGATCTCCGACTGCCAGCGGAACAACGACCAGGTCGACCTCAAGGTCGGGCCCGCCCCCGACCGCGCGGGTCACCATGTGCGATTCGGGGTGGCTCTCGGCCTCCTCGGGCAACAGCTCGCCGCGATCGACCATTTCCTGCACCACCGAATGATCCCGCGTCAGGGGCCGCAGCCGCCCGCCCCGCAGAAGATACGCCCGGCTGTCCCCGGCCCAGGCCACATGGGCCACCGCCCGGCTGATCAGCACGGCCACCACGGTCGATCCCATCCGCTCCATGCCGGGGGTCCGCTGCAGGCCGACCACGATGTCGTTCGCTTCCTTCAGCCGCGCCACCAAGGCCGACCCGGGATCGACGCCATCCGGAATCTGCGCCAGGCAATCGATCACGATGTCCGAGGCGACATCGCCGTTGCCATATCCGCCCATGCCGTCGGCCACCGCCCAAAGCGTGCCGGTCGGATCGGTCAGGATGGAGTCCTCATTGCGGGCCCGCACCATTCCGCGGCTGGTCAAGCCGGCACCAACGGCCACCGGCAACGAACCCTGCCCAACCGGAACGACGGTGATGGGCGTGTTCATCGCAGGCCCGCTTGGATGACAATGCGACGCAAATGTCCGGTCGAAAGCTGCAGCACCGCTTGGCCCACCCAAAGGTGTGAATTGAATGCCAGCGCATCATAGCCTAGACTTCGCCAAGTTATGAATCCGTTTTTTTGAAAGGTGGTTGGAATATGCGCACCGTGCTGACATCTCTGGCAATATGCGCGTCGCTTCTGCCCGTTCCGGGCGCGGCCCAGGAACTGTCCGAAGAAGAACTGCTGAAGCTTTTTGTAGCCCAGCGGGACGCTTACAATGCGGCCCTGGAAGGCAATACCTCCTTGACCCGCGGCCTTACCCTTATCACCGCCGACGATGTCGAGATCGCGACCGAAGTCCCGAAGGACGACGCGGCTGCCGCCAAGACTGCCGGAACCGAGGTCGCCACGGTCGAACCGGCTGGCGATCCGACAGCCCCGACCGAAACCAGGGTGTCGACGAATGACACGGCAACGCTTGTGAAGATGCCCGCCGAACTTGGGGTCAACGTCCGCATCGAATTCGCCTTCGACAGCGCGGCCTTGGACGAAGCGCAGAAGCCGAAACTGCAGAAGCTCTGCAATGTGATGAAGATGGCCGACATCGAGCTGTTCCGGATCATCGGTCACACCGACGCGTCCGGGTCGGACGGATACAACGAACGTCTTTCCCGCCTGCGGGCCGAAGAGGTTCAGCGTTACTTCGTCAACGATTGTGGGATAGCCGCAAATCGCCTTGAAGCGGTCGGCCTTGGCGAGAGGTTCCTGCTGGAAGACTACGACGCCGACTCTGACCAGAACCGCCGGGTCGAGTTCCAGGCCCTCAGCTGAACGGCCGGGCGGCTGGTCCTGGCCGCCTGTCGGGATCAGATCAAGGCCTCGTTCCACTCAATGCGAAGCTTCGCGAAAAGACTTTCGCAGTCACGCCGTTGCAGCCAAGACCTCCTCTCATGATGTGACAGTCCTCCTTTGTGGATAGTCGCAGACCCACCCTGACACATCGATGCCGCCCGGGGGGCGGTCACATCATCAGAGCCAGCGTTCTACGAAACACGCTCCAATCTCGGATTGCACCACTAAGCATAGTCGGAAGCGCCTCGTCGTCGGCCAGCCTCGACGCTTTCGCCACGCGTTACCTGATCGCAACGCCGACCCTTCAAAACGTCGCGTCAGCTTCGAACGGGCCCAAAGCCGCGTCCGGCGCCAGGGGCTGCGGTCGAAAACCACATCGCGCCAAACGGCGAACAGAGACTCGCACCGTTTGGTGCAGGTCTTTTGCGTGCAAGTTCAAGTCTCCAGGGTCCCGAGCACCCCGTCGCGCGCGGAAAACGCGCCACAATAGCCAGAGCTAAAAATCATTCACTATCAATGATTTAATTTGTGGCGGACAGTGAGGGATTCGAACCCTCGAGACGGTTCCCCGCCTACACACTTTCCAGGCGTGCGCCTTCGACCACTCGGCCAACTGTCCGTTCGGGGCTGATACCGCGCCTTTATGCGGGCGTACAAGGGGCTTTCTGCGTCTTCCGCCGATTCCTGCATCGTCGCAAAGTGGCCGGTCACAACGCTGGTTCACACCAGGCTGATCGACACCCGCCGGTTCTGGCGACCCTTCTTCTCGATCTTCCCGATCTCGATCCGCCCGATCTCGCCGGTTCGCCGGACATGGGTGCCACCGCAGGGCTGCAGATCGATCAGCGTCGGGCCATCCGAGATGCGCACGAGCCGCACTTTGCCCTGCCCCATCGGCGGGTGGACCGACATCGTCTTCACAAGGCCCGGGTTCGCCTCCAGTTCGGCATCGGTGATCCATTCTTCGCTCACCGCAAGATCACGCTCGATCAATGTGTTTAAAGCCTCTTCCAGGGCCGCGACATCCCCCGGCGGCTCGGGCATGTCGAAATCGAGACGGCCCTTCTCGGCCGCAATCTGGCCACCGGTGACCGGCAAAGGGATCACCACCGACAGAAGGTGAAGGGCGGTATGGATCCGCATATGCCGGTGGCGGCGGCCCCAGTCGATCAGCTGCTGCGCCGGCGCGCCGATGGGGGGCATGGGCAAGGGCTCGGCCGGAACCAGCGCCACCCCGCCCTCGACCTTCAGCGCCGTCGCAATCGGCATCCGCCCTCCGCCCCAGTCCAGCACCCCGCTGTCGCCGGGCTGGCCGCCCCCGGTCGCATAGAAGATCGACCGGTCGACGATCAGCCCGCCCTCGGGGGTATGGCCAATGATCTGACACTCCGCCGCCGTCTGGTAGGCGTCATCCCGGAACAATAGCTCGGTCACCGTTCGGCCCCTTTGACATCTGTTGCCGCCGGCGTCTTGCGGGCGGGCTTCCGCTTGGCGACCGGCGGACGCTCCTCGTGCACCAGATCTGCCAGCGCCAGCACAGTCTCGGCGGTCTTCAGCGGATCAGGCTCGGCGGGGGGCGCCGGTGGCGGCACGATATTGATGCCCTCGGCGGCAAGCCGCTCCATGATCCGGTGGTTCATCTCGCTGCGCACCTGCAGGCCGAAGTTCACATCGCGCAGGATCACCCGGACCTCGAAGTTGAGCTGCGTCGGAGTGTAGCCCATGAAGACGATCAGCGGCGGCGGGTTCAGGATGGCCAGCGGCTGTTCTTCAGCGATCTCCTTCAGGACCCGTTCGACCTGCCGCGTGTCCGACCCGATGGCCACCGACACCGGCACGATGATCCTGCCCGACAGGTTGAACCGCGTCCAGTTCGTGACCCGGCCCGTGATCAGGTCGGCGTTCGGCACGATCACGTCGTTGCGGTCGAAAGTCTCGATCCGTGTCGACCGGACCGAGATCGCCCGCACCTTCCCCTGCACCCCGCCGACCTCGATCCAGTCACCCTCGCTGACGGGGCGCTCGATCAAGAGGATGATCCCCGAGACGAAGTTCGAAACGATGGTCTGCAGACCGAAACCGATACCGACCGAAAGCGCACCGGCTACGATGGCAAGGCCCGAAAGATCGATCCCCGCCGCGTTGATCGCAACCAGTGCGGCAAGGAAGAACCCCACATACCCGACCCCAGCGATCAGCGCGGTCTGCCCGCCCTGGTCAATCTTCGTCTTCGGCAGGATCGTCGTTCGCAACGCCCCCTGGAAAAGCCGCGTCAGCATGTAGCCGATCACGAAGACCACGGCGAAGACCATGAAATCGGTGGGCGAGATCGTGGCCCCACCCAGCGTGAAGCCTTCGGTGAACCGAGTCCAAAGCTCGGTCAGGTCCGAGAACCGCGCGCCCCAGATCAGCGCGAAGACCGGCAGCGAGGCGATGGTGATGCCGAAGCCCGCCAGCACCGGGATCAGCGCATCGCCCGGCTTGTCGTCGGCCTTGGTGATCAGCGCCCAGACCTCGCTCAGAACCCGCTGCAGGATGAAGAGAAGCGTGACGAGCGCAAAGGACAGCATCGCCGGGTAGATCACCGCTTCCGCCGCCTGGACATAGCCGAACCCAGCCAGGATGGGACCGGTGAACCCCATGAAGCTCAGGCCCCGGGCCAGAAGCTGGATGAGGCGCAGACTGTAGTTCGAGCCCTTGTCCTCCAGTTCGCTGGATCGCCGCAGGGTCCGGCCAAGGCGCATCAGGACCAGCCCGCCCATCAGCAGGATCGGGAACGACATGACTGCGGTCGTCGCGTCCGAGTAGGCCTGCGCGTCCATCGCGGCCGAGCGGAGCTGATCGGCACCGATGACGATACCCATCAGAACGGCCAGGAACCGCCCTTCGGCCCGCCGCTCTGGCGCCAGTGGCAGCACTGCGCCATCGCCCTGCAACCGCGGAAAGGCCCGTGCGCCAAGCCAGGCGGCTGCGAAAAGCACAAAGCCAGCTACGGGCAAAGCCCCGACGATCGAAGTGCCGATCTCGCCGAACATGCCGCTGGCTCTCAGCGCCCAGGTCAGCGCAACCACCCCAAGCGTCGGCAGGACGATCCCGGCCAGCGAGGCGACCAGCGCCCAGAAATGCCGCCCCCGGACAGAGGCCCCCTCCTGCAGCCGTTCCGCAAATCGCTCGGTCCAGCGCCGGACATATACTACCAGTGCCACCGCCACGGCGACCAGCACCAGGATCAGCGGCAGATTGTCGAACAGCACCCCCCGCGCCTCCGGGTCGGCCCAGGCGCTGGCGATTTCGTCCCACAGCCGCAGAAGCGTGTCGGACAGCCCGATCGCCGCCTCGGGCCAGTTTGTCGGGTTCAACGGCGACGGCCAAAGCTGCAACAGCTCATCCGCCTGCCGTTCGCGCAGTGTCCGGTCGATCTCGTCGATCAGCCCGTCCGCCCGCCGGTAGGCCTCTTCCGCCGCGATCCCCGGCGCCTGGACCTTGACCAGCTGGCTTGCCAGCTCCTGCCGCCGCTTCGAGATATCTTCGGCCTCTGTCGCACCTTCCGTCGGGGCCGGGCCTAGTGCCTGCAGCTGCTGGCGCAGCGTCGCGATCCGGGCCGAGTTCGCGCTTTGCGCGTTCAGCAGTGCCGCCCGCCATTTCGCCAGCTGCGAGCGGATCTCTTCCAGCCGCTCACTTGAGGTCCGGCGATTGCCGATCTCGGCCTCCGCCCGCTCGGCCGTCTGCTGCCAGATGGCATAGTCAAGCTCAGACCCGTCTGTGGCGGGCTCCACCGCCGGGGTCTCTGTCGCGGGCTGGTCCTGCGCCAGGGCGGGTGACGCCATCAGCGCCAGAGCCAACCCCAGCCAAAGAACAAGCTGCCTCATGCGTCTTCAAAGACCGCCGGGATGGCGCGGGCTGGCCGGTCCAGCCAGTCCGGCACCGGCAGGCCCTTCTCCCGCAGGAAGGTGGGATTGTAGACCTTCGACTGATAGCGGCTGCCGTAGTCGCAAAGGATCGTGACAATCGTCTTGCCCGGCCCCATCTCGCGCGCCATGCGGATCGCACCGGCGATATTGATCCCGGTCGAGCCACCCATGCAAAGGCCTTCATCCGTCAGCAGGTCAAAGACGATGGGCAAGGCTTCGCTATCAGGGATGCGATAGCTGAAGTCGGGTTTGAACCCCTCGAGGTTCGCCGTGATCCGTCCCTGGCCGATCCCTTCGGTGATCGAATTGCCAGGGCTTTCCAGCTTGCCCGTCGTATAGAACGAATGCAGCGCAGCACCCTCGGGATCGGCCAGACCGATCTTCACGCCCTTGGGCTGCAAGGCCGCCGCAACGCCCGCAAGCGTGCCGCCCGATCCGACCGCGCAGATGAAGCCATCCACCTTGCCCCCGGTCTGATCCCAGACCTCCGGCCCCGTCGTCTCGATATGCGCCTGCCGGTTCGCGACGTTGTCGAACTGATTGGCCCAGATCGCGCCATTCGGTTCCGTCTTCGCCAAAGCCTCGGCCAGACGGCCCGAGTAGCGCACATAGTTGTTCGGGTTGCGGTAAGGCGCCGCCGGTACCTGCACCAGTTCCGCCCCCGCCAGCCGCAGCATGTCCTTCTTTTCCTGGCTCTGCGTCTCTGGGATCACGATCACCGTGCGAAAGCCCATGCTTGCGCCGACGAGCGCGAGCCCGATCCCGGTGTTGCCCGCCGTCCCCTCGACAATCGTCCCACCTGGCTTCAGCAAGCCCTTAGCGACAGCGTCCTTGATGATGTAAAGCGCCGCCCTGTCCTTGACCGACTGGCCCGGGTTCATGAACTCGGCCTTCCCCAGAATCGTGCATCCGGTGATCTGCGATGCCTTCTTCAGCTTCAAAAGCGGCGTGTTCCCGATCGTGTCGGCCAGATCACTGTGAATGCGCATGGGGGCGGTCCTTCCTTGGTCCCCAAGGTGTATTGGGCTCGCAGGCCAAACTCAAGCCACGAGACTCGACGGTCGGCTGAGGTGGATCGCCGACCAGCGGCGTTCATGGCAAATGAGCAGAACTGACACAATCGTGGCCGTGGTGCTGTGGTTCGGTTCGCGGAAATTCGCCAGTCGCGTCGGCTGTCACAGTAACTTCACCTGACTGTATTTCGACAGCGAAGAACCGGGCCTAGAGCCTGATGCCAGTCCACCTAATCGGTCGCCCCAGATGGTTCAATCACAGCCAGTCCTTGTGGCCGCATCGAACTTGCAGCGCCTCTCCGTTGTGGTTCCCCTGCGAAATGAAGAAGAAGCGGTTTCTCCGCTGGTCGAAGGGATCGTGTCGGTTCTCGGCCACCTTGCCTTCGAAATCCTGCTTGTCGACGACGGATCGACGGACCGGACACAGGAGATCTGCCTGGCGCTAGCGGCAAAGGACCGGCGCATCCGTGTTCTGACGCACCCGATCGCCGCCGGTCAGTCCGCAGCACTGCATTCCGGCGTCCGAGCGGCTTTTGCACCCATCGTCGCAACTCTTGACGGCGACGGACAGAACCCGCCCGAAAACCTGCCGCGCCTGATTGCGCCCCTCATGGCGCCCGACGCTTCCCCCGCTTGCGGTCTGGTTGCGGGGCAGCGGGTGGGCCGCAAGGACAGCCTGTCGAAACGACTTGCGTCGCGCTTTGCCAACTGGCTGCGGGCGCTCGTCCTGCGCGACGGCACCCGGGATACCGGCTGCGGGCTCAAGGCCTTCCGGCGCGATGCGTATCTCGCCCTGCCCTACTTCAACCACATGCACCGCTACCTGCCCGCGCTCTTTGCCCGCGATGGCTGGCAGGTGCAGCTGGTCGACGTCACCCATGCGCCCCGGCGATCAGGCCGATCGAAGTATGGCAACCTCGACCGCGCCCTTGCCGGGATCGTCGATCTCGCCGGAGTGGCCTGGCTGATACGCCGGCGCAAGAAGATTCAGGCCGTGACAGTGTCACCCGAGGCCATGGCGGTGTCGCCCGGGAGTGTTGCGGACAAACGCCCTGCTCCCCGCGTACAAGAACTCACCCGAAGGATAAGCTGATGCGCGAAGTGCTCTGGTCTGCCCTGCACGTTCAAAGCTGGGCCGAGTTCTACTGGGTCATGATCGGTCTGACAGGGCAGCTTCTGTTTACCGCCCGGTTCCTTGTCCAGTGGATCGCGTCCGAGCGTGAGAAGCGGTCGGTCATTCCGATTGCGTTCTGGTACTTCTCGCTCGGCGGAGGCCTCGTACTGTTCAGCTATGCCGTATGGCGGATGGACCCGGTGTTCATCCTGGGGCAGTCCATGGGCCTGGTGATCTATACCCGAAACCTCTGGCTGATCCATGCAGAGCAGCATCGCGATCCCTCGGTCGCCCGGAACTGATCCGGGCCGGACGTCGGCCCGGTCGGCCGACGTGATCGCATTTGGCGGGATTCTGGCGCTTGTCCTGTTTCGAGCGGTGCTTGCCTTGTTCGACCGGACCGAGCTGTCGACCGACGAGGCGCAGTACTGGTTCTGGGGCCAGCATCTGGATTTCGGCGCCTACTCCAAACCTCCGCTGATCGGCTGGATCATGCGGCTGGCTACCGATCTGATGGGGCAGACGGTCTGGGCGGTGCGTCTGTCGGCAGTGCCGTTCCACGGGGCGACTGCGGCGGTGATCTATGTGTTCGCCCGCAGGATTGCCCCGCACCCAGTGGCGATGCTGGCGGCGATCCTCTATCTGACCACGCCTGCGGTGGCACTTGGATCGGCGCTGATGACGACCGACACACCGATGTTGCTGGCGGCGGCTCTGGCCATGCTGGCGCAGGTGCGGCTGGCCCAGGCGAATTCCATGGGACAGCGTGACGCGCGTTGGGCGATCGTGCTGGGGCTTGCGCTTGGGTTCGGGCTTCTGGCCAAGCACGCGATGCTGTTCTGGCTGGTCGGCGCGGCCGCGGCTGCCGTGCTGTCCCCGGCGTGGCGCGTCCGGCGGGCCGACGCAGGTCTCGCGGTGGCCGTCTTTGCCGCAGTGATTGCCCCGCATCTCGTATGGCTGCTGCAGAACGGCTCTGCCACTTTCGTCCACTTGCAACACATCACCGATGGCGAAACCCTGTCACTCCTGCGACCGCTCCGGTTTTTGGCGGAACAGTTCCTTGTGATGGGGCCGATCGTGTTCTTTGCTATGCTTCTGGCCGCCTGGCGCCGCGAACAAACCGGATGGACAACCGGTCTTGTTGCCCTGGCGCTTACACCTTTGGTGATCGTTCTTGCCCAAGGCGTGAACGGACCGGTCCTTGCGAACTGGGCAGTGCTCTATCTGGCTCCGGGCTCTGTGCTCGCCGCGCTTTGGCTTGCCGGGCACCCCTTGCTTGGACAACTGTCAATCGCCCTCGGCCTTTTGGTGTCGCTGGCCCTGCCGCTGGCAAAGGTCTTCGGGACCGAGCTGCCAGGCCCGAACGACCGCCCCCTGCTCGCCCGTTATCTGGGTCACGCCGAGACGGCGGGGTGGGCGCTTGACGCCGCGGGTGCTGCCGGCGCGCGCACGCTGGTCGCCGAAGACCGGGACCTCCTGGCCGATCTGTCATGGTTCGGCGCGAAGACGGATCTTGCCATCCGGGCCGTGCCACCGCGCGGCATGCCCCGCCATCACTGGGAGATGACGGCCCCGTTTCAGCCAGCAGCGGACGCCGCACCCGTGGTTCTGCTCCTCCGCGCCGAAAGACCGCCGCCCTGCCCAGAAACGCCAGAGATCGCCCGGTTCGTCGCCGGTCCCGGTTTCGCGGCGAACGAGACCTTCGTCCTGTTCCGTCTGGACGACCCTTCCTGCCTTGCAAGAAAGGTTGCCCCGCGATGACCGGGAAATCGTACCAACAGCTCCTGGTCGCCTACCTTCTTGCCGTAATCCTGGCTCAGATCATTTTTGCTGCCTTCCCACAGATCGACCTCGCAGTGTCGCATCTCTTTGCTAGGGGGGCGGAGGGGTTTCCCTGGGCGGACGGACCCCCCATCTGGATCAACCTGGTCATCCGCCAGATCGGTGAAGCCCTGGTCGTTATCCTGGTTGCGGGGTGCGTGATCGGCGCACTGACCGGCAGATTGGGGGGCCCGGATCTGCGGGCCTGGGGGTATCCTGCCCTTTGTGTCGTCCTGTCAAGCGGGGCCCTCGTCAATCTGCTGCTCAAGACCCATGTCGGCCGCGCGCGTCCTGCCGACATAGCCGAGTTCGGCGGTGAAGCAACGTTTTCTCCCGCCTGGCAGGTGGTCAGGCAATGCCCCGACAACTGCTCGTTTGCGTCCGGTGAAGTCGCCCTCGCGGCCGGGTTTGCGATTACGGCGGTTGTGCTGCTTTGGCCGCAGATGGGGTCGCGGCGGGCGCGGCTCTTCGCAATACTCGTGGCGGCCGCCTATGTCGTGGTCGTGGCCTTGCTGCGGATCGGCCTCGGCCGCCATTTCCTCAGCGATGCCGTGTTTTCGGTCCTGTTCTCTGCCGGGGTGGCGCTTGTCCTCTATCCGCTCATGCGGATCGAGCAAGCGCGGCTTGGTTTCAGCCCGATGACACCCATCGCAGTTGGACGGAAATGGATCGCCGACTGGCAAGCCAGAGCGTCCGTAATGCGAAAGCGGGTGCCATGACCGTTGCGGCGGCGCGCATCTCCGGCAGGGCGGTCCCAAGCCTGGGATGGATCGCGCTGGCCCTTTTCGCGCTGCTGACGTTTCTGCCCGCCTTCGCCACCCTGCCCGTCGTAGACCGGGACGAGGCCCGCTTTGCCCAGGCAAGCCGGCAGATGGTGGAAAGCCGCGACTTCGTCGACATCCGATTCCAGGACGAAGCGCGCCACAAGAAGCCGGTCGGCATCTACTGGCTGCAAAGCGGCGCGGTCCTTGCGTCGATGCAGGGGCCTGAGGCTGATCTCTGGATCTATCGCCTGCCGTCGCTGGCCGGTGCCTTGCTGGCGGTTCTGCTGGTCGCCGTCGTCGGGGCGCCACTGTTCGGCACCGGCCCGGCCCTTCTTGCCGCCGCGGTCTTTGCCGGTGGGCTGGTCATCGGCGGCGAGGCACGGATCGCCAAGACCGATGCCGCGCTCCTGGCCACCATTCTCGCCTCGCAAGCGGTGCTGGCCCGACTCTATCTGCGTCAGGCGGCGGGGCACGGGCTGGCTTATGCCTTCTGGCTTTCGGTGGCGGCGGGCATCCTCATCAAGGGACCGATCGGCCCGATGGTGCCGCTCTTTACCGCCGCTACCCTCGCTATCCTCGACCGCCGCGCCGACTGGCTTCGGCCGCTCTGGTCTCTCTGGCCGATCGTCGTCGCACTTCTGGTGACAGTTCCCTGGTTCGTGGCAATCACGCTCCGCAGCGACGGAGCGTTCTGGCTTGGGTCGGTCGGCACAGATCTTCTGCCAAAGATCGCCTCGGGTCAGGAAGGCAAGGGCGCGCCGCCGGGCAGCTATCTTCTGATGCTCTTCTTCACCTTCTGGCCGGCGACGCCGCTTCTGCTTCTTGCCCTGCCGGCCATCTGGCGCGCCCGCCGCGAGCCTGCAACGCGGTTCTGCCTGGCCTGGGCGCTGCCGGTCTGGCTCCTTTACGAAGCCATCCCGACAAAGCTTCTCCACTATACTCTGCCCGTATTTCCTGCACTTGCCCTGCTGACCGTCGGCCATCTGCCCGCTGCCCTGACTTCCGCACGAAACTGGCTCAAGGGCCTCGCGGCGCTGGCCATTCTGCCAGGTCTCGCCTTTGGCGCAGTCATCCTCACTTACGCAGCGACGACAAACGCCGGACCGGCGCCTCTGTTGCTGGCGGGCGCGGGACTAGCCGGTGCCATCGTTGCAATCGCTGTCGGACTTCGGGCCTTTGCCGGGAACGAGCCATGGCGGCTTGCCGCGTCCTTTGCCGCCGCCGGGGCGATCCTGTATGGAGGGCTCTTTTCTGCCGTTGCCCGAATGCCGGTGCTCTGGCCGACCGACGCGGCCATTGCCAGCGCCAAGGAGATCGCGGCAGCGCAAGGGTGCGACCGCCCCCGCCTGACCGGCTGGGGCTACACCGAACCGTCCCTTGTCTGGCGCGGCGGGCGGGAAACCCGATTGCTCCCCGCAGCCGCCAGCGCCGACGCGATCCAGCCCGGCGCGTGCCAGGTCGTGGTCCGCGCAATCGATGCGGATAGCGCGGCGACCCCGCCCCCCGCGGGCTGCCGGTCAGCGGCCAAGGTCGAGGGCCTTGCCATCGGCGCGGGGAAATACGTCAGGCTGGACATCCTCGACTGCCGGGGGCTGCCATGAAGCACGTGGGGTCGAACGACGGGCTGCAAGACCGCGCTGAACCGGTTGCCGCTGGTCTGACCGGTCCGGTCTGGCTGCCCGGAAATCCGGCCGCACAAAGCCGGACATCAATCCTTGTGGCGTTGACGCTTGGCATGCTTCTCGTCGCGGTCATCGCCGACGCCCCGATACGCGCGCTTGCCCAATCGCTCGATCCGTCGCTCAAGATCACCCTGCGCTACGTCACCGGGTTCGGGAACTCCGCGTGGCCGCTTGGCATTGGCCTGGCACTTCTTGGCGTGGTCTGGTTCGTGCGGCGGCAAACGACCCCAATCAATCCCGCCAACTTGCAGTCCCTGCGCTCGGCCCTGATCCTCCTCGTCGCCTCGGTGGCGCTCAGCGGCTTTCTGGCCAGCCTGTCGAAACACATCATCGGTCGCATCCGCCCGTCGACCGACGCCGATGCCCAGGTGCTGGAGTTCTGGTTCATGGCGTTCAAAAGCGGCTGGGCCGCGTTTCCATCGGGCCACGCAACGACAGCGACAGCGGCCGCCATGGCCTTGGCGCTCTGCTTTCCAAGGCACGCCTGGGCTTTTCTTTCCATCGGCGTCACCGCCTCTCTCTCGCGTGCGTTGCTCGAGGTTCACTGGTTCTCCGATTGCCTCGCCGGGGTTGTCCTCGGCGCATGGTTCACCGTCGTCATGCACCGCAGGATGGTTGCAAGGGGTCATCTGCCGCAGGTCGCGCCCGGAACGTTGGGCCTCGTGCTGACCCAGGCGGCAGTCGAATTCAGCCGCATCGCGGCGGTCGCCGCGACAACGATCTGGACGCGGGCAACTCACCGCAACCCGCCAGTCGATCGCCGCTAGGCCAGACCGGCAGCTGACCCGCCTTTACGTACCGCCAGTCAGGCACCACGCGGGCCTGCACCCTACGGCAGCCGTTCCGAGGGGATCACCTCTCGCGAGGTAAGTCCGCCGTTGCGAAGAATGCCAAGTTGGGTCCCCTGCCCGATGCGATCGAACGTCAGCAGACGCACCAGATCGTCAGTCCCCGCCACCGCCCGGCCATCGAGCTCCACGATCACGTCCCCCTCCCGCAGCCCGGCTTTGTCAGCGGCCTCGCCCGCCTCGACGCCACCGATCCGCACCGCCTGCCCCGCAATCCCAAGCGCAAGGGCAATCCGGCGGGGCACGGGCACACTCTGGGCAACAATCCCAAGATGCGCGCGCCGGACACGTCCATGGGCAAGGAACTGACCCACGGCGAACATCGCGGTCGAACTCGCGACCGCAAAGCAGATATTCTGGGCGCCGTTGATCATTGCAGTGTTGATGCCGATGACCTCGCCTGAAGCCGCGACCAGCGGGCCGCCCGAACTGCCCGGATTAAGCGGCGCATCGGTCTGGATCACGTTGTCCATCAACCGGCCCGACCTTGCACGCAACGACCGGCCAAGCGCCGATACCACACCGGCGGTCACGGTAGATTCAAAACCAAGCGGATTGCCGATGGCAACCACCAGCTGGCCGCGCCTCAGCCGCAACGAGTCGCCAAGCCGTGCCGGTGCGACGCTGACCGGCCCGGTGCTGCGCAAAAGCGCGAGGTCAAGATCGGGGTCCTCGCCGATGATCGTCGCCTCGGCCTCGCCGCCATCGGGAAAGCGCAGACCCAAACGCCGGGCGCCGGTCACGACATGGCTGTTGGTCAGCACGAAACCATCGTCGGTGATCACGACACCGGACCCGAACCCCGACGGATCGCGGCGCGCGCCCAGGCGTTCGACGCGGACCACAGCCGGACCCACAGCGTCGACCGCATGCGTCACGACACGCGAATAGGCGTCGAGGGCGGCGGCTTCGCCCGCATCGCTGCCGGGATCATCGGGAAAAAGACGGGCGGGACTGCTCATCAGGTTGCTCCCGGTTGCTGCGAAAGTTCAAAGATGGATGACACCAAGGCGCGCCGCGTGGGCAACCGCATCGGTCCTGCCGGTCGCATCAAGCTTGTCGGTCAGCGAGCGGACATGGAACTTGGCCGTGTGGACCGAGATTCCCAGCCGACGCGCGATAAGCTTGTTTGACGCACCCTCCGCCAAAAGCCCAAGCACCTCGCGCTCGCGCGGGGTCAGCAGGTCTTCATCGCCGGTTTCCGTGGCGGGCTGCACCGTCGCGATCAGCGCGACATCCGCGGCCTCGCCTTCGTCGACCAGCGTGATGCCCGGTACGCCCGTCAACAGCCCGACAAGCCTTTCGGCAAGGCCCTGATCTGCGATCTGCAGCGCGATCCTGATCGTGTCTGCGAGGGGCTGGCCGGACTTGCTCAAGCGTCCGGCCTTTCGCCGATCGTCAGCGTGACCGTCCTCGCTTCGCCCGCGCGCCTCAGGCCGAGCGAGACCACAGTCCCCACGCTTGCCGGCCCAAGCTCACGCATCATCTGGCGTATCGGGCGCATCGGCTGATCGTTCCAGCGCACAAGCACGTCACCCTGGTGCAGACCTGCCACCGCCCCAGGGCCAGCCGGATCGACCGAGACGACAATGTTGCCGGTGGCGTCTTCCCCGTCGACCTTTGTCGGCCAAAGACTGAGGCCAAGATAGCCGTGCGCGATGCGGCCATGCTTGACAAGGCTGTCAGCAACCCGCTCGATCGTCGCCGTCGGAATGACCAGCGCCCGCCGGCGTGGACCGTAGACCACCATGCCAAAAGCCTGCCCGGCAACATCGAGCGCCAATCCCCCCTCGGCGCTTTTGCCAAGCCGCAGATCCAGATCGATGCGCGCGTCAATCTCGCCGCCGCGCATCGCCCTCCAAGGCCCCGAGGCATGCGACACGACCCCAAGATGCGCCGTTGCCGCGCCCTCGAACGATCCAACCGCAGCCACTAGCGAACCCGCAACAGGGGTCGACGTCACAAACGCGGGCTGCGGCACGTCGTCGCCCTCATACCGCAGCACTGCCACATCGGTCGTGGGATCGCGGCCAACAAGCGTGGCGCTGACCCTGGCCCCGCCCGGCAGCACCAGCTCATAAGGCCCTTCGTCCGCCAACGCCTCCTCGCAGGTCACGACAAGACCCGGGCGCCAGGCAAAGCCGCTGTGTCGGCTCCGGTGGCCATGGACCCCGACGACGCTGCGCGACGCCGTGGCAACCAGTGTCGAAAGGTCGGTCGAGAAGGATTGCAGTGCTGTTGCGGACTGGGCCATCGTAAGCGCTCCCTTGCTGTATCCAGCCAATGTGGGAGACTTCCGGCATCACCGCCACCTGCCCTGATGGTCAGTATCGTCTCCCCGCCCGCGGGAGCATGACGTCTTATCCGATCATGGCCCGCCGGTCCTGTGCTTCAGCCATTCCCAGGTCTGCCGGATGCCATCCTGCAACCCCGTCTCCCAACGCCAGCCGAATTCATTCATAACAAGGCTCGCGTCCAGCACGGATCTTGGCACGTCCACCGGTCGCCCCGGCTTGAAAACCGGATTAAGCGTCCTGCCAGTCGCAGCTTCGATATGCTCGATGATCTCGCGGATCGAGGTGCCTTGCCCGCTGCCACCATTGTAGACGCCGACCTTTTCAGAGACCGCCGCAGCGACACAAAGGCGGGCAAGATCTTCGACATAAAGATAGTCCCGCACGACCTTGCCATCGCCCCAGACTTCGATGGGCTCATTGCGGGCAACCCTGTTCAGGAAGGTCATCACCACCCCTTGAACGCCCACATGCGCCTGGCGGGGGCCATAGGGGTTGGAAGGCCGGATGATGGCATACCTCAGCCCGCGTGTACGACCGTAAAGCTCGATGTAATGCTCGATGGCCGTCTTCACGATCCCATACGAGTTCATGGGGCGAAGCGGATGACTTTCCGGCGTGGGCACGACCTCGGGGATGCCGTAGACCGTCCCACCGGACGACAGGTATAGAAGCCTGTTAACCTGGAACTTCTCCATCGCGTCCAAGAGACCAAGGGTCGGAATGACATTGTCCCGCACGTCCGCCTGCGGGTCGAGCTCGGCCGTCCCCGGAAAGGTCGCGCTGACCAGATGAAACACCAGGTCCACATCGACCAGAGCTTCGATAAGCGCCATCGAATCCCTGAAATCGCCGAAGAGGTAGTCCACACCGCTTACCGGCGGTCGGAACTTCTCGGGGTATCTGTCGAACACACGAACCGAGTGACCCGAGGCCACCAGCTGATCCACGATATGCGAACCGATGAAGCCGCAGCCCCCAAGAACCAGAGCTTTCATCTGGCAACCCCCTTCACGTTGGTGACGGCCACTTCCAGCCCGCGACTTTCGGCGACAACTCCAAACAACCGTTCTATCGCATGCAGAACGGTCCCGTCGCTCCCAACCGGTTCGGGCGGATAGTCGTGCCAGCCAAGCCCAAGATCCACAAACGGCTGCAGAGCCGCCGCCCGAATCCAAAACATGGAACCTATCGGGAAGTCGATGAATTCCGGAAGCCCGTCCAGCCGAAGCCGTGGCGCCAGCCCGCGCGCCAGATCTTCGTTGGCCGACCAGGCCATGGTGTTAGGGTCTGACGGAAAGGCAATGCCCAGGCGTTCGTTCTGCGCGAAGGCCGCCAGGATGCGGTCCATCATAGGCCCGCCGTCCCTGCCGCCGATCATGTTCTCGTAAAGGAAGTTCACCCACCGCTCCACAACATCGCGGTCCGAAAGCAGAACGCTCTTCTTGGTATGGACATGTCCGATCAGATCGTAGTCGCGCAGAAGTTCGCCGCCGAACTCGGTCAAAAGCGGACCAATGTCGCGTCCGCGGTTCACAACCACCCGCGCCGCCACGATGCGCCCGCGATAGCCGCTAAGCATCTCGACGGCGGCGTCCAGGCTCTTGCGATCCCCTGCGTTGACGAAAAGATCGGGCTGCGTTTCGTTCAGCGCCAGCCGCTCTGCAATGGACGCGACGACGTCGGGATAATAGGCGTGAATGTGCAGCGCCGTCTTCAGTGGGGTCTTGCCCTCGGGCAAAGCCGACTTCGCAGTTTCCCGGATGACGGATCGCAGCCACGGTCCCGCCGGCCGCCCCCGCCGCAAGAACTCGGCATAGGCGTCCACGTCCGTGACGCCTTCGGCCTCAAGGTGCCGGGCATAGACCAGCGCGTTGAACCCGGCTTCAGGACGACGCGGGGCGGCCTGCCGTTGATTGTCGTTCAAGTAGTACTTGACCGCTTCGGTCTTGTGGGACGCTCCGGTTTTGCCAGACGCTTGTAGCCATCTCGGCAGCATGAAGGCGGCATCGATGCTGTCAGCCTCACCGATCGTGGCGGTATCCTCGGCGAGACGGGATGATGCGTTATTGACGTGCAATCCAAGTGCCTCGATGCGGGCGGCATAGGCATTGAAATCAAAAGTGCGCGCCGCGAAGGCCTTCGACGCTTCAGTCACTTGCCGATAGGCCTCGGGCGAGCGGATGAAGCGCAGTACTTTCTCCGCTGCCTGCCAGGTATCCAGATAGTCGGCGACGCAGGCGTCGCGCAGGCCCCCATTCGTCAACAGATCGGCAATACCGGTGGTCTTGTCAAAGCAGACAACGGGCAGCCCTTCAGACAACGCATCGATCGCCACGTTGGGCAGGGGGTCAAGCCTGCTCGTCAGAAGAAGCACGTCAGACAAAGCATAGGCATGCTCGATTTCAGAGGTCTCTCCGATCATCAGCATTCGGTCGGTCAGACCTGCCCGCTCGATCTGGTCCTTCAGATAAACGGAATAGCCAGCATCGCGCTCCGGATCGTAACCTGCACCAATCCAGGCAAACCGGGCATTCCGGCCCTCGCTGGTTGACAGGACACGCCGCGCAACATCGATGAAAAGGTCGACACCCTTGCGCAGCTGCACATAGCCCGCTCCAATCACCAGGAACTCCCCGGCATTTCCGCCCCCCGGACGCAGCCGCGTGGTAAGGTTGTCACGTTCGGCCCGAAGCAGCACTTCATTGCTGTCATGGCGCGGCACTTCGCAGCGCCCCTGCGGAAGAACATGGAACCGGGAGGTTCGCACGAAAGACGTCTGGTCCAAGGCGTTCCGGATCGTAAGTTCGCTCGAAAACACGACCTCGTCGGCCTCACAGAGCGCCTCGGTGAATGCACCTGTGGGCAAAGTATAGGACGCGAACTCGTGCAGCAATGCAACGCTCGGGATCTTGCGCAGGCGGAGCGCGCCAAGGATATGCCTGGATTCGATCGAGTTCACCACAGCAAAGGCAGGCGTGGTCTGCGCAACGATCGCGTCTACAATTTTTAGAAAGTTTGGCCCGATCCCGCTCTCATGCCCAACCTCGTAAAGCTTGGTAGAAACCTGAAGGAAGTCAGCGACAAGATCGCCAGCGCGCATGCAGACAACGAAAGTGTTGTATCTCGACGAAAGGGCCTTTGCCATGTTGTACGCCAGGATCGGTGCTCCCGTGCGGCTGGCGTCATGGGTCACAATGATTGCGCTAGGCAACTCTGGCCGGAAGGGCACCTGACCTTGTTCGGAAAGCAAATCTGCCCCGTTGCTGCTTTTCGCGACCGCGCCAGTCTGGATCGGCGGAAGGTCGCGGTTGGGGTCGCGCTTCTTGGCACTGCGACCGAACCGCGACTTGGCTCTCCGCGGCAGCGGCGATCCGTCGGATGACAGCATCCGCAGCGCCTTGAACTCGATGAACTTTCCTAAGTTGCTCAGCGGCCGATTGCGCGCTTTGCGAAGGTCATGGATGCGGTCGTTCAAGTCATTCTCTAACGCCTGGCTCCGAAGCGAGGCCTCATGCATGGAATGCATGACCGCTCTCATTTTTGTCTCGCCATTTGCGAGGGCCGTATAGGCTTCAGCAAGTTGAGCCGACAAACGCTCAACATCGTCCCGAAACGACTCTTCGACCTCCTGACGCACACTTGCGACTTCGCGGTGACACGCCAGAAGTTCGTCAAGCACCGTGACGACCGTACCTGAGGCCACATCCATCGCGTCCCGTGTTCGGTCAAGCACTGCATGATCAGAAGACTCCTCACCCGTCCGGGACCAGCGCGTCAGAATGCCCAAGGTTGAGGCCAGCCAATCCGATGTGTTCTCAAGTCGCGGGATCGTGAGGCTCTCCGATGACAGATGTTTCAGGTCAGCGCTGACGAACCGTTCGACATCGCTTGCCGCTGTCGGCACAGAACGTGGAAAGACCACGTCGAGAGTGCTTGAAATGCGGCTGACCAGACTGCGCCAGTCGGACAAGAGCTGATCATAAGAGACGAACACCCGCTTCTTCCCACGGGTTGCGATTTCCGCATCCAGAACATGGCGCAACCATAAGTACTGTCCGTAAAGTGGCTCATGCCCATGCCACCGCATCAATGAGGCCGCGACCTCAACCGGGTTGCGGTGAATGCAGACATAGACCGGTTGAACGCCCTGTTCGGTCAGAACCTCCTCCCAGAACGGCACCAGACGGCAGTGCCGAGGGTCCTTGATCACGCACAGATTGGAGGTGGCGAATTCTTCCACAAATGTGGCACTGGCAAGTTTCCGGAACTCCGTGGCTGCCGTCGAGGCATACCAGGTCTCGGGAAACCGCTTCAGATCGAACCAGGCCATCCCCGCCGAGACCAGAACATCCTCGTTCAGATAGGTGATCTTGTTAGATTCAAAGAAACCCTTCGCGTTCATTTCTATGGGTGGCATCAGGTCGGCTGGCAGGTCACAGCCCATCTCGCCAAGGACCCCCGCCATGGCCGATGTGCCCGACCGATGCATGCCAAGAACGATCAGGGCCTTCCGAATACCGTTTTTCCCCATACCTTTGACCCGCCCTCTGATCGTACGCCGTTGACCGCGAGCAACACCAAAGGAAGCCGATTTGCAACCCTGTGGGGTTCTTGCTCAACTTCGACGCGCGGCAGCGCGCCGAAGCGTCGTCTCAAGCCACGCGGACTGACAGGGCAGCTGGTCCCCGGCCGATGCGCCCCCGTCCAACCACATCGATCCGCAACGCAAATCCTCCACACCTGGCGCTTCACATCAGCGCCGCCCGGCGGACAACCTCACACCGTCCGCACTCCGCCTTGCTTCAACCCGTTCAGGCCGCTATCAGCACGCAGGCTGCATGTTCCATGCTGCGCGGCCGCCAGGTCGTTCCCGTTCAGAGGTGCCTTGTCGCAACAATGATCAGCCACCTGAAAGACTGGTGGGCGCGAAAAGCGAAGCAGATTTCGTCCCGCAGCCCCCTTGGCCGTCTGCTTCTGGAGAGCATTCCGGAACATCGCTGGCGCTATCTTGCCGCAACGCTCGCCATGGTGATCGTCGCCGCGATGACCGCCGCGACCGCATGGATCATGGGCTCCATCATCGACGCCATGGCCAACCCCGACGACAGGGCCCGCATCCTGATGGTTGCAGGCGCCGTTGCGGGCATCTTCATCGTGCGCGGCTTCGCCTCGTACGCGCAGATGGTGCTCATGGCGCGGGCAGGAAACCGCATTGTGGCTCAGAAACAGGCAGATCTTTATCGCCGTCTGCTTGACCAGGACGTCGCCTTCTTCTCGGGAACCGAATCCTCCGACGTCCTCGTTAGGGTCACGCAAAGCGCCCAGATGGCGCGCAGTGTCATCGACACGATCGTGACCGGCTTCGTCCGTGACCTGCTGACGCTGCTCGGCCTCGTCGCGGTGATGTTCTGGCAGCAACCTTTCCTTTCGCTCGTGAGCCTCATAATCGGCCCAGTCACGCTTTGGGCGATCCGGCGCATCCTGTCGCGGGTACGCGCCGTGATGTCGCTTGAACTCGCTGGCCTCGCCGAGATCTTCCGCGTGGTTCAGGAAACCTCGGTCGGCGCGCGGGTGATCAAGGCCTTCGCACTTGAACGGACAATGATCGACCGGATGGAAGTCGCCGTGCGGGCGGTGGAAAAGCGGGCCAACAAGATGGTCCGGCTTGAAGCGGCGACCACGCCTCTGATGGACACCATCGCCGGGCTCTCGATCGCGTCGATCGTTGTCCTCAGCACGGTCAGCCTCTTCGGCAGCACCGCCGGCACCCCGGGCCAGCTCATGTCCTTCGTCACGGCTTTTCTCATGGCCTACGAACCGGCAAAGCGCCTTTCCCGGATGCGGGTCACGATAGAGGCAGGCATCGTCGGGGTTCGGATGATGTACGATCTGCTCGACCGCCCCCTGACGATGGTCGAGGCCGCCGATGCCGTCGATCTGCCGGCCGGGCCGGGTGTCATTGCTTTGGAAAACATCAGCTTCAGCTACGGCAGTGGTCGACGCGTTCTTGACGGGATCAGCATCGAGTTGCCGCGGGGCGGCACGACCGCGCTCGTCGGGCCATCAGGCAGCGGCAAGTCGACAATGCTGAACCTCCTCCTTCGTCTCTACGATCCCGATGAGGGTCGCATCCTGCTCGACGGCGTCGACCTGCGGCAGGTGCGCTTCGCGGCGCTGCGCCGGAAGATGTCCTATGTCGGGCAGGACACCTTCCTGTTTTCAGGAACCGTCCGCGAAAACCTTCGCCTGGTCCGGCCCGAAGCGGATGACGCCGAGGTCGTCGAGGCCGCGCGGGTGGCGCACGCTGACGAATTCATCGAAACACTGCCGCAAGGCTACGAAACTCCGATCGGGGAAAATGGCGTCTTTCTGTCGGGCGGGCAGCGTCAGCGGCTTGCAATTGCCCGGGCCGTGCTGCGACGGCCCGAGGTCCTCCTGCTGGACGAGGCGACGAGTGCGCTCGACAGCCATTCCGAAGCACTGGTGCGCGACGCGCTCAACCGGGTGACGCATGGAGTGACCACGATCGTCGTCGCCCACCGCCTGTCCACCGTCCTCCGCGCCGAGATGATCTGCTATCTGGAGAATGGCAAGCTGGTCGAAACCGGCCGCTTCGATGAGCTCATCGCGCGCGGCGGCAAATTCCACAGCCTTTACGAACAGCAGTTCCGGGTGTCGTGATCAGGTCCGAAGTTCCCTACATATAACAAACCTGCGACCAACGGGCAGGGTTGGCGGCTTCTTTCTAGACTATTCCACCAACTGCACCA
The DNA here is from genome assembly GCF_051645465.1 of Tabrizicola sp. Classification (GTDB taxonomy): domain Bacteria; phylum Pseudomonadota; class Alphaproteobacteria; order Rhodobacterales; family Rhodobacteraceae; genus Tabrizicola. The sequence goes on along the minus strand of NZ_JBOFBI010000319.1, from coordinate 5,180 downwards.
CAGGCGGCTCGCCCCAAATGGCCGTTCCATCTTCACGAACCCACATTGGGCGCGATGGCGTAGACAATCGGATCTCAATGTCCCGCCATCCATAGACATGGTCACGACCGAACGCGAGCGCGAAGCGTCGACCTGGAATTGGATTCATCGTGGCCGAGACATCGGGGCGATTGGCTTTCTTGAAGTGCGCGATGTCCCAGTCCTGGATTGCGCCGTCGTGGCGCGTTCGCACCCAGCAATGCATTCCGCTGGCTATGCCATGCGGATCGTTATCGAAAAAGTAGCACGTCAGGTAAGCAGCTTCATATCCGGCGGCGCGCAGAGCGGCAACGAGATAGGTGTTGATATCGATGCAGTTGCCGGACGTACAGGCGACAATCGGGACCGCGTCCTGCCCGAAGTACCAACGCTCTGCGAGCGGCACCTCGCCGTAACTGAACCTCGCACTCGTATCGGCGACGATTGCTGCAATCCCCGCAAGGCCCCCGCCGACGGAACGGGCAATTTGCTGGGCTTCTTGCGCAAGCTCTGCCGCCGCAGTGGTAACTGGCGTGCCCTCCGGACGATAGGCGTCGGATGACAGCCCAGGGCCTGACGATGAGAAGCTGTGTACGAGCTTTGCGCGGTCCGTAGGGGACGGCGGCTTCAGCACGACCGCACGCTGACCCGACCGCCGTTCGGCAACGATCGTAGCGTCCCAACCCCGCGGCGCTTCAAGGGCCAGAAAACTCTGAAACTCAGTCTCGATCCCAAGCGGCGCAATCAACGCAACAGCGCCGTGCATAGCGGCCGTGTCGGTCAACTCGATGGAAATGACATCGGACTTCATGGGTGCCGCCGCAAGAATGCCAAGTATTTCACGCGGTTCCACTCATGCGGGCACGTGCGGCCAATTACTTATTGATGGCCCGTTACGGAACGATGACACCTCCTTGTGGGCTTCTCGATCCATAGGTCAATAAGGCCGTCTTGTCCTCTGAAAGGTGTTGTCAGACGAAAGTGATCTGCTAGGGTCAGGAGCAGGAATCTCGGGGGCGGTCGCGGCGGCATGCTTGGCAGTTACCAAGCAAACAAAGGCATTTGACCAACCGACATGAGTGGCGGGCGGTGGAAAGCGCCACCCCAGTCTTTTTCTGACAAAGCCGAAAACTGAGCTTCGAGGTCTGCTTCACGAACTGAGCTACCATTTATCACAAGGAATTGCAGGTCAGAAATCGGCCTATTGATGAGAGAAACGGTCCGTTAGGGCCTCACTGGATTTGTGCCGCACCCGGGTTCGAACCGACTACCAGCATCAGACCCCATTGGATTCAGAAGCCATCCCGCATTCGCGGTGTGTTGCGACCTTCAGGGGTCAGGCAGAACAATTGTGAAGGTCGCGCCCATGCTTTCGCCTTCACTCTGGATGCGAATCGTGCCGCCATGCGCGTCGATAATCGCCTTGACGATTGCCAGCCCAAGGCCGGTCGACGACTCACCGGCCGTTGGTTTCGCCGATAGCCGTTGAAACTTTCCGAAGGCACGGGACTGGTCATCCGGCGTCAGACCCAGCCCCTCGTCCCGGACCGAAATCTCTGTGCAGCCTGCGCGCTTGCGGGCCTCGACGAAAATCGACTTTCCGGCGTTCGAATACTTGATCGCATTGCTGATCAGGTTGTCGACGGCCTCAACCAGTTTGTCTTCGTCGCCCTTCAACATCATTTCTGTGGGCGGGCTATACTCCAGCGCGATCGACTTTGCTGCGGCTGCCGTAGCGTTGAGTGCCACGGCGAGATCGCAGGCGCGCGCGAGGGGGAATTCGTGTACATCGATCTTTAATTTGGTCGCATCGTCTCTTGCCTGGACGAGGCAAGATGCAATCTGCCTGTCCATGCGTTCAACCATTGAGGCAATGGACTCGCAGTTTTTTCGCACCTTCTGCGTCAGGTCGGCGTTGGAGTTATGCTTTTCCAGCAGACCCTCAATGATCTCGGATCGGCTAAGAATAGCCGAAAGTGGATTTCTAAGATCATGTGCCATCATTCCAAGAAGGGCGGTCTTCGCCAGGTTCGATTGCCGCAGTGCGTTCTGGCGATTGGTAAGACGGCGGGTTGCCAGCGAAAGCGAGGCAACCATGGCTTCCATTTCCTGCTGAAGTTCCAGCCTCTGGAACTCTGCCTCAGCGCGCATTGCAAAAATCTGGATGACGGACAAGGCTTCTTCGGGGGCCTTGATCGGATGCCTGGAAAGGACGGCAAGATGGCCCATGACTTTGCCGTCGACACGCCGAATTGGCACGCCGACATAGCCTTCATACCCCACCTCGACTGGGAATCTGCGGTAAAGACCTTCGCTTACGGTCATTGTCTCTCCACCGTAAACCAACAGGCAGGGCGTTCCCTCCAGATCGTATTCGAAGCTCTTCTCGTCGCCGTCGTCGCTCCAGCTTGAAATGGAGCGTGCCTTGACCGGTGGCTTGCCGACGCCAACCGTCACAAACACCAACGAGGCATCCATTGCGAGGCGCATGCTTCTGACCAAGCCGGACAGGAATGGAATTCCGACTGAGTGGGCCGTGCTTGATGCAATTTCGCTTAGGATATCGCGCATCGTGCTTGCTACCGAAAAGTTGCCTGACAGGTGAACCCGCCACAAAAAGATGTTCCAGTTTACGCACTGGGCGTCAACAACATGTCGACTCGGTCGCGATAGTCAGAGGCTATGCCTCATGTTACACCTTGGCCTTATGGTCAAGGTACACAGCCAGAACATGACCCTGGCGGCGAGAACGCGAGCCGACATGAACAGGTCCGAGCATCTCTCGTAACGCGTGGCGATCCTGCGCCAGTAGTTCAGGCGGGCGGGCATGTTCTTGATCGTCTGACGGTTGCAGCAAGTGCGGCGCAGGCTGACGGAACGGACGATTTCCGGCATCGGACCAGCTAAGCGCGAAGCAACGCGCGGGTTCCCTTCAAAAGCGTCTTTGAAAGTCAGACCATCGCGCTTGCCGAGGCTCCGGGTCAAGTCTCACACATGACTTTGGGGCAAGCCGGCATCGGCGATGGCAAACGGCAAGAGCTCGGCAACCGTCGGATGGATACCGACCACCCGCAGGATCTGATCGGCGGTCATATCGGCATACATCGCCACCAGCAGCGACTGGACAGCCTCGTCGCCGCGAAAGCCAAGCACGCTTGCTCCGAGAAGCTTGCGGGTCCGGGTGTCGAGGACCACTTTCATGAAACCGCGCGTCTCGCCGCTTTCGTTTGCCCGCCCGACGCGCCTCATGTCGCGCCGCCCGACCGCCACCTCGTGACCCGCCGCACGCGCCTCGTTCTCGCTCATGCCGATCCGACCGAGTGGCGGATCGACGAACAGGGCGTAGCATGGGATGCGATCCGACACCCGGCGGTCCGCCTTGTTCAACAGGTTATCGGCCACGATCTCGTAATCGTTGTAGGTGGTGTGGGTGAACGCCCCGCGGCCATTAGCTTCGCCCAGTACCCAGATATGGGGCTGGACGGTGCGGCAGGTCTCATCGACCGGAATCACCCCTCGCGGATCGGCAACGAGGCCGGCTGCCTCGAGACCAAGATCATCGGTGTTCGGACGCCGCCCGGTCGCCGCCAGAACGTGGCTTGCCGTGACCTCCGTCACCTCGCCCGTCGCAGTGGTAAAGCGCAGGCGCGCAGGTGTGGCGCCGATCACTTCCAGATCGAGAACGCCGCTGTGAATCTCGACACCCTCGCCCTCGAGAATCGCCCGCACGCCAGCGATCACATCGGCATCCTCTCGGAAAATGATCTGCGGCGCGCGCTCGATAACAGTCACCTTCGCCCCGAAGCGGCGATAGATCTGTGCAAATTCGAGAGCGATGTAGCTCCCGCCGATGACCACCAGATGCGAAGGCACCTCTGTCAGGTCCATTATGTTGCTGTTGGTCAGAACCTCGATCGACCCCAGACCCGGAACCGGTGGCAGAACGGCGCGGGCACCGACATTGATGAATATTCTCTCGCCCCGGATCCGTCGTCCGTCGATCTCGACCTCGTTTGGGCTGGTGAAGCGCGCGTGACCCCGGATCAGCGTCACGCCCTCGGTCTTTTCCATCCAGGCGGTGACGCTGCTGCGAGCTGCCATCACGACCTCGTCCTTGCGGGCCTTGACCTGGGTCATGTTTACAGACAACCGCTCGATCTCGGCGCCGAAACGTGCGCCCTCCCGGGCCATGAAAACAGCGTAAGCGCTTGCAACCATGGTCTTGGTCGGCATGCAGCCATTGTTGACGCAGGTGCCACCCATGTGTTTGCGCTCGATAAGCGCGACCTTCTGCCCGTTTCCGGCGAGGCGCGCCGCAAGAGCCGGGCCAGCCTGCCCCGCCCCGATGACTATCGCATCGAACTCCCCCATCTTCACCCTCCTCCCAGGTTCAGAGACAATGTCGCTGAACTTTCCCCCCTTCTAAAGCCCGCGTCATTGACTCTGTCGCGGATCGACGAATTCGTCCTGATCTATCACCATGTTTAGAATTTTGGGCAGTGCCTTGCCTCAAGGTCTTCGCGTCATCCGTCCAGTGCGCGGGCAAGCAGCATTGCACTGACCATCGCCACGCCGATGCAAAGACACGTGACGCTCCATCCGAAATGGGCGTTGACCTGCCCCAGCACCAACGCGCCGACCAATCCCCCCAGATAGTAGCTGGTGAGATAAAGCCCGGTCGCCTGTGCCCGATCATTCTTGACGGTGCTTGAAATGTATCCGGTGGCCGACGCCTGGGCGAAAAACGTGGACGCCCCCACGATCGCCAGCCCGGCGAGAACCACCCACAGGCTTTGCGACACGACCAGCAAAAGCCCGCACAGGGCCACCGCCAGCGACAGGATCAGTGTCGCCCGAGGACCCCGCGCGCGCACCACGCTGCCCGCAAGCGGTGTGGTGACGATGGCGGGCGCAAAGACCAGATAGACGAGGCCAAGCGACATCGGCGAAAGACCAAGGCCGTTGACGAGATGAAGGTTCACATAAGTGAAAACCCCGACAAAGATGAACAGGATCACGAAGCCGATGCCGAACGCCGCGCGCAGCCCGGGGACGGACAGATGCCGCTTCCAGGCCGCCAGTGCGGGACCGCCGCGCATTGGCGGACGATCGTCGCTTGCGCCGATCAGCAGAAACGCACAAACGGCACCGACGACGTTCAG
>NZ_JBOFBI010000318.1:0-29739 GCF_051645465.1 Tabrizicola sp. | reverse complement strand
AGGGTCGGGATCAGCCCCGCCCCCGTCGCGCATTGCCATGACAGGACGCCCGGAGCCATGCAAGCTCTGGGCGTCTCTCATTCGCGAAAGGGCCATTCCATGCAATCGATCACCAAGCTTCCCTCCACCGAAGGCATCGAACCCGCGACCGGCGATCTGGACGGCTGGGTCGTCACCGAAGGCAGCCCGTCGATGAAGACGTGGGTCCTCCATACGTCGAAGGACGGCGAGATGATCTCGGGCATCTGGGAATGCACTGTCGGCAGCTACCACGCGACCTACACGGCCTACGAATACGTGGTCCTGATCGCGGGGCGTATCGTGATCACCCCCGATGGCGGCACCCCGGTCACGGTGAAGGCGGGCGATGCCTTCGTGGTCGAGAAGGACTTCAAGGGCACCTGGAAGATCGAAGAGAACGTCCGCAAGCACTTCGACTTCGTGGCCAAGTAACGCCTACCAGGGCAGCGGCTTCCCATCCCTGAAGAACCCGCCGGTCGGCCCGTCATTCGGCAGATCGGCGGCCCAGAGGATGCTCGCCGCCCCTTCCGCCACTGGACGCGCACCCATCTCCGACCCGCCGGGAAAGGTCGCCGTGAAGCCGGGGCAGACCGCGTTGATCTTCACGGCTGACGCCTCTTCCCGCGCCAGCTTCGCCGTCAGCGCGTTCAGCGCGGCCTTGGCGACCGCATAGCTCGTCCCCATCCCGTTCGCCGTCGTCAGCCCGAAGGCCTGATCGCCATGCGACCCCGCCCCGCTTGAGACATTGACCAGCCGCCCCGCCGGCGCCACCCGCAGAAGCGGCAGAAATGCCTCGCACATCGCCCAGGTCCCGAAGAGCGTCACGTCCATGACCCCCCGCGCAACCTCCAGATCAGCCCCCGCCGCCGTCTCGCCCCAGGGCGCCACGGCTGCGGCGTTGTTGATCAACACGTCCAGCCGCCCTTCGTCCTTCTGCACCCGCCCAGCCAAGTCGGCGACAGCGGAGCGGTCCGACAGGTCCAAAGCCACCGGCACGGTATCGCCCCCGACAGCCTGCACCATCGCCTCTGCCTGAGCCAAAGTCCGCGCCGCGATCCACACCCGGTCACCCCGCCGCGCAAGCTCCGCCGCGACCGCGAAGCCTAGCCCCGTCTCCTTGCCCACCCCCGTCACCAGAGCGATCCGTGCCATCCTGATCCCTTTCCTGATTGCCTTGCCAAAAGGTGTCACATATACTGCCAACTAGTCCAGTACTGCCCTTTTTGTCAGTATGAGGTGCGCAATGCCCACCCCCTGCCCCGTCCAGACCGCCATCGGCATCGTCGGCGGCAAATGGAAGGCCGGGATCCTCTTCCGCCTGCAGAAAGGCCCGATGCGCCTGTCGCAGCTCTTGCGTGAGATGCCGTGGATCTCTGAACGCGTGCTCATCCGCCAGCTGAAAGAACTGGTCCAGGTCGGCGTCGTCAGCCGCCACGACCACCATACCATCCCGCCACGGGTGGACTATGCGCTGACCCCCTATGGGCAGACCCTCGGCCCGATCCTGCTGGCCATCGGCAACTGGGGCCAGGCCCATATCGATGCGGGCAGGGCAGTTTTGCCGGACTGACCGGCTGGCGTAAACCTGACTTGTGACGACAGACCGACACATGATACCGTCCGCCAGAACTTTTGATGCTGGTCGGGAAGGTATTGATGCTAGCCTTTCGCTCCGCCTTTATCGCTTCTGCCACCGCGCTGGTCGTGGCGCTTTTTGCAACCGTCGCGCTGGCCGAAGAACGGCTTGCGCTGGTCATCGGCAATGACAGCTACGAAAACCTGCCCCAGTTGCAGAAGGCCCGCAATGACGCAAGGGCGGTGTCGGGTCTGCTGCAAGAGCTTGGCTACGACGCGACGCTGATCGAAGACGCCGATCGGCGGACCCTGTCCAAGGCCCTGTCGGACATCGCCCAACGGATCGAACCGGGCGCCGAGGTCATCTTCTACTTCGCCGGGCATGGGGTGGAAATCTCGGGCCGGAACTATCTGATCCCGGTCGATGCGCCTGCGGCGGGGCCCGAGGAAGAGGCCTTCCTCACCGCCGAAAGCCTTGCGGTGGATCAGGTGCTGGAGACGATCCAAAGCCGCGGCGCCCGGATCACCCTTCTGATCCTCGACGCCTGCCGCGACAATCCTTTCCCCAAAGCCGACACCCGTTCGGTGGGAAGCGAGCGTGGCCTCGCCCCGGTTGCCGCCCCCGAGGGGACGTTCATCCTCTTTTCCGCCGGCGCGGGCCAGGCGGCGCTGGATGGGATGGGCGCGCAGGATGGCGACCCGAACTCCGTCTTCACCCGTGCGCTCTTGCGGCTCATGCAGGACGGGGACAGGCCCTTCCAGGAAATCGCCCGCGCTATCCGCCGCGAGGTCGAGACGATGGCCGCGACGATCAACCACAAGCAGCGCCCGGCCTACTATGACGAGTTGACGGATGACTTCTATCTGGTGTCGGCCGCGCCGGTCCGGGGGGCAAAGCCGATCGACGACCCAGGCCCGTCAACCCAGATCGCCACGCAGGACAAACTCGGGGTCGCCCCGCCGAAGAAGGGGGATGACGCCTCTATTCCCGAGGTTCCAGCAGAAGACACTGCACTTGCCGATGGCATGAAACGTTTGAAAGACCTCGAGAACGACCCCTGCATCCAGGCGTCGCTCGAATACAATGAACTGCAAACACCGTACGAAATCAGCGATCTGATGGAGTTCTCCCAGAAACATGCCGGTTGCCCGATCGCAGAGTCGGCAAAAGACCTTGCCGGCGCCCTTCGACTCGCCAATCAGCCCGGTGCTTTGGACGACATCCCGCTCGACCGCGCTGAGGATGACTCAGCTTCGACCGTGCCCGCGCCAGAGGACGACCCGTTCCACATCGCAGCGGCGGATATCCCCGATACGCTGGTCGACGATCCCTGCTTCTATGCCGGACAGGCCATGGTGAAGCTGGAATATCCCTACAAAGTCGAAGACCTGCTTGCTTTCGCCAAAGAACATGCGGGCTGCGAGGGGCTTGCCCAATCGGCCATCGACATGGCGGATGCCTTCAAGGACATCGACCCAGCAACTCTGGTGCCCGAGACCTGGCGGATCAAGAAGGGGGTTTCGGAAGGCTACATGAATGTCCGCGACGGGCGGGGAACGACGTTTCCCGTCCTGTTCCGGCTGCCCGAAGGCACCGGGGGCCTCGAGGTCAAGATCTGCCTTCCCCCGGAAACGGGGGAGGGCAAGAAGGACTGGTGCATGATCGAACACGAAGGTCAGCGCGGCTGGGTCTCCAGCGGCGGGATCGAGAGGGAATGAGGCGCCTCGGGCTTCTGGCCCTTGCGCTGACCCCCTGCCCCGCCCTGGCCGATCCGCTTCCCGCAGGTTTCGTCCGGCTCTCGGATCTGGCACCCGACATCGCCAGCGACATCCGCTATGCCCGCGCCTTCAACTTCACTGGCGCCCCTGTTCCGGGCTATGCGGCGGCGGAATGCATCCTTAGCGAACCGACTGCCCGCGCCTTGATCCAGGCGGAAGCCAAGCTGAATGCCGAAGGCTACGGCCTGATCCTTTTCGACTGCTACCGCCCGACGCAGGCCGTCCGCCATTTCATGGACTGGGCCGACAGCGAAGGCCGGGAACTGGCGGATGACATCTTCCTGCCCGACCTCGATCGCACCGAGTTGGTCCCCGGCGGTTACATCGCCAGGCGCTCGTCGCATTCGCTGGGCGTGGCGGTCGATGTCGGGCTGCGGCGGCTTACCGATCCGATGCTCTACCCCGATCTGGTCGCGGGCCAGCGCTGCGATGGCACCCTCAACGAACGCCCGATGGACTCGACCCTGGACATGGGCACAGCCTTCGACTGCTTCTCGGCCCTCTCCGCCGTCTCCGCCGCTGTCTCTGTGGAAGCACAGCAGAACCGCTCGCGACTGCGGGAGGCCATGGAGGGGGCCGGGTTCACGGGCTACGACGCCGAGTGGTGGCACTTCCGCTTCGCCGCAGACCCCGCCGATACGCCCCAGGACTTCCCGGTCACCAGCGCCCCATAGGCTGCGCTACAGCGCACCGTTCCCCCATCAACGCCCTCTTCGCAAACGATTCGCGGAATAGGGTTAAGGCCCTAAACCCGAGACGCGGGGCGAGACGGAAACAAGATGAAACCAACATCATTGGCCTGCCGGAAAGCTCCAAGATTAACACAGCGTTCTCAAGGGCTTGGAGCCCCTTGCGGCCCCCATCAACCCCTCCCGCACAAATCCCGTTCACTCTTCCTCAACCCGACCGCCCGGCGCGCCCGTAACTCCCCGGCACCCCTAAACTCCCGGCCCACGCGATGTGAAAGCCCTGGTTGTCACGCGCAGGACCTTGCGTCCCGAAGCTGTGCAGCCGTCGCCGCGACCCGCGCAAGCCTTTGAAAAACAAGGCGCTATCCGATAACACCCCCACGTTTTCCCCTAACACCCCGCCGCTTTTGCCTAGCGCGGCCGGGATGCCCAATCTCATGGCATCGACCCGACGCATCGGGAAAGCCACGAAAGGAAACGACATGCTGCTCCCTGTCATGACCGCAAAGAAAAACCTTATCGCCGCGCTGACTGCCGCCTCGATCGCCTCCGTCCCCGCCGCCCCCGCACTGGCTTGGGGTGACAAGGAACAAGGCTTCGTCGCCGGCGTCGCCACCGCCGTCATCATCGACGAAATCCTGAAGCAGAACCGCAAGGTCCGGGAAGCCCGCCGCGCACCACAGGTGGTGTACGTCGACCCGCCCCGCCACACGACCTCGATCTACCGCACCCCGGCGGCCCGCGCCTTCAACAACTACTCGCTGGCCGAGCGCAAGGCGATCCAGCGCAACCTTCGCGCCTGGGGCTACTACCGTGGCGGTATCGACGGCGCCTTCGGCCCCGGCACCTACAACGCCATCGTCGCCTACGCCCAGGACGAAGGCGCCACCGGGAACCTGAAATCGACCTCCGGCGCTTACGCGATCTACGACGGCCTGATCTTCTGAGTCTGCGATAAGGCCGCCGCAGCCCCCGACCCGGTTCGCCCCGGGTCGGGGATCTTAGTCCGGGGTGAGGTTCCAGCTGTACCAGGTCGCTTCCCGGGCATCACGGACATCATCCAGCACCGCCTCCACCTGATCCGCCGGGACCGAGCGGACCTTGGGCCGGTAGCTCCAGCTCAGCACCATGTTCCCGCCGTCGGTCGCCTCGCCATCAAGGCTGAAATCGAAGGCCGGGTTGCTGATCACGAGATCCTCGGGCGGAATGAAGTCGATAGGCCCGCCCACGACCTCGATCACATGCGTCTTGACCCATGGCCCCGCCACCAGCAGCGGCAACCGCCGCGGGGCCTGCAGCCGCTCGGGGTAGTTGTCCATGAAGTCTTCGGTCGTAAAGGTGAAATCCTCACGCAGATCGTTGCGATCAAGGGCGTTGAGCGGCAGGAAGTAGTGCTCGACCACCCGCACCTCGTTCCTCTCGCGGTCATCGAACTTCTCGGGCGGGCGTACCTCGATCAGTCCGGGATAAAGGTCCTGGTAGTAGCCAAGATAGCCGCGCGAGATCTGCGACACCGGTTCGGTTGCCCAGCGCGCCCGCGTCGCGTTGGCTGCTCCGGCACGGTGCAGGGTCTCGACGTTCAGAAACACCCCGAACATGGTGAAGCGGAACTCTTCGCGGACATCCTGAGCCCATACGCCCTCGGCGGTAACCTCCATCCGCTCCAGCGCAGCAGGGCCCTCGCCGGTCAACGCTAGCGCATAGCCATAGTCGAGTTCGACCGCCGTCTCCAGGCCGCCGCCTTCGTGCGAGCCCGTGGGGTCCATCCATACCGCCTTGCCTTCAAGGGTCGCCCGCAGAACCATGTGGTCAAAAACCCCCAGCATCGGCAACTCTTCCGGCAGGCCATAGCCCGCGTCGAGATCGGTCAGGGCCACAGCAGCCTCGATCCCCAGTCGCGACAGGATCACCCGCAAAAGCAGCGACTTGTCCTTGCAATCGCCAAAGCCCGTCGTGATCACGTCTTCAGGGGTCCGCGCGAAATATCCCCCCGCCCCGACGCTGAGCGAGACATAGCGCAGCTCTTCCTGCACCAGGCGCAGGGCGGCGAAGGCCCGCGCGTCCGGCGTTGCATGCTCCTTGGCGATCTTCTCGACCCGCGCCTCCCATTCGGGCGTCAATGGGTAGTCTTGCGTGTAGTGCGGCGCGAGTGCCGTCGCGATCGGCGTCCAATCCCGCGTGTCCGAAAAGCGCACGAGGGCGTCCTCGATCACCTCATAGGGCACCTCGTCTTCCCACAGCGGCGGAATGTGGCTCTCGCGCCGCCATTCGTGGCGCAGAAGCCCGCCGTCCAGCCTGGTAACACTGTGCGCGACCCTGTCCGGAAGGGGCAAAAGCTCCAGCGGCATCGTTTCAGGCCAGGTCAGCACCGCGCGCGACAAGACCACCGGTGTGCCCCATTCAAGCCAGGACGAGCCCGCGCGCTCGCCCGCCGCCATCATCGACCGCCGGGTCAGGATCGTCGCCTGATCCAGCACATCACCGACCCGCAGGTCCGGAACCTGCACCACCGCAGTGAGGGTCCCGTCGATGATCCCCTCTTCCAGCCGGGTCTCGCGGCGATAGACCTGCACGTCCACCTTGCCCTTCAGATCGATCTCTTGCCCGTCCCGCAGGATCACCAGCCGCACCAGGCTTGTCTTCTCGTATTCCGGATCGAAGTCGAGCTGGATCGTCGCCATCTCTTCCAGCCCGGCACGATCGGTCACCTCGGTCACCACGCGGGCATAGGACTGCTTCTCGTCGCCCTGCCATCGCAGCTGATGGTCGCTCAGAAGAAAGTACTGCCCGTCTTCCACCTCGACACGCAGTTTCGGGTCGTCTGGCGGGATGGGCAGAATCTCCACCCAATCTGGTTCGTCGGTGATCTCCATGGTCTGCGCCGCCAGCGAAGAGACCGTGGCAAGAAAAATCGGCACGACAAAGGAAAGCAGGCGCATGGGAATCCGGAGGTTTAGATTTCGGTCAGGCTACCCATCTCGAGAGGGGGGCCGCAAGCGGCCAATCCTGACCTCAAAAGGATTTCATGACCCGCTGCCCAAGGATTGCCCTGCCCCGTGCGTCACAGATATCGTGATGCTGATGGACACGCCGGATGAGATGCTTGCAACTGCCGCTGCCCAGGGCGACCGGGCGGCCTTTGCCACATTGGTCGGACGGCACTATGATCGCATTCACGGGCTTGCCTGGCGGCTGACGGGCGCCAAGGCCGAGGCCGAAGACCTGACGCAGGACATCTGCGCTGCCCTGCCCTCCAAGCTGCGGAACTGGCGGGGTGAGGCACGGTTCACCACCTGGCTTTACCGCGTCGTGGTGAATGCGGCCCACGATCTTCGCCGCCGCCAGGCCACCCGGTCCCGCGCCGCACTTGGCTGGGGCGATTGGGAACTGGCCCGCCAGGACGAGATCGCGACCGAGGCCGAGGCGCGCGACTGGCTTGCCCAGGCGATGACAGCGCTTCCGCCAGAACTGCGCGACACCGTGGCGCTGGTCCTGGGCGAAGAGATGACCCAGGCCGAAGCGGGTTTGGTCCTCGGGGTCTCCGAAGGCACCATCGCCTGGCGGATGAGCGAAGTGAAGAAACGGCTGCGTGCCAAAGCAAAGGAGGAGGCGAAATGACCGACGAACTCGACGACCTCCGCAAGGCGCTGAAGGCCGCACCGGCGCCCGATGGCGAGGCGAAAGACCGGGCCATGCGGCTTGCGATGGAAAATTTCGACCGGCTCCAAGGATCTACGGATGCCGCCCGTTCAAGTCAGGACCGCCCGGATGAGGCGGCCCCCCTGAACGGAGTTCGTCGCATGCTGAAGTTCCTGACCTCCCGCCCCGCCCTTGCCATGACCACCTCTGCCGCCGCGTTGCTGATCGGCGTGGCCGTGATTCTTCCTATCACCGATCTGAGGCTTGGAGGACCGGCAGGCCCAACGACCGATCCCGCCATGACCGGGGGCCCGACCGCCGGAGAAACCCCAGCTGTGGACACCACGGTTGCTATGCCCGAAGGCGACACCGCCGTCACGACCGCATCGCCTGAGGTCGAACCTGTCGTTCCGGCCCCCGAGGTTGACGCGGCAGCCACCGAAGCCCCCGCCGAACTGGGCGGCACAGTCACCGCGAACACGGACTCGTCTGTTGCTGCGGCCGAAACCACAACCGGGGAAACAGTGATCGCCGAGGCGTCCGAGCCCGAGGCGGAGTTTGGCGACACCCCCGCCGAAACTGCCGGCACTGCCGAAGCGGATGCTTCGTCGGCGGCGGTAGCAGAACCAGCTCCCGAAGCAGAGCCTCTCGCCGAAACTGGAGCTCCTTTGGACAACCTCACCCGCACCAAACCCACCGAGGAAGCCCTCGCCGCACCGGCCCCATCCGACGCCCTGGCCGACACTGAGCTGCGCCTGCGGGCCGACGCCGCACCGGAGAGCGGCGCCTTGGGTTACGTCGCTGCCAATGAGGCCGCGCCTGTACCCGAACCTAGCCTGGCTCAACCCATCGAAAACACCGAGGAATATGCCAACGAGCCCGTGAACCCGGTCAAGGTCACCGCCGAGGAGCCCGTCTCGACCTTCTCGATCGACGTCGACACCGCGTCTTACGCCGTCATCCGGTCCTCGCTGACCGGGGGGTATGTGCCCACTCCCGATCAGGTCCGGATCGAGGAGATGATCAACTACTTCCCCTACGCCTACAAAGCCCCGACCGCCGAGGAAGCCTTCTCGTCGACCGTTTCCGTGATGCCCACCCCCTGGAACCCCGGCACGCGGCTTGTGACCATCGGCATCCAGGGCGCATTGCCCGAGGTCGATGCCCGCCCGCCGCTGAACCTTGTGTTCCTGATCGACACCTCGGGGTCCATGGAGGACCCGAACAAGCTGCCGCTTCTGAAGCAGTCGCTCTCCCTCATGCTCTCCGAGCTTCGCCTCGAGGACCAGATCGCCATCGTCACCTACGCCGGGTCCGCCGGTCAGGTGCTTGCGCCCACCAAAGCCGGGGACCGCGCTGCGATTCTGGCCGCCTTGGACAACCTCGCTGCCGGTGGCTCTACGGCGGGGGCCGAAGGGCTGGAGCTCGCCTATCAGGTCGCCGAAGGCATGGCTCGCGACGGGGCGGTCAGCCGTATCCTTCTGGCCACCGACGGCGACTTCAACGTCGGCGTCAGCGACCCGGAGGGGCTGGAAGCCTATGTCGCGAAGAAGCGGGAAACCGGGACCTACCTGTCGGTCCTCGGCTTCGGGCGCGGCAATCTGGACGATGCGATCATGCAGTCGCTGGCGCAGAACGGCAACGGGACGGCGGCCTACATCGACACCCTCAGCGAGGCCCGCAAGGTGCTGGTGGACCAGCTGACCGGAGCGCTGTTCCCTATCGCCGACGATGTGAAGATCCAGGTCGAATGGAACCCCGCCACCGTCGCCGAATACCGGTTGATCGGCTACGAGACCCGCGCCCTTCGCCGTGAGGATTTCAACAACGACGCGGTGGACGCGGGCGAAATCGGCGCGGGCACGCAAGTCACCGCGATCTATGAGGTCACCGCACCCGGCTCGGATGCCCTTCTGAACGACCCGCTCCGCTACGGTACCGCCACAGCGGAAGGCACTGCCGGAGAGCTCGGCTTCCTCCGCCTGCGCTGGAAGGCACCGGGCGCCGAGACCTCGACTCTGGTCGAGACGCCCATCACCGGCCGCGAAGAGGCCACCACCGAAACCCGCTTCGCCGCTGCCATGGCGGGCTTCGGACAGCTGCTGCAGGGTTCGACCTACCTGGGCGACTGGGGCTGGGATCAGGCTATCGAACTCGCGCTCTCGGCGCGGGGCGACGACCCCTACGGCTACCGCGTCGAGGCGGTGAACCTGATGCGGCTGGCGGAAAGCCTGGACAAGTGACAACTACGCCCCCCGGTCGCAAAGGCCGGGGGGCAGTCGTTCAAAAGGTCACGACGCCAAAGCCTTCCCGTACATAACGCGACAGGTCCAGCACACCATCCGTTCCCGGAATGTCGGCATTCCTGACCAGCGTGAACCCGGCCCGCTCTGCCTGCTCTGCCGCCCCGAAGACCATGGCGCAGCCGCGCGAGACACCCACCACCCGATCCTGCACCGCCAGATACAGGCCATGCGCCGGATGATCGGGCTCGACGATCCGCGCCGGCCAGCGCGTCCCGGCGCCCTGGAACACCAGCTCCACCTCTTCGTCTGCCGCCTTCAGCTCTTGTGTCAGGATAAGCGCGTTGAAAAGGCGCCCCAAAGCCTCGTCCCCTTTTGTCTCAGGGTCCGACATCACCACCACCGCCGTCTTCGACATGTTGTTCTCCAATTCGAGATCGAATTTTACCGATCATTCGGTAATTCCGTATTGACGTCGCCGGATCATCAAGTCAAACTTATTTTACCGATCGTTCGGTAACAGGATAGAGAGAGCATGTCCCGCCCCCGGCTTATCACAGAGGATGACCTACTCGCCCACCTCGCCCGCGTGTTCAGCGATGTCGGCTACGAAGGCGCCTCGCTGTCGC
The DNA here is from genome assembly GCF_051645465.1 of Tabrizicola sp. Classification (GTDB taxonomy): domain Bacteria; phylum Pseudomonadota; class Alphaproteobacteria; order Rhodobacterales; family Rhodobacteraceae; genus Tabrizicola. The sequence continues at coordinate 19,164 of NZ_JBOFBI010000318.1, read as the reverse complement.
TTTTGGCCGAGGCGACGGGGCTGCAGAAAGCGAGCCTCTACCACCGCTTTCCCGGCGGGAAGAAGCAGATGGCCGAAGAGGTGCTGGCCACCACCGATGCCTGGCTTCAACACCATATCCTCGCCCCGCTTTCTGGCCCCGGCAATCCCGCCGACAGGCTGACCCTCGTCGCCACCAACCTCGACGGCTTCTACCACGGCGGCGCGCGGGCCTGCCTTCTGAACATGCTGTCCTCGCCCCGCATCGAAAACGGCCCCTTCGCCTCCGCCATCCGCGCCGCTTTCGAGGCCTTGATCACCGCCTTCGCGGGCCTTGCGGCCGAGGCGGGCGCCAGCCCAGACGCCGCCCGCCAGCGCGGCGAACGGGCGGTCATGCTCCTGCAGGGCTCGCTCGTCCTCTCGCGCGGCACCGGCAACACCGCCCCGTTCCGTGCTTTTCTTACCGGCCTGCCCGCCGAAGTCCTGGGCCAAACCCCGACCATGGCCTGACGGGGCCCGCGATGACCCAACGCTATCAGGAACTCATGTTCAGCCCGACCGTCCGCGCCGCACAGGCGGCACAAGGCAGCAACGGCTACCCAGAGAGATCGCCCACTGGAATCCCCGACCGCCTGACCGAAAACGAAGCTGCCTTCATCAGCGCCCGCGACAGCTTTTATATGTCAACCAACGGTGCGGACGGCTGGCCGTATCTTCAGCATCGCGGCGGCCCGCCGGGCTTTGTCCACGTGCTCGACCCCGGTACCCTCGCCTTCGTCGAGTATCGCGGCAACCGGCAGTACATCAGCCTTGGCAACCTTGCCGAAAACCCGAAAGCCAGCCTTTTCTTCATGGATTACGTGAACCGGGCGCGCCTCAAGCTTCTCGGCCACCTCCGCCCGGCACTTCTTTCGGCCGCCCCTGAGGTCGTGGCCGCCTTGCCCGACGACAAGCTGCGCGCCCGCGCCGAACGGCTGATACTGATCGACATCGAAGCGTTCGACTGGAACTGCCCGCAGTACATCGTGCCGCGCTTTACCACCGCCGACATCACCCCGGCGCTTACTCGGCTGCAGACCCGCATCGCTGAACTTGAGGCCGAATTGGCCGCCAAATGAAAAGGGCGCGCCCATCGGCGCGCCCTTTTCATCTGCCAAGACCGAAGGTCAGTTGACCGTTTCGGCCTTCGCCTCAAGCACCGGCGTCGCCTGGCCCGAACGGGCGATCTCGATCCGGCGGGGCTTCAGGGCCTCGGGCGTCTCACGCACAAGATCGACGTGGAGCATCCCGTGCTCATGCACCGCACCGGCCACGCGGACGTGATCGGCAAGCGCAAAGCGGCGTTCAAAGGCGCGGGTGGCGATGCCGCGGTGGAGATAGCTGCGCTCGGTTTCCTCAGCGGTCTTGCGGGCGGCAACGAAGAGATTGCCGTCGCGGACCTCGACGGTCAGCTCGTCAGGCGTGAACCCGGCAACCGCGATCGAGATGCGATAGGCGTCCTCAGCGGTCTTTTCGATGTTGTAAGGGGGGTAGGTCGGCTGTGCCACGTCGCTGGAAAGGACGCGATCCATCAGATCGGCGATCCGGTCGAAACCAACGGTGGCACGGTAAAGGGGGGCGAAGTCATAGCTGCGCATATCATCCTCCTGGAAGCGATGTCAGAAGCCTTCCCCGTTGGGGCAAGGCGGGTTGCCCGGGCCCGTCATGGCACCCGGATGCGCTTCAGGTAGGAATGCAAATCCCGGCTTTCAAGCCCGTCACGGCTTGACGAACTTTGCGCCCGAGCCGTTGCTGCCGCCAATGACGATCCGCTTGCCGGGTGCCCCCGGCATCCCGCTGCCGGGATCTTCGGCTTCGACCTCGGCCGTGGCGATGCTCGTCGCCTCTCCGCGCCGCAGCGCCGCCTTCAGCTTTTCGACGATCGCGGGCAGCTCCATCCCGAAGGCGACGGTCCCGCCTTCATACTCGCCACCAGCCGAAATGATCGAGACGATCCTGGGGCGGTAGCCCGAGCGGTCCAGCACCGGCGCGCCCGAAGAGCCGAAGGTCACATCGCAATCGACCGCCAACAGCCCATCCTGCCGCTGCAGCACCTGACAGACCCGCTGCCAGGAGAGCGCCTCTTCCCGCCCCGCGGCATAAGAGACGACGCTCACCTCGTCGCCGTTTCCTGGACTTGCGACCACGAAGGGCGAGATCACGGCACTTGGGATCGGCTCGGCAAGCTGCAAGAGCGCCACGTCCCGCTGGATCACGTCGAAAGGGGCCGGATCGACGTTCCGGTACTCGGCGTCCACGATCGTCCGCTCGACCGCCGATTCAGCAATCGACGTGCCATAGGAGAACCCGGCCCGGAACGTCATCCGCCCCGCGTCGATCGGAGCACCGTCACGCTCGACCACGCAATGCCCCGCCGTCAGCACCAGATCGGCCGCAATCAGCGCCCCGGTGCAGAACCCGCCACCCTCGATATCGACCCGGCCCACCGGCTCCCATCCGCGCAGGTCCTCGCGCGTCGTCAGCTCATCGAGGCCCGAGTTTTCCTGGCCCGCCGCCGCGCCCGCAAGCAGCACAAGACATGCAACCAGCGCTCTCATGGCTTGACAAACTTCGCCCCGTTGCCATTGCCACCCGACAGGACCCTGACGCCGGTCGACCCTGCAGCCGAGCCAAGCTTGTTTTCCTCCAACGCCGCCAGAAGCGCTGCCAAAGGTTCGGCCAGCGGCACCGCCAGCGACACCTTCTGCCCGTCAATCTCGGCCTTGGCCGAAATCACCGAGACGACCCGCGCAACGCCATCCTCGATCGAGAACACCGGCGCGCCGGACGACCCGAAATCGACGCTGCAGGTCAGGATCAGGGTATCCCGCCGACCATCCAGAACCTCGCAGGATTGCTGGATCGAAGGCGCTTCTTCGCGGTACTGCGCGTAAGAGACAACGCCGACCTGATCCCCTTCAACCGGAGCCTCCCCGGTCTCGAACGGCTCAAGCGAGGGCAGACGGATCGGCTGGCTGAGCTCCAGAAGTGCGATGTCCGCAATCACCCGGTCCAGCTTCTCGGCGCTGTAACGGTAGTCCGGATGCGCCACGGCCCGGCTGACGGTGCGGTAGGCCACCGCCCTGCCATTCCGGAACCCTGCCTGAAAGGTGATGTCTTCGGGGCGCATCTGCACGCCCGTCGTCTTGTCATAAAGGCAATGCGCGGCCGTCAGCACCAGCTGGGGCCCGATCAGGGCGCCGGTGCAGAACCCCCGCTCGCCCAGAACCAGCTTGCCCACGGCATCCCAGCCGCGGGAATCATCGGCGGTCTCAAGCTTGATCATGGCGGTATCTTCCGCCAGGGCCACGCCCGGAAAGGTCATGCACAAAGCCATGCAGCCAAGGATCAGACGACGCATGGGACCTCCCGTCCGCTTGGCTGCAGCATTACAGATCGAGTTTGGCGGATTTAGGGCCGGTTGCGCAAGAGAGGCTTGCCTCACCCTTGCAATGCCTTTGGCTTCGGTCCGCCCGTCGCCCAGTCCAGCAGCTCGACAGTATGCACGACCGGGATGCTGGTCCCCGACCCGATCTGCATCATGCAACCGATGTTCCCCGCGGCGATCACCTGCGGCGCCTTCGCCTCCAGCGTCGCAACCTTGCGCGCCTTCAGCTCCTGGCTGATCGTCGGCTGCAGAAGGTTGTAGGTCCCCGCCGACCCGCAGCAAAGGTGGCTGTCCGCCGGCTCCACCACCTGGAACCCTGCGCGCTTCAGCAAATCCTTCGGTGCCGTCTTGATCTGCTGGCCGTGCTGCAGCGAGCAGGCCGCGTGATAGGCAACCCGCATACCCTTGGGCGGACCTTCGGGCAGGCCGATCTTGGCCAGAAGCTCGCTCACGTCGCGGGCCAACTCCGCCACGGTCTTTGCATCCCCGGCCAGCGCTGGATCGTTGCGGAACATGTGCCCGTAGTCCTTCACCGTCGTGCCGCAGCCCGAGGTGTTGATCACAATCGCATCAAGGCCATGCTGCTGCTTCTCAGCCATCCAGGCCCGGATGTTGACGGCCGCCGACCCATGCGCCAGGCCCTCCTTCCCCATGTGATGCGTAAGCGCCCCGCAGCACCCCGCACCCTTCGCGACCACCACCTCGCAGCCAAGCCGTGTCAAAAGCCGGATCGTCGCATCGTTGATATCCGTGTTCAGCGCCTTCTGCGCGCAGCCCGTCATCAGCGCAACCCGCATCCGCCGCTCGCCCACCGCCGGGAAGACCTGTGGGTCGTCATTGCGGCTGACCGGCGGGATCGCCTTCGGCGCCATCTCCAGCATTGCCCTCAGCCGCGCGTCCGGCATCAGGCGCGCGAACGGCCGCCCGATCTTCGCTGCCAGAAGCGCCAGCCGGAACCGCCCCGGATAGGGGATGATCCGCGCCAGAACCCCCCGCAGCACCCGGTCCATCAAAGGCCGCTTGTAGGTCTTCTCGATATGCGCCCGGGCATGATCGACCAGATGCATGTAGTGCACGCCCGAGGGGCAGGTCGTCATGCAGGCCAGGCACGAAAGGCACCGGTCGATGTGCTTGACTGTCTTCTCGTCCGCCGGACGGCCCGTCTCGAGCATGTTCTTGATCAGGTAGATCCGGCCCCTTGGCGAATCCAGTTCGTCGCCAAGCACCTGATAGGTCGGGCAGGTCGCCGTGCAGAAGCCGCAATGCACGCAGGACCGCAGAATCTCGTTCGACCGCGCGATACCGGGGTCCTTCAGCTGCTCGGGGGTGAACGTCGTCTGCATCAGCCCACCATCCCGCGGTTGAGAACCGATCTCGGGTCGAACTTGGCCTTCAGCCCTGCCACCAGTGCCGCGACCTCTGTCGCTTCCGGCGGAAAGACCGGCCCGCCCTCGCCCCGCACCAGCGTGGCATGCCCCCGTCCGGCAACGGCCGCCGCAACCTCGGAGCCACGACCCGGCTCGGCCAACAGCCAGATGAGGCCCCCGCCCCAATCCCAGATCGCCTCGCCCTCCAGCCGCGCGACGATCTCCGCCGCCGCCGTCGGCAGGCAGGCCAGCCGCCAAACGTCACCTTGCTTCCCGGCGAACGGCGCCACATCCCGCACCTCGCGCCACAGCACCGCTGAAGCCTCGCCCTCGACTACCGTCACATCCCCACCCACCAACGCGCGCAACCGGCCCACCCGATACGCCACCGACCCCATCATACCCTCCACCCGGATCAGCGACCGCCCCGAATGCCGCGCCGCCCCCGAGATGTCGTGCGGAGACTTCAGCCCCGCCCGCAGCGCCGCAAGGCCGGCCTCGTCCCCAAGCCCCTCGACCACCAGCGTGGCCTCGGCATCGGGCACGGCCTGAACCTTCAGCGACACCTCGCTCAACACCCCCAGGACCCCCCGGCTACCGGCCAGCAGCTTCACCAGGTCATAGCCGGTGACGTTCTTCATCACCCGCCCGCCGTTCTTCACCACCGTTCCGCTGCCGTCGACAAACCGCACCCCCAGAGTTGCGTCGCGACACGCCCCTGCCTGCACCCGCCGCGGTCCGCTCGCGTTCGCCGCGACAACCCCGCCAATCGTCGATACCCCCTCGCGCCCCAGAAGCCCCCGCAGGTCCGGCGGCTCGAAGGCCAGCCGTTGCCGCTCTCCCGCCAGAACGCGCTCGACCTCGGACAGGGGCGTTCCGGCCCGCACCACCAGCGTCAGGGCGCCCGGCTCGTAAAGCTCCACTCCGAACAGCCCGCCGGTTTCCAGAACCTCGCCCACCGCATGGCCCAGGGTCCGCGTGCCGCCCCCGCGCACCAGAAGCGGTCCCGCCACCCCAGCCACCGCCTCCGCCAGTTCCGCCTCGGTCACAGGCCGCATCGCACGCTCATTCTTTGTCCACAAATATCCCACGGGGGTCCGGGGGTGTGAAACCCCCGGTCCGCCCTCTCAGCCCGCACGCCGCGCCGCACTCGTCTCCAGCGGAAACACCTTCGACGGGTTCAGCAGCCATTTCGGATCGAACACATCCTTCACCCGCATCTGCGCCTCCATATCGGCGCCCGAAAACTGCACCCCCATCAGGTCGCGCTTCTCGATCCCCACGCCATGCTCGCCGGTCAGACACCCCCCCACCTCGACGCACAGCTTCAACACCTCCGCCCCGAACCGCTCGCAGGTCTCCAGATCGCCCGGCTTGTTCGCGTCATAGAGGATCAGCGGATGCATGTTCCCGTCTCCCGCATGGAACACATTCCCGACCGGCAGCCCGAACTCCACACTCATCTCACCGATCCGGCGCAAGACATACGGGAGGCTCGAAACCGGGATCGTCCCGTCCAGGCACATGTAGTCCGATATCCGCCCGATCGCCGAAAACGCCGACTTCCGCCCCAGCCAGATGCGCTTGGCCTGTGCCTCGTCCTCGGCCTCGACCAAAGCCACCGGGTCGTGCTTGCGGGCGATCTCTTTGATCGCGCCCAACTGCTCGTCGATCTCGGCCTCCGACCCCTCGACCTCGATGATCAACAACGCCTCGCACTCCGGGTAGCCCGCCCCGGCAAACTCTTCGCAGACGCGGATCAGCATCCGGTCCATGAACTCGATCGCCACCGGCAGGATGCCCGCCTTGATGATGTCCGCTACGCAGGCCCCCGCCACCTCGTTCGATGCAAAGCCCGCCATCACCGGCCGCGCGCCCTCGGGCTTCGGCAGGATCCGAAGCCACGCTTCGGTCACCACGCCAAGCTGCCCCTCCGACCCGCACACGACGCCCAGCAGATCCAGCCCCGCAGGCTCGCCCCAGGGGCCGCCCAGAGTGACCACCGTGCCGTCCATCTTCACCAGCCGGACGCCAAGAAGGTTGTTCGTTGTCACCCCATACTTCAGGCAATGCGCCCCGCCCGAGTTCATCGCGATGTTCCCGGCAATCGCACAGGCAAGCTGGCTGGACGGGTCCGGCGCATAGAAGAACCCCTCCGCCTCGACCGCGCCCGAAACCGACAGGTTGGTCCGCCCCGACTGCACCCGGATGAAGCGGTTCTCGTAATCCGTCTCGATCACCGCATTCATCCGCGCGACGCCCAGGATCACCGAATCCGCCGTCGGCATCGACCCACCTGCCAGCGAAGTACCCGCCCCCCGCGGCACGACCGGCACGCCCTCTTCCCAGCAGACCCGCAAGGCCGCGGCAACCTCCTCGGTCGTCCGCGGCAGGATCGCTGCGAGCGGCGGGCAGCGATAGGCGGTCAGGGCATCGCATTCGTAAGCGCGGAGCTCCTCGGGCGCCTCGATCACCGCATCCTTTGGCAGAACTGCCTGCAAGCGCTGCAGGATCCGCGCTTTCCGCGCGATCACGCCCGCATCCGGCACCGGCATTTCCATGGAAGACCCCTTTGACTGGTAAATAAATATAACCAATTTTGCGTACTGACAAGGAAAAACCCCGCCCCTACTGTCGGCCCATGACGATAACCCTCGGCGCTATTCCCCAGCTTGACCTGATCCTCCTCGGGCTTCTCCTGGTGGCCTGGCTGATCTCCGGCTGGCTTAGCGAGCACCCGCCGAAGTCGCTCCCCTCGGTCTCGCTTCTGATGGAGGAGTACCGTCGCGACTGGATGCGCACTTTCGTCACCCGCAATCCCCGCATCTTCGACGCGCAACTGATCGACTCGCTGCGCCAGGGCACGGCCTTCTTCGCCTCAGCCTCGATGATCGCCATTGGCGGCGGGGTCGCGGTGATCGGCAACGCCGCCGCCGTCCAAAGGCTGGCGGATGAGCTGCCCCTTCCCGGCACCGGCCCGGATGTAGCGCTTCGCATGCTGCCGGTCATCGGCTTCCTGGCCAACGCGCTTCTGAAATTCATCTGGGCCAACCGGCTTTTCGGCTATTGCTCGATCCTGATGGCCGCGGTTCCGAACAACCCCGAAGACCCCGTGGCCTTCCACCGCGCGGGTCAGGCCGCGGAAATCAACATCACCGCCGCGAAAAGCTTCAACCGGGGCATCCGGTCGATCTACTTCGCCCTCGCGGCCCTCGGCTGGCTTCTCGGTCCCTGGGGCCTCCTCATCGGCACCGTGTTCGCGACCGGCATCCTCCTCCGCCGCGAATTCGCCTCGGCCTCACGCCGGGTGATCCTGCAGCGTGAGCCGTAAGGCAAACCTTCCGACAACTGGCTTGGTCGATCTCAAGTCGGCGCACTACGTCCATAGAACGCCTGGAAGGCTTCATGCAGAACCGCGGTCAAGGGGGGCATCACCCCATCCAGCTGCTTGACATCTGCGACCGGGCAAACTGACAGCTGAGCGGCTTCCGTCAACACCGCGGCATGGCTCGGATAGCAGCGCTTGGCGACGACCAGGCATGGATAGATGTCTCTCGAGTAGACCCCTTCGGCCAGCATGACGCTTTCAAAGACCGATCTGACTGACCGTTTCATGACCCAGGCGCACACCTCTTTTTTCCCGGCGTCGGTTGTCTCCTCAAGGAACATCCGCCGCCAGTCCGGCAACCAGCGGGCCAGCCCTTTCAGATGTGCTATCGCATGCCGCCCAAGTGTTGGGGCGGGCAATGCGCCTACGATGTCCGCCCCCCATACTGTCCAACCGGAATAGGCCAGATGGAAGCGCAACCAAGCTGCCTTCTTGCCTTGCAAGAACTCCGTCTGCGTAAGCAGAACCATGTCGATGCTCGGGCCATGAGCTTCAGGGAACTCGATTGGTTTGACCTCATCAACGGGATCGGTCGTAACAACCACAAGATCAAGATCCGATACACCCACAATCGCCCGTGACCTCGCAACAGAGCCACGGAGAGCGATGCCTACAAGGTTGCCGCCCAAAGACGACACCAGCTGGTCGACCGCAGATTTCGAATAGCTGCTCCACGGCTCACCAGGAACCACCCCAAGTCGCGGCAACCGTCCGGACGGGTCGCAACGGGAAAGCTCGCCAATGGGCCTCAGCAATTGCCGCCTCATCAAGCCATTGGAACAACGCGCGATCTGGTCACGTTCGGGACTCGCAAACGATGCAGAGTAAGGCGAGATGGCGAAGTTACGCCACCTTGGCGCCCTTCCGGCCCTCGACCAGCCAGGCTGCAACCGCGAACCCTGCCGCCAGCAGAAGCCAGGCCCAGGCGGGCAGCAGCGCCACGACGTTCAGGTCGGTCGTAAGATACGCCTGCCGCGGAGTGATCCCGATCCAGCCGCGTCCGACCGCCAGCCGTCCCTCGCCGACCTCGCGGATATCGGGATACCCGTCCTCAAGCCGCGTGACGCCACCCTTTGTCGCCTCTGCCATCGGCCGAAGCTCATCGCCCGAGGCGATCGTCTCGACAAACTCCCGCGGGGTGGCGGGGCCGACCGAGATGACGCGCGTCAGCTCACCCTGCTCCAGCCGGTAAAGCCCCAGCGCCGGCGCCTGCCACTTGGTCTCATACTTCCCGGGCGTCACCATCGGCATCGCAAGTTCAGTCGTGGTGCCGTCCGGCCCGGTCACCGTCACGGGGCCCGGCGCGGTCTCCTCCAGCGTCCGGCGGGTGATCGTCATGACCTCGTCATTCACCTCGGCCGTCAGGGTCTCTTCCTCCAGCTCCGGCTCTTTCAGCATCCAGTGGGCGAGGCGGCGGAGAAGTTCCAGCTGCGGCCCGCCGCCCTCATAGCCTCGGCCCCAGAGCCACGCATGGTCCGACGCCAGCACTGCGACCCGCCCCTGATCCACCCGGTTCAGAACCAGAAGCGGCAGGTCATTCGGCCCCGACATCAGCACCTGGCCGTCCGTCTGTTCGACCTCGATCAGCCGGAACCAGCGGCCCCAGCCGCCCTCCGGCGCCTCAGCCTCCAGCCCTTCCGTCACGGGATGACGACGGCCAAGGTCCGTCAGCGCCGGGCGATACCCCTCTTCGATCACCTGCGACGTCGGCGCGACCGGCAGAATTTCCGCCAGGGGCGAGCGGTAGAGGCTGTCCACCGCCCCGAACTCCGGCCCTGCGGCGACAAGCACGGTGCCGCCGTTCCTCACGTAGTTCACCACGTTCTCGATATAGGACATCGGCAGGATGCCCCGCATCCGGTAGCGGTCGAAGATGATCAGGTCGAACTCGTCGATCTTCTCGACGAAAAGCTCCCGCGTCGGGAAAGCGATCAGCGACAGCTCGTCAACCGGCACGCCATCCTGCTTTTCCGGGGGCCGAAGGATGGTGAAATGCACCAGATCCACCGCCGCGTCCGATTTCAGCAGGTTTCGCCAGACCCGCTCGCCCGCATGCGGCTCGCCGCTGACGAGCAGAACCCGCAGCCGGTCCCGGACCCCGTTGATCTGCACGGCAACGGCATTGTTGCGGTCGGTGATCTCGCCCTCGACCGGTGCGACCGAGAACTGGAGCACGTTCGCCCCGCCGTGCGGCAGGGTGACCGGCAGCTCCAGATCCTCGTTCATCGCCACGGTATAGGTCATCGGTTCCTCGGCATCGACCGTGATCGTAAGGTCCACTTCCGTCCCCGCCGAGCGCGGCACGCCGCCGATGTCCTCCACCCGCAGCTGCAGCTGGAACTCCTCGCCGATGATCGCAAAGGCCGGGGCATTCTTGACCACGATCCTGCGGTCCCAGTCCGCTTCCTCTCCAGTCAGCAGTATCTGCAGGGGTGCGGGCAGGTTCGGAACCAGCCCCAGATCGTGCACCCGCCCGTCCGTGACCATGATCGCGCCCGCCACCCGCGCACGCGGCTCTTCCGCCAGCGCCTCGGCCAGCGCGGTCAGCGCCAGCGTTCCCGCGTCCTCCTCGCCGTCGCCCACCTTGTGGATGCGAAGCTCCGTATTCGGCAGCCGGGCAATCTCGGCCTCGATGGCCGCAACGGCGCCTTCAGTCTGGGCCCGGCGGTTGCCCAGGCCCTGGCTCGCGCTTTCATCCACCACCAGAATGACGATGTCCGACAGGTTCTGCCGCTCTTCCTCCTGCAAGGCCGGGTTCGCCAGCGCCGCCAGAAGCGCCGCACACCCCAGCGCCCGCAGCCACCAGCCCGAGAGGCCCCGCCACAGCGCCAGCACGACGAGCACCAGCGCAACCCCGGCCAGGACATAGATCACCAGCCAGTCGACCAGGGGCGCAAAGACCACCGTTTGCGTCATTGCCCCAGCCTTTCCAGAAGGGCAGGCACGTGCACCTGATCCGACTTATAGTTCCCGGTCAGCACATACATGATCAGGTTGACCCCGAAGCGATAGGCGACCTCGCGCTGCTGTTCGCCCGCAAATCCGCGCCCCACGGGCACGATCGGCACACCTGAATCGTCCGTGGCCCAGGCCGAAGCCCAGTCTGCCCCCCCGATCACCACCGGCGTCACGCCGTCGTTGAGGTTGCGGAACGGCATGCCTTCCTCAGCCTCGGCGGCCGCATTCGGAGCCGCCTCGACCCAGACCTCGCCACCCTGATGGCGGCCCGGAAAGTCCTGCAGCAGGTAGAAGGTCCGGGTCAGCACATGGTCCGTCGGCAAAGGCTCCAGGGGCGGGATATCAAGGCCCGAGGCGATCACCTGCAAGGTCTGCCCTTCGGGAGTCGTCCCGCCGCCATAGCCCGCCACATCCCCATCGCGCGTGTCGAAGAGGATCATGCCCCCAGTCCGCAGATACTGGTTCAGCTTGGCGTAGGCCGCATCCGAAGGCTGCGCCTGCCCCTGCGGGATCGGCCAGTACAGGAACGGGAAGAAGGCCAGCTCGTCCTTCTCGATATCGACGCCAATCGGCATCATCGGTTCGATCGAGGTGCGCTGCCAAAGCTTGTCGCTCAGCCCCAGAAGCCCCGCGCGAGATATTTCGTCGATCCGCGGATCGCCGGTGATCACATAGGCCAGCACCAGCGCGTTGGTCGCCTCCAGCGCAAACGCGTCGTCGGGTGGAGGGTCCGTGGCGTCCTGCGCCCGCGCGCCTTGCGGCTGCAGCACCAGGAACGCCAGCAGCATCCCGGCCGCGCCACGCCGAAGCCCGCCAAGCCGCCCCGAAAGCCAAAGCGCCGCCAGCACATCGGCCAGAAGGAACGCCAGACCTGCCGTAAGGAACACACCCTTCAACGCCTGCGCCACACGCCCCTCCAGCTGGTCAACCGGCACACTTGCCGGCCAATCCGCTGCCAGAAGCTCGGTCTCGGCCGCGATGACATTCAGCGCCACCCGCCGCTCGGCCCCGGCATAAAGCCCTGGCTGCAGCTCGGCCGTGGGTCCGCCCGCAATCGCGGCCGCCAGCTTCTCGCCCTCGACCCCAGGCAGCTCTCCGGCATCCTTCGCCTGACCGTAGACATCCAGCACCACCTGCGGCACCCAGGTCTGACCTTTCAGATCCTCGGCCTCGGGCTGGGCGGGCTTCGTGGACACCGCCAGCCGCTCCAGCATCTGCACGAAGAGGCCGGACAACGGCAGCGACGACCACTCCGCATTCGCCGTCACGTGGACCAGCACCACCTGCCCCGATCCCACGATCTTCCGCGTCATCAGGGGCGTCCCGTCATCCAGCGCCGCAATCGTCCGCTCGGCCAGAAGCGGGTCGGGCTGGGCCAGAACCTGCTCGCGCACCACCACGTCGGGGGGCGCGATCAGCCCGAAGAAGGGCGAGCCCTCCTGGAACGGCGCCAGCGCCTTCGGCTCGCCCCAGCTCATCGCGCCGCCGACGGTCCGTCCACCTTCGCGCAAGCGGACCGGCATCAGCGGGTCTTCGGTCACCCGGCTGACATCGCTCGCCGCGAGCAGTGGCCCCGCAAAGCGCAAGAGAAGACCGCCCTTCTCCACCCATTCCAGCGCCGCCTCGTTTTCGGCATCGGTCAGGCCCGCCACGTCCGACAGGATCACCACATCCGGATTGGCCAGAAGCGAGTCGATCAGGTTGGTTTCAATGATGTCGGCCACCGGAGCCAGCGCCTGCCGCAGATAGTGCAGCGGCGACAGAAGCTGCAGCTGTTCCTGTTCCGACCCCAGCCGGATCAGCGCGATCTTGCGCCGCTTCAGGCTGTCGTCCGCCAGGCTGACGGCGCCCGCCGTGCGTGCAGCCTCAAGCTCGAACCGGGTCACCCGGTTGCGCACCTCGGGCGGCATGTCCAGCGCGGCCTCGGCCCGCTCTTCTCCGGCCGCGAACTCCAGCGTGACGCGACCAAGGTCACGCTCGATCCCCGCCGGATCGGGCCCCTGCGCAACGACATCGACCGAAGCCGTGCCCTCGGCGGGCATCCGGCTGGCCGAGATGACAATCTTGCCATCGGCGAAGGCCGCGGGGTGCAGACCGAACACGGGACGCGAGGTCTGAATCACCCGCAGAGTGCCCTTGTCCTGCAAGGCTTCCGTCAGCTCTTCCCGGCCCGCATGCGCCAGCCCGTCCGACAGCCACACCGTCTCGAACCGCCCTTCCGGCAAAACCGCAGCCCATTCCGCCATCGCGGCGGGCGCCCAGGCCTGCGGCTGCAATCCCGCGACCCGGCCCGCCCAGGCCTCGGCCGTCTGGAACTCCACCGGCTGCGGCGCATCGGTCAGCCTGACCAGCGCGACCGGCCGACCCTCGACCCCGGCTTCCTCGACCAGCGCCTCGGCCTTCTCCACCCGCTCTTGCCAGTCACGTGCATCCGCCCAGCTGCCATCCACGATGATCATCAGGGGACCGCTGCCCGCCACCCGCTCATCGGGGTTCAGGACCGGCCCGGCAAACCCGATGATCGCCGCCGCCACCGCCAGCATCCGCAGAAGCAGAAGCCACCAGGGCGTGCGGTCAGTCTCGGTCTCTTCGTCCTTCAGCCCCAGAAGGAGGGCCACACCGGGAAACCGTCGCCGGATCGGCGCAGGCGGCACGGCGCGGAGCAATATCCACAGGATCGGCAACGCGATCAGCGCCAGCAGAAGCCAGGGAACCGCAAAGCCGATGGGGCCAATGGCGAACATCAATGCCCCCCTTTCAGCGCGGCATAGGCCCACAGAAGCGCCGACTGCGCAGGGTTTCCGGTGTGATGCGTGGTGAAATGCCAGCCGACCGCACGTGCGAGCGTGCTCAGGCGGTCCTTCCGCTCCGCCAGCCGCGCGAGATAGCGCGTCCGCAGATCGCTCGCCCGCAGCGTTTCGTGCTGCATCGTGCCGCCCATCGATTCAAAGATCGTGCGGCCGTCGAACGGAAACTCCTCCTCCGCCGGGTCCAGCACCTGGATCAGGACACCCTTCACCCCCCGATCCGCCGCCCGCGCAAGACCCGCCTCGATCCCGGCCAGATCGCCCAGGAAATCCGACAGGAACACGCCCCGACCGTGGCTCACCATGCCCTCGGTCTCCGGCGCGCCATATTCCTCATCCGCCGCCTCGCCCGAAAGCCGCGCCGCAAGCCGCAGCAACTGAGCCCGCCCCGACCGCGGATGCGCCAGCCCGGCAAGGCCCACCCGCTCTCCGCCCCGAAGGAGCAGGACCGCCAGCGCCAGCCCCAGAAGCTTGGCCCGGTCCGACTTCGGTGCCCGGCCCTTGTCCCCGGTGAATGACATCGACTTCGCCGGATCGACCCAGATCGTCACCGACTGCGCCGCCTGCCATTCCCGCTCGCGCACGAAATGCGCATCCGACCGGGCCGAGCGGCGCCAGTCGATCGTCTTTGCCGAATCGCCCGCATGCGCCGGTCGGTACTGCCAGAACTCATCCCCCAGACCGGCGCGACGGCGCCCATGCTCACCCAGCATGACGGTCGAAGCCAGCATCTCGGCCTCGGCTAGAAGCGGCGGCAGAGTCTGCCCCAGCGCTTCTGCCCGGGTCCGCAGATCGGGGGCTACACTCACGCCGCCGCCTCAAGCCCGAGCACACGGTTGGTGACGCGCCCGATGATGCCCGCCAGAGTCTCGCCCCGCGCACGCGCCGCAAACGAAAGCGCCATCCGGTGCACCAGAACCGCCTGAGCCAGAGCCGCGACATCGCTGACCGACGGCGCCAGCCGCCCTTCCAGCAGGGCCCGCGCCCGGACCGTCAGCATCAGCGCCTGCGCCGCCCGCGGCCCAGGACCCCAGGACAGCGAATCCGCCAGATCCCGCCCCTCTGCCTCGCCCGGACGGCACGCCCGGACCAGATCCAGGATCGCCTCGACCACCTGCTCGCCGACCGGCATCCGCCGGATCACGCCCTGCGCCGCGATCAGCTCCGCCGCGGTAAAGACCTGATGCGCCTCCGCCTCTTCGGACCCCGTCGTGGCAATCAGAATGTCCCGCTCGGTTTCGCGGGTCGGATAGTCGACGTCCACCTGCACCAGGAACCGGTCCAGCTGCGCCTCGGGCAGCGGATAGGTCCCCTCCTGCTCGATCGGGTTCTGCGTCGCCAGCACATGGAACGGCTTGCCCAGCGGCCGGTGCTGCCCGGCAATCGTCACTTCCTTCTCCTGCATCGCCTGCAGCAGCGCCGATTGCGTCCGGGGCGAAGCCCGGTTGATCTCGTCCGCCATCAGAAGCTGACAGAAGATCGGCCCTTCCAGGAATCGAAACGCCCGCGCACCGTCCGCCGCGGTCTCAAGGACCTCTGACCCCAGAATATCCGCGGGCATCAGGTCCGGCGTGAACTGGATGCGGTTCGCCTTAAGCCCCATCACAGTGCCAAGCGTATCCACCAGACGGGTTTTGCCCAACCCCGGCAGCCCAACAAGAAGAGCATGACCCCCGCAGAGCATCGAGGCCAGCACAAGGTCCACCACCTTCTCCTGCCCGATGAAGCGGTGGTTGATCGAGGCCTTCGCCTCTCCCAGGCTGGCGCCCAGCGCTTCGATCTCCGCCACCAGCGCCTTTGCGTCAGCCATACCCAATGCTCCCTTCAGGGTGATCCTGTTCCATTAGACCGAAGTATCCCGCCCGGCACAAATGGCAAAAGGCGACTTGACACAAATGATCGTGAGATTTCCGTGCCCCCAGAGACCCAAAATCCTTAAGCAAGGATTTTGACAAATTTCTTACTCAAGAAATTTAGCCCCCACCCCAACGCACCGTCCTCATCCGCCCCGTTGCGCCCCGCCCTACCTTGGTTACACTGGTGCGATGCCCGAGCCAAACGCCGACACCCTCGCCGCCGCGGCCAAAGCGGCCTCCAAGAAAGGCCCGCCGCCGGTGCATCTGTGGAACCCCCCCTTCTGCGGCGATCTCGACATGCGCATTGCCCGCGACGGCACCTGGTTCTACCTCGGCACTCCCATTGGCCGCGCACCCTTGGTGAAGCTCTTCTCGTCGATCCTGAAGCGCGAAGGCGACGACTACTTCCTTGTGACCCCGGTCGAGAAGGTCGGCATCAAGGTCGATGACGCGCCCCTCCTCGCCATCGACTTCGAGATTGAGGGCCAGGGCGAGACCCAGATCCTCACCTTCACCACCAGGACCGAGGACGAAGCCACCCTCGGCCCCGACCACCCGCTGAAGGTCAACCGCGACCCGAAAACCGGGGAACCCTCGCCCTATATCCTTGTCCGGTCCAACCTCTGGGCGCTCATCGACCGCAAATCCTTTTACCGTCTCGTCGATCTTGGAAGCCATCACACACTTGACGGGCAGATGTGGTTCGGTCTTTGGTCCTCGGGGCAGTTCTTCCCGGTCATCCCGTCGTCCGAATTGCCGCCGCCCGCACTGCCGTGAAAGGCCCCCGACCGGAATGCCTCGTTTTGCCGCGAACCTGACGCTTCTCTTCACCGAGGTTCCCATGCTCGATCGCCCCGACTGGGCGGCCCGCTGTGGTTTCGACGGGGTCGAGGTGCTCTTCCCCTATGAACAGCCCATCGCCGACTGGGAGCGCGCGCTGAACGGCCTTCCCCTCGCACTCATCAATACCCCGCCCGGCGACTGGACCAGCGGCGACCGTGGTTTTGCCGCCGTGCCGGGGATGGAGCTTAAGTTCCGCGAAAGCTTCCTTCGCGCCGCCGACTATGCGACCCGCCTCAATGCCGGCAGGCTCCATGTGATGGCCGGGGTCGCAAAGGGCCCGCAGGCCGAACAGTGCTATACCGAAAACCTGACCTGGGCACTTGCCGAAGCGCCCGGGCTTACCCTGACGCTCGAACCTCTGAACCCCGACGACATGCCGGGGTACTTCCTGAACGACTACGACCAGGCCGCCCGCATCCTGGACGACCTTGCCAATCCCCGGATCGGGCTGCAGTTCGACCTCTGGCACGCCGCGCGGCTTCATGGCGATGCGGGCCTGGTCTGGGAAGACCACCACCATCACATCAATCACGTCCAGATCGCGGGCTTCCCCGCCCGGAACGAGCCCGGCGGCGGCGGCTTCTCACTCCCCGATCTCTGCGACCGGATCGACACCCAGTGCCCCGGCACCTGGATCGCCGCCGAATATCGCCCCGCCAAAGGCACGGCCCAGGGCCTCGGCTGGCTCACCGCGCTCAAATCACGCGGAACGCTGATCGGGGGGTAGCAAGGCTCGCCTCCCCAATGCTTTCTCTTGTGCTCTCCGGCCCACCCCCGCTAAAGGTGATCCCGGACCAGACAGGATGCCGCCCATGCCCATCGAAGCCCCGGAAACCCAGACCGTCACCACCTGGAAAGTGGCCTGCGACGGCGGCGAGGGCGCTTTGGGCCACCCCCGCGTCTGGCTGACGATCCCTCGGGACACCGGCTTTGTCGAATGCGGCTACTGCGACAAGCGCTACGTCATCGACCGCGACCACGCCCACGACGACCACTAACTCGTCAACATTTCATCCGGACTGCAGGCCATCCGCTGGCGGTCTTCGGGTGATACTTCGCGGAAGTAGCGCTCTAGATTATTGCCACTCCAGAACCGCCCTTCCGTTCCGTCTGAAAACTGTCCCGAACCAACCGCAGTTCCAGATTCCGGTTCGAACCATGTAAAGGCAGATTTCCCGCTGCGGCCATCGCTGCAGGTGAATTCGGCCAGACCAAGCCCGATGGGACTGCGGCGCCATGTCCCCTCGCAGATCGTGCCGTTCACCGAAAGGACAAGGAACGGGCCTGAATCCGTGCCGAACGAGGCGCCCCGCATGATCTCGCCAGTCGCCTCTATGCACACGACAAGAGGCGAACAGTTCATCGTCTCGGGATCGCAGGTCGGCGCCTGATCGGCCTGGACCGACTGTCCCCAAACGGCGAGGGTACCGACAACAAGAAAACTGTGGTGAACAGATCCAGGCACGCAGACCTCCCATCTGATCAATCGATTACGCATCCTCGTCCGAGTGGGATGGCATGGCAAGGCCAATGCGCCGCGGGAACCGTTTCCTGCCTTCCTGATCGCGGTTGTGACCGCTATCTTCGTCTGCATTCGAACCAACGCCTTGCCCGCGGGATGGATTCTGTGCGCAGCACTCTCCGCCTTCTCGCGCTCGTCGTCGCCCTACCGTTTCTCTATCTCGCCGCCTCCTTTGCGCTGCCGCTGATCCCCGGCCCCGGCCCAGATCTTTCCGGCCCCAAAACCCGCACGATCGGCCTCATCCAGGGCGCGATCCACACCGACATCCTCCTGCCCCTCACCCCCGAGGTCCGCACCCGTTTCGGCTTTGCCGCCGCCGCGGGCGTTCCGCTCAATGACCCCTATGCCGAATGGCTCCTCCTCGGATGGGGCTCCGCCGCGTTCTACACTTCCACCGGAACCTACGCCGACATCTCTGCGGGCACCGTCCTCACTGCCGCAACCGGCGACAGCGCGGTCCTGCGGCTTGAGATCGGCAGCCTCAACTATCAGGGAAAGATGCATTTTCTTGAGCTTTCAGAGGCCCAGTTCCAGGCGCTCCTCACCCAGACCCACGCCGCTTTCGCCGGCGAAACACCACTCAATCACCCAGGCTTCTCCGTCACGGACGCCTTCTTCCCGGCAAAGGGTCGCTTCCACCTTTTCCGCACCTGCAATGTCTGGCTGGGCGAAACCTTCCGCGCCTCAGGCATCCCCTTCGGTCTCTGGACCCCGGCCAACTGGTCGGTCGCCCTGTCGCTCAACTGGCATCTGGCCGACCAAACCGGGTAGCCCCCGCCCCCCCTTTCTGCCAATAATCCCTCCATTCGCAGGGAGACGACCATGACCTTCGGCAAGGGCCACCACCTTCATCTCATCGACGGCTCGGCCTACATCTTCCGCGCCTATCACGCGCTGCCGCCCCTGACCCGCAAGACCGACGGCCTGCCCATCGGCGCGGTCGCGGGCTTTTGCAACATGCTGTTTCGCTACATCGAAGGCACCAAGAACGGCGACATGCCGACCCATGTCGCGGTGA
>NZ_JBOFBI010000317.1:0-3700 GCF_051645465.1 Tabrizicola sp. | reverse complement strand
CCTTCATGTCGCGCGCAGCCACCGTGCCGGTCATCTGGATGAGCCGGTCGGCGAGGGTGGATTTGCCGTGGTCGATATGCGCCACGATGGAGAAATTGCGGATCTGGGAAAGCTCGGTCATGGGGGGCCGTATAGCCTGCCCTTACGACCCGTGGAAGGGGCTAGTAGGGCTGGACTGCGGCCGCGGGAATCCAGCCTTCGGTGTAGCCGCCGCCGCGCCCCAGATAGCCCACGCATTGCAGTTTTCCGTTGCGCGGGCCGAGGGCTACAAGGTCGTCCTGCAAGAGATACGCCTTCAGCTTGCAGCCCGCGGCCCCTGGGTCATCGGCGCAGCTGCCGCGGATGAAATGGGCCTTGGCGACGGTTACCTGACCCTTGGGGAGGTCGGGGTAGGGCCCGCCGTCGGTGCGGCAATTCTCGGCCAGGGCGGGGGTGGCGAGGAGGCTGGCGATCAGGACAAGCGCCGGGAGTCTGGATGTGGTCATCTGCGTCTCCTTTGCCGGAAAGGGCTAGTCCGAGGGCGCAAGCATGGCAAGTCGGGTGCGCCCTACCCTTTTGGCGGGCTGCCGGGGAACTGTGGTGCGGGAGTTTGCGGAGACGGGGGCGGCGGCTCGAATTCGTGCTTTGAGCCGGTTATGGACGTTAGCTTGATCCCAGAGCCGTCAGGACGATGTCCGCAGTCCAGTCATGAATTTTGGAACGGCTGATCCCTGGGTTGTCGGCAAAAATGAAGCCCTCGCCCGACACTCCTTCGGCGGGGAAGCCCAGGAAGGTGTAGTGGCCCACGTCCTCGCCAACGCTGACGCGCCGAAAACGAGGGTTGGCGTGCACCAACCAATCAGCGCATTCGTGTGATGGCGCTTCGGTATCCGCCTCGCCGGTGATGAGTGTGACCGGAATGCTGATTGACCCTAAAGACGCCACGTCGAAGGCCCTCACGGGAGGGGGCGGCGCAATTGCGACTATGCGTCGAATACGCTGGTCGACAAAACTGTCGCCTTGCCGCGCCCACGAGTCTCGAAACACCTTGGACGACTTCAGCAGGTGGGGGACATGGTTTCCAGCGTCCGGCAACTCCCTTGGTCCAGCGGTGAAAAGGTTCCGCTCCGACGACCACTTGACGTATCGCTCGACCGAGCTTCGAGCACCGGCCATCGCCAGGACGGTGTATCCGCCCAAGGAAAAACCGACGGCTGACACTCTGCCAAGATCAAGCCGATGGGCCAGCGGACCCTTGCTGCCAAGCTGCGACAAGAGCACGGAAAGGTCGAGAGCACGTTCCCACCAGCACAAGAAGCCTTCGGGCCGATAGGGTTCTCGACCGGTGTTGCCGTGGTGGTGGGCACCTACAACGACGTAACCGTCTTGTGCCAGCTTGCGCGCCAGCCAACCCATGCTCTCGGGTGATCCTCCCGTGCCATGGGACATGAGCACGACGGGAAAGGGGCCGGACTCCGCCAGATCGGCATCCACCTGGACAGGGCCGAGATCGAAAAACTGCCCAACGGGGTGCTTTCCGTCACCGGTGCTCGACGACGCGGGATACCATGCAGACCAAGCCAAGGGCCGAGGCTGGGCGCCGTCCCAATCGGACCTGTCAGGATCCTCGTCAAGTCCGGTCAGATATCCAACACGACGCATCACCGCCTCCAACCGCGATAAGATCGCAGGCTTGCGCTCAGGTCTTCAAGAGGTCTTTCGGGTTCTATACCTAGCTTCGATTTCGTACGCTCAACCGACATTCAAAGCAGCCCTCAGCCGCAGCCGCGCTGTTCTTGATCGGTCGCGGGTTCTGCGCCAGTCTGCGTCCAGGGGGAGCGAAGGATGGATGACAAGGATTATGGTCAGGAGGATGCCAGGGGGCACTGGGCTCCGGATCGGCCGATTTCCTATGGGCCGGCTTTTGATTGGCCGCCGGATCCGAAGCGGCTGGTGAAGTGGCTGTTCGGGTTTCCGGGGTACTTCCTGCCGTGGAATGTGTTCTATGCCGCAATGGCGCTGGTGCTTTGGACCTGGTTTTCGCCGGGGCTTGAGACGACCAAGACGCTGGCACCGGGCTGGATCGCCTATCTGCTGGTGCGCAACCTGATCCTGGCGGTGCTGGTCTATGGGGCCTGGCATCTTTGGCTTTATTCCTGGAAGCGGCAGGGGACGCAGTTCAAGTACAACCGGCAGTTTCCGAAGGAGAAAGCGCCGGGTTTCCTGTTCGGGAACCAGACCTACGACAACATGTTCCATACGCTGGCGAGTGGGGTGCCGATCTGGACGGCGTATGAGGTACTGCTCCTCTGGGCTTATGCCAACGGCTGGGCGCCGGTGGTGACCTTTGCGGAAAGCCCGGTCTGGTTCGTTGCGGTCTTCTTCCTGGTGCCGCTGATCCATGAGGTCGGTTTCTACTTCTGCCACCGGCTTCTGCATTTCTCGCCGCTCTACGAGATCGCGCACAAGCTTCATCACCGGAACATCAATCCGGGGCCGTGGTCGGGGCTATCCATGCACCCGATCGAGCATCTGATCTATTTCTCGACGATCCTTCTCTTCTTCCTGATCCCCAGCCACCCGGTCCACATGATCAACCTTGCGTCCCGGCTGGGCGTGTCACCGGCGCAGGGGCATACGGGGTTTGACCGGGTGGTGCTGGGCGAGGAGGCAAGCTTCGAGGCGAGCTATTACGCGCACTACCTGCATCACAAATACTTCGAGGTGAACTATGCCGACGGGATGGTGCCTTTGGACCGCTGGTTCGGGTCGTTCCACGACGGCACGCCTGAGGCGCATGAGGCGATGAAGGCCCGGCGGCAGCGGCGGAGCACCTGAGGCGCTGGGTCAGTGCGGGCTGGGGCGGTTTTCATATTGAGCGCTGACGCGCGAAGACCTTTTTGTCTCGCCTCTGCGCGTGAAGAACGCGCAACCGGCTCGGGTGGCCTCCGGCGGGGATACTTGGGCAAATGTGAAAGGAGAGCGGAAGCGGGGGGTCAGCCGATCCGATAGCCGCTTGCGTAGGCGGGCAGAGCGATGCCGGGTGCAAGGTCCGGCGCGGGCTCGGGCGTGCGCATGGTCAGGCGGATCGGCAGGACCCCGGCCCACACCGGCCAGTCGCGGTCTTCGGGCGGATCTGTGGGCGGACCGGCCGAGATTTTCGCCGAGGCCTCGGTCAGTGGGAGCGAGAGAATGCGGGTGGCTTTCAGCTCCTGTGCGGTGATCGGGCGCAGCTGGTTCCAGCGGCCGGGGAAGAGCTGCTCCATCATGGTGCGGAGATGGGCGGTTTTGGCCTCGGCCCCTTCGACCACCTGGGCCACGCCGAAGACCATGACCGACCGGTAGTTGACCGAGTGCTCAAGGCCCGAGCGGGCCAGCACCATGCCGTCGGTCAGGGTGACGGTGAGGCAGACCTGCGTGTCGGCGGCGCGCTTCTGCATCCGGCTGGCGGACGAGCCGTGCCAGTAGATCCGGTCGCCCTCGCGCCACTGGAGGGTGGGGGTCACCACGGGGAAGCCGTCGACGACATGGCCGACGTGGGCCACGGGCATCGCATCGAGGATCGCGTCGATGGTGGCGCGGTCATAGGCGGCCTTTTCGTGCAAGCGTCGGGCGCGGGTGCGGGGGCTGGGGGCAGTATCTGGCATCGGCGGATCACACTTGCGCTTGGAGGGGAGGGGGCGGCGTGAATGAACGTCATTTCTACCGCATGTTGTAGCAC
>NZ_JBOFBI010000316.1:0-2939 GCF_051645465.1 Tabrizicola sp. | reverse complement strand
CCCGACTCGGTCACGCGGCTTGCGCCAGCGCCGCGATCTCGGCTTCAAATGCATAGGCAATCCACGGCATCAGCGCCTGAATGTCCGAGGTCTCTACCGTCGAGCCGCACCAGATGCGCAGGCCCGGAGGCGCGTCGCGATAGGCGCCAAGGTCGAAGCCCGCGCCTGCCTTCTCGATCCGCTTGGCGACGGCTTTGGCGAAGGCCTCGCCATCGGTGATGCGGGGGTCGGTGAATTTCAGGCAGACGCTGGTGGTGGAGGCCGTGGTCGGGTCTTCGGCAAGGTTCGCGATCCAGGGGTTCGCGGCGCAGAAGTCGTGGACGGCCCGGGCATTGGCGTTCGCTCGGGCGATCAGCGCCGGAAGGCCGCCGATGGACTTTGCCCACTTTAGCGCGACGAGATAGTCTTCGTTCGCAAGCATGGACGGCGTGTTGATCGTCTCGCCCTGGAAGATGCCTTCAATCAGTTTGCCCTTGGCGGTAAGCCGGAAGATCTTGGGCAGCGGCCAGGCGGGGGTGTAGGTCTCCAGCCGCTCCACCGCGCGGGGGGAGAGGACGATGACGCCATGCGCACCCTCGCCGCCCAGAACCTTCTGCCAGGAGAAGGTGGTGACGTCGAGCTTCGCCCACGGCAGGTCCATCGCGAAGGCGGCACTGGTGGCGTCACAGATGGTAAGACCCGCGCGGGTGGCAGGGATCGCGTCGCCGTTCGGCAGGCGGACGCCCGAGGTTGTGCCGTTCCAGGTGAAGACCACGTCACGGTCGAAGTCCACTTCACGCAGGTCGACGATCTGGCCGTAGGGCGCGACTCGCACCTTGGCGTCGAGTTTCAGCTGTTTCACCACATCGGTGACCCAGCCTTCTCCAAAGCTCTCCCAGGCCAGCATCTCAACCGGGCGGGCGCCCAAAAGCGACCACATCGCCATTTCCATGGCACCGGTGTCGGAGGCGGGGACAATGCCGATGCGGTAATCGGCCGGAACGCCCAGAATCTCACGAGTAAGGTCGATGGCTTCCATAAGCTTGGTCTTGCCAACCGCAGCACGGTGCGACCGCCCTAGGGGAGCGTCGGCGAGCATATCAAGGGAGAAGCCGGGAATCTTGGCGCAGGGGCCAGAAGAGAAGCGCGGATTTGCCGGGCGCTTGGCCGGGGGGGTCAGATCGGTCATGGTAGCCTTCCAGCTAAAAGCCCTTCGTTGGGGAAGGGTGTCCCGCCGTTGGAAATACGGGGGGATGCGCTCTGGCACAAGCCGGAAAATCGCGGTAATCCGCCGCATCGTCGCGGAAAAGCGACGCCGACGTTCACTATCGGAAACATCACCGCATGCCTGTCGTCACGCTCCTTACCAACCCCGAAACTCCGCTGCTGGACCGGGCCACGGTCGAGTCCCTGCGCAATGCCTGGGGCGGCGGCGAGGCGCGGTGGCTTGATCCCGGCGTAGCGGCGGAGTTTGCGGTCGAGGCCGTGCCGGAGAACCGCTGGGAGGTCTGGGAAAGCCTGCAAGCGCTCAACGTGGACATGGTGGTGCAGGCGGATGCGGGGCGGAAGAAGCGCCTTCTGATCGCCGATATGGATTCGACGATGATCCGGCAGGAGTGCATCGACGAGCTCGCTAACGAGGCCGGGGTCGGCGCGCATGTGGCGGCGATCACGGCGCGGGCGATGAATGGCGAGCTTGATTTCGAAGCTGCGCTCCGCGAGCGTGTGGGTCTTCTGAAAGGTCTGCCAGAGGCAGTCATCGGCCAGGTCTTGCGCGACCGGATCACGCTGATGCCGGGGGGCATACGGCTTTTGGCTACGATGAAGTCGAATGGGGCCTATGCGGCCCTGGTCTCGGGCGGGTTCACAGCCTTTACCGCGGCGGTGGCTGCAAAGCTGGAGTTTGACGAGAACCGGGCCAACACGCTTCTGGTTGAAGCCGGGGTCCTTTCGGGCGAGGTGGCCAAGCCGATCCTCGGCAAGGAGGCGAAGGTACAAGCGCTGAACGAGATCACCGCGCGCCTCGGGATCACTGCGGCCGAGGCCATTGCGGTCGGTGACGGGGCGAACGACCTGCCAATGCTGAGGGCGAGCGGTACGGGAGTGGCACTGCACGCGAAGCCGCGTGTCCAGGCCGAATGCGAAGTGCGCGTGAACCACGGCGACCTCACGGCTTTGCTGTACATTCAGGGCTACAGCCGCGATGAGTTTGCGCTGTGATCACTCGCTTGGCCAAGCCCGCCGATGCCGCGGGAATGACGGTGCTTCTGAATGCGGTGATCGCCAGGGGCGGCACCACGGCGCACCAGTCGCCGATGACCGAGACAGAGGTGCGTGAGTACTATATCGATGGCTCGGACGTCCACTCCTCGGTCATTGCCGAGGATGCCGGTACGATCATCGGCTGGCAGTCGGTGGGCCAGTGGAAAGGTGATCCGCATATCGGGACTTTCGTCCAGCCGGACCTGCAGGCAAAGGGCGTGGGCGCCGCCCTCTTTGCCCTGACGCTCACGACACTGCGACGGACAAAGATCAGCTACATTGTCGCCTGGATCCGGGCCGACAATGTGCCGGGGCTGGCCTATTACTCCCGCATCGGCTTTCGCGACATAGGCGGAGACCCCAGTTTCGCCCTGGACGACGGTCAGGTGGTCGGTCGCATCTACCGGCGCTTCGACCTCTAAGCCACAAGAGTCGCTTTGCGGCTGAGGCACGGTTTCAAAATTGCGCGGCATACGCCGCAAGTCTTTTGTCTCGTCGTCGGGGCTTGCGCCCTCCTCCTCGGCTGATGGGGGTTTCACCCCCAAACCCCCAGGATATTTGGGCAGAAAGGAACGAGGGTGGACGTTCCGAAGAACGACACCTAGCTTGAAAGTCAAAGGAGATTTGCGATGAACGTGCTTCTGACGACTTGGGACACCCCCTTTGGCCTGCCGCCCTTCGCTTCGATCAAGGACGAG
>NZ_JBOFBI010000315.1:0-7958 GCF_051645465.1 Tabrizicola sp. | reverse complement strand
CTCGATCAATCGGCCCAAAGTGCCGATCCTCGTAGTACCGGATGTGCCGCGCCCGGATCGGATACTGCCCCTCTGGCAGAACCAGAACTTCGTCCAGCGGAAACCGCAGCACCTCGTTCGCCGAAATCAACGGCCGCTCCTCGGAACGCCTGCTGATATTGGCACTGTCCTCCAAGGCTCGAACCCGCGACTGGCTCTCAGTAACGGCGGTGATGGTGGACCGCCCCAAAGCATTCGACAGCACCTCAGCGGTCCGGTCATCCTGCGGCGTCATGTAGATCTGCACGCCAGCCCCACCCTGCAGGGACCGCCGCCCGGTTTCGCCATAGATGTCATCGAGACCGGGAATGGTCTGGGAGATGATGAAGAAGCGGCCGCCGAAACTGCGGACAGTCTTGATAGAAGAGAGAACAAGGGGCTGACGACCGAGCTGGTCAAACTCGTCCATCAGGAACATGACGGCATGGGGCTCATCCGGTCCCGGCTCGCGTCGCTGGAGGGAGGCGATGGCATCGGCAAAGAGCAGACGAACGAGAGGGGCTAGAGTTTTCAGGTGCTCGGGCTGGACGACGATGTAGAGACTTTGGGGATCGCGCCGGAAGGTAGAGAAGTCGAAGTCGCTGGCCGAGGTCACCCGGTCGACTGCGGGGTCGTTCCAAAGTTCGAGACCGGATCCCTGGATGACGGACACATAGGCCCCGAGGGTTTTTTCCGGGACGTCGGCCATTTCGAGGAAGGTGCGGGAGACGATCGGGATGTTCGTCGTCTCGGCAATGGCGGTGTAGCTCTTCTTCTTGTCGCCGCCCCCGGCCATGATCTCGCCAGCAAAGCCCAGGGTCGGGCGGCGCTGCTCGATGGCGTAAAGGCAGGAGGCGATGAATAGGCGCTTGCCGGCATTGAAGAAGCTCTGCGCGCTTTCCCCTTCCGGGATGAGGAATAGGTCGGCCATCGAGTTCAGCGCGGTATACTGACGCTCTGCGGAGGGAAGGGCGGCGATCCTGGCGAGCGGGTTGAAGCGGTGCGACCCACGATCTTCGTCGAAGGGCGAGAAGTACCAGATGCTGTTCTTCAGCCCGTGCTTACGATGGATCGAGGTCTTCGCGAAGTTCTCGCCCTTCACGTCGAGGATGATCGCCGAGCCTGAGAAGTGGAGGAGGTTCGGGATGACGAAGCCGACGCCCTTCCCGCGGCCGGTCGGCGCGATCATCATCGCATGCGGGAAGCGGTCGGGCGGCGCCATCACAAACGGTGCGTCAGATTTCGGGAAGCCGAGCTTGCCGAAGATGAAACCGTTCTTATCGAGGGTTCCGACCATGTGGTTGCGCTTCAACTCGCGGCGCGACTGGAAATGTGCGTCGTCATACTGGTTCAGCCGCCCGCGATGCACTCCGGCAAGTCCGACCAGCGTCAAGGCGACGGTCACGGCGCCGGTGATGATCAGCGCGCCCTGCAGGACCGAAGGCCGTGCGGCGAGGTCGGCCCATGCATAGCGCAGAAACCAGGGGCCTATGGGGCTAAGCGTATCGAGGCTCTCCCGGAAGGCAGTGATCACGTAGATCGTCGCCAGCATGCCGCCGATGTAGAGACCTGTCAGCAGGTCAAGGAGCAGTGCCAGCGGATACCGCCAAGCGGTGTCTAGGTTCGAAAGCATGGGTCTGTCCTCAGAGTTCGTGGTCGCTGTCGCGTTCGACCGCGCGGTCGCGCTGCCCCAATTCGGCGGCGCGATGCTGCGCCCGTGCCAGGTCTGCCCAAGGTCCGACCTCACCCGATTGACCGAGATCGCCTTCATTCTTCAGCTCATGCGCGACGGCAGCCCTTAGGGCCGGATCTCGGACCTGCTCGTTGAGCGGCGCCAGATCGCCGGACCGGACGCGGTCGAGATCCTCGGGTTTCAGGGTATCGTGCAGGCGATCAACGATGGCTTGCAGCGCGGGCACCTCCGAGAGCTTCATATTGCGATCGGCGGTGAGCAACTGGTCGCGCGCAACGGCCTCGGTCAGTTCCGGTGCAAAGTTGAAGGCGGCGACTTCTGCCCGAACCTCCTCGCCGAGGGCACGCACCGTTTCCATCCAGAACACCTTTTGCATTGTGTTCGGCTGCTCAGTGATCCAGCTCGCCCGCTGGCCCTCACTGCGTTCGGCAAGACTGAAGCGGGCGACCATCTCCTCGACGGAGGTGCCTGCTATGCGAAGTTCATCTTCCCGGATCGAGAAGAGCGCCGTCAGCCGTTCGTCGATCTCGTCGCGAACATGAGCAAGGGTCGCGCGTAGGCCTTCATCGAGGGCAACCCCCTCGGTCTGGCCCTGCTCCAGCCGCGCCAGCGAGGCGAGGGTCGGATTGTGATAGGGATCTGCACTCCGGTCGACGACTTGCGCATGCTCTGCCAGGAGGACGCTGTCGGGGGCGAGTTTCAGGGAGGCGCGTGCCTGTTCGGCAAAGCTTCGTTCAAGGTCAACCCGTTCGGCCGAGGGTTCCATGGCACGGATTGCCTCCCAGGCCTCAGTGGCCGAAGCGATCATCTCGCTGCGCGCAGCCTCAACCCGTGCGGCGGGATCGCCTTCGGCATGAAGCGAGTGATCGGGCATCAGGGGAACTCCTTGTCTGAGAGCGGCGGCGGAGGCGCCAAGCGCCCGAGCCAGCCGGGAAAAGTAGGAAGAAGCGCTCGCCTCGGTGCCGGTTTCAGCGGCGAGACCGGCGAGCTCGCCGAGGGTTTCATATTCGCGGGCAAAGCCCTGTAGCGCTGCAAGCCGTCGGCTCCGCTCCCCGTCGGACAGAGGCGGCGGCGGAGGGGGTGTGGCCTTCCCACCCTCTCGCGAGGCACGCAACTCGGATTGGCGCGGTGGGTTCTCGATGATGCCACGCGACAGGCGCGATGAGGCGAGGATGTTCAGCCCATGCGACTGGCTGATCTCGGCGTGAAGCTCGCGCATCACATCGAAGTTCAGCGCTGCATGACGACAGATCGACAGGAAGCGACCTTCCTCGATGCCATGCTTGTCGACCACGAAATGCGCGTGCAGATGGTCGGTGTCCTTGTGCAGCGCCGCGACATAGCGCCAGACATCCCCATACTCACCAGACCCGAACACGGCCTGCCCCCATTCCCGAGCGATGAGCTCGGCGCGCTCGGCGTCCACCCCTCGCGGGAAGCTCAGGACGATGTGATCGGCATGTCCCCGGCGCGGCGCGCCGGTCCAGGTTGAAGACCAGATGTCCGCCGTCCGATCCGTTCGCGCAGGATCAAAGTCGCGCTCATAGCCCGCCAGATTACACCAGGTGCTCTGCACCCCCTCTTCCCGGGCGACATAGTCGAGCAGGCGCTTCAGCTCCTGCGGCGTGCGGGCACTGCCACCTGCGATGCGTTTGACGACCGACTGCCAGCCGCGTGGTCCTCCAGCGTTTCGCAGAAGCGCCCGGGTCTGACGTTCCTTGCGCGTGCCGAGACGGGACGCGGCACCCTCGCCACCGCCTCGCCCACGACGACGGTCGTCGAGAACATGACCCAGAACCAGATCCTCAACGGAAGGCGACCGGGTCATTTCGGCGCCTCGTTAGACGCGTCAGCGGCATGAGAAAATGCAGAGGCTTGATCACCAAGTCCCTGCTTGGCCCTTAGCGCCGAGAGGAGGTGGACAACCTCTTCCACAAGGTCATCGACCCGCGCTCCGACCTTGCGCACCAGGGCGGCATCGCGGGCGTTCCAGGTCAGACGACCGACCGCCCCCAGACGGGCAATCTGGTTGAGGTTGTTGCCGACGGCGGACAACTCCCGCCTGGCTGCAGCGATGGCATCCAGCTCGTCTGCCTGGATGGCCAGACGATCGCTTGCCTGTCTGACCAGATGCCGGACTGCCTCGGAAACCGTCAGACCGCTTGCCTCGGCAACCGCCTGAAAGGCTGCATGCTCATCTTCCGTGATGCGGATGTTCAGCTTCACCGAAAGCCGCCGTACCTCCTTCCGGTCAAGGCTGCCCTTGATCCGAGACAGCGCCTGGCGGGAACGGCCCATCGACCTCGCCACGGCCGCGACGCTCTCGCCAGCGAGGAGCCGCGCCTTGATGGCGGCAGTCTCTGCAGAGGTCAGGCGTGAGCGGGGCATTGCATCATTACATGTGTTTTGCAGTCATCGCGCATCATGTACCACACACCACCGTTCCTGCCAACCGTCCTCACCGGCCGGTTTCCGCTCCTCCGAAGAGGAGCCAGCGTGCGGAAACCGGACAGCCGGTGAGGACTCAATATGGCGTCAGGGGTCGGCGGCTGACCCGCCGACTGCATCCCTGCGCCTCGGCCGTCAGGCCTCCGTTTGACGCGAGACCAAACGGGTCGAGCGCCTTGAAAGCTTGGGCTTTCCAGAAGTGTACGATCCTCCACGAGGGGATGTTGGGACGGGCACGACAGTCTGAAGGAAGGGCTGCCCGGGAAGGGAAGAGGGGCCGGGGATGGGGTCTTCAGATGCTTCAAGGCCTGCCTATGGCGGACCATGGTTGCCTTTGGGCGTGAAGCCACAGGCTGGATCAGCGCAGGGTCAACCCGTCACTGGGCGAACTGGCAAGCAGGCGGACAAGCAAGCAGGCAAATTTTCCGGCATGCAGCCGGTTGGCGGGTCAAGTTTGGGATCGACCCGCTACGCAGGCCCGATGTCGCCGGGCCTTTGAACCAACCGTGCGGACAGGTTTCAACGCCGGTATGCGGCCTGTCACCTATGCAGGCATGCAGACATGCAAACCGTCATACGGGCCGGAAGGCAGATAGTCACGATTACGGGCAGGCCTCAGGACTGCTCGGGCGCCGCGCCGCAGCATTACGGCTGCGGGAATCCTTAAGAAACATGAAGGTCCGGGCGCTGTGTTACAACTTCCAGCACATGCGATTTGACGTTTCTGCAACCTTATGCCTAAACGGCGCACCGAACGCGGGACGGATTAGTGACGCCTTTACAACGGCTTCGCTCTGCCTTGCCTTGCTTTCGGTGCATCGTGTTCCGCAGCGTCATGAAAGAGCGCCGGGCGTCGGTGCCAGGGGTAGTGAGTACCGTTTGTGGAGGCGTCATTTCATGCAAGTCATTACCATCGTGCAGACCAAGGGCGGCTCGGGCAAGACCACGACCGCCATGCTTCTCGCATCTGCTGCACTGAACCTTGGGCGCCGCGTCACCCTGATCGACGGTGACGTGAATGCTCAACTCGGCCGCTGGCGCGACAGTTTCGAACTGGCCGCTTGGGAGAGCGCGCAGAAGCCCGACTGGCCAGAGAGCCTGGCGATCCTATCACCGCCGGAAAGTGTTGAAGGGCTGTTGTCGCTCCTAGAGGCCGAGGAAGCGCGTGGTGTCGATCTCGTCGTAATTGACACCCGGCCGGGCACCCACACTGACACCGAGGACTTCTGTCTGATCTCAGATCTCGTGCTGATCCCAGCCCGCCCCGTCTATGCCGAGTGGGAAATGACTCATCGCGCCGTCCTCTGGATGGACGACCTCCGGGCTTCGATTGCCGAAGGTGAGTGCTTCCCGGCGGTCCGGGTCCTAGTCATGGATGCGGGGCCGAAGATCATTGATGCCGCAACCCAGGAAGGGGGAATGGCGCAACTGCCGAAACGTGACCAGGACGTGCTGCAGGAGATCCTGCGTCTCGACCATCTCGACGTGATCGTCCCGCATTCGCGGATCCTCGAACAGCTGGGCTACCACGGTCCGCTCGGACCGGCAGCCCGCGCCAACGCCAAGGCCCCCGGCGGACGCTTGCTGGCGGACGCCATCACCCGCCAGCTCGAAGTTGCGGAACTCGTCCTCACAGGGATCGACGAGGTGATCCCTGCATGAGCCGCTTCCGCCTTCCCGCACGTGTCGCCCCCTCCCCGGCGGCCGAAGAGCCGGGGCTGCAAAACTCGGCGGCACGTCTGCGGTCGTCACGCGAAGTTCAGTCGCGCATTCTCGCCGAACGGCGTGCGCCGGAGGTCGGGCTGCTAGCGGAGAACATCGAGGACCAACTCCCTGACTTGCGAACTTCGCCCCTGGTGGAAGCGGGATTAGCCGGGAAGAGGGAAGGGGAGAGGGATCAGCCGCCGTCCCCGGCATTGCCGCCCGATGCTCCGGCTGGTGTGTTGACGAAACCCCGGAAAGAGAAGCTGGTGGTCCTGTTTCGGCTTCCGCTGATGACCGAGAGGCGCCTGGAGCAGATCCCGGGTGCGGGCGAGGTGACCTCCGCCTACATGCTGCGCGCCTTTGCCAAGGAAGCCCGTGCGGAACTTCGGCGGCACTTGGCCGAAGAGGATATCAATGCGCATGCAGACGAGGCGAGGCGCATCTTCGCCATGTCAACAACAGACATGGCGGTCGGTGAAGCGATGACCGTCTACGCCCAAGGCTCAGCAATCCGGGCTATGCATTCAGCTCTTGGTGACCCTTGGCAGATCGAGCCTCGGGCGACGATCGTTGGTGCCTTCCTCGCCGCGATCGCGTCGCGGCTCATCGAGGCGCGACGCGTCAAATAGACCCGGACCATGCAACAGAATTCGATGAACTGCCTGCGGTCACTCGCAGGCAAGGTCGGGCAGCGGCGCTGTCTCGAAGGTCAGGCTGTCAGCGCTGGTGACCAGGGCGAACTCACCACCCGCCCGGAAAGTCGCAACCATCTTCGACCAGTCCGCGGGGTCAACCGAGGCCTGTGCGGCAAGGCCATTCTTGACCGGCAGGCGGGCCTGTTCACCGGACTTGGCGAGAACAACGACCATGTCTGGCGCCGCATCCTTGTCGAAGCGCACCACAAGCGCACCGTTGGGCGTCGGCCCGAAAACGCGATCCGGATCGCAGACAAGGCGCACCTCACCCGCTTCACTGGTGAGTGCATAGGTCGGCAGACCGCGCTCGACACCCATCGTCCAGGCGTCAAGCGCGTGGACGGGAACAGACATCGCCGCAAACGCGGAAAAAACCAGAATGGGGGACAGAACATGCATCGACAGGAACGCCTTTCGTGGTTCGCGTGGCGACAGCAAAGCACCACTTCTGTGGTCGATAGATATTTCCTGAAGACGCCTCTGTCCATGACTGCAAATCGTCATCGACCGATCGGAGGCAGGCATGGAGGACGTCACTAGATCCAGATCCAAAAGCCCGACCATCGATCGTCGTCTGTGGCGGATCGACCGTGGAGACAGGGAACTCGTCGCAGAACGGCACCGTACCGCTGGCGGTCGGTTCAGGACCGTATGGCTGGTCCCGGAGGAAACCCTGCGTGGCGTCCTCTGGGTCGAGGTTGTCGAGGAAGAACCTAGCGATCCGTCGCCATGACCCATCAGCTTTCTGAATCGGACCGCCCGGATCGATTCAGAAAAGCAATTGGACTTGGCGAGCCGCAAAGCAGAGTCTGAGCGGGGGAGGACCGCCATGGCTCTGGCACATCTGCACCGCATCGACCCAGAGGCCAACATGGCGCGGTTCTACTGCATCGATGTCGCGGCGACACTGTTCGGCGACGTCTCCGTCCTGCGAACCTGGGGCCGGATCGGGACCCACGGGCGGACGAGCATCGAGACCTGTGCTTCCGTTGAAGAAGCGGAGAGAGCGGCATCCCAGACACTCCGTCAGAAGATGCGGCGGGGCTATCTGCCTGCCGGCCAGATGCTGCCGCCAGACCTTGCGGTGTGAGATCTGTCAGGCCTTACGCTGAAGCCTGCCTTCAAGCTCGGCTCCGGCCTCGATGGCGATCCGCTCATGGATGACATCGGCCTGCACGATCGCACTCGGCGCGAGCTGAACGTGTCGAGCTGAGATCATACCAGAGACTGCCCCAAGCACGACGAGGTCGTGGGCGACGATGGAACCTTCAACACGACCTGAAGCAGCCACGGTGATCTCTGGCGCCCGCAGTGAGCCAACGACGTTGCCTTGGACTTCGATCGGTCCACTGGAGGTGGCATCGCCTTCGACGACAAGGTCCTGCGCGAAGACGCTGCGG
>NZ_JBOFBI010000314.1:0-26553 GCF_051645465.1 Tabrizicola sp. | reverse complement strand
TCTTTCTTGCGCGCCTCGCGGCTGGCCATCTCGGCGAAGCTTTCGTAGCAGCGCGCGGGGTCGAGGCCGAGGTCGGCGCCGGAGGCTTTGGATTTCTCGGGGTTGGAGGAGAAACAGCCTGCAACCAGTTCATATTGGTCGTCAATCCGCGCGGCTATGCGGTGGACGGCACCGATGAATGCGTCGCGTCCGCCGCCGACCATGCCGAGGCGGAGGCGGGGCGGGCGGGCGGTGTGGGCGGCGTCGATGGGCATGGCGGTCTCCTTTTACGCGGCGAGGCCTTGGCGGATGAGGGCGATGGCTTCGGTGTAGACTTCTTCGGTTGAGGTGAAGAGCGGCCGCCAAACCCTTGTGGCGGCAGCAATATCGGGGAGGGCGTGGCCGAACGCCTCGACCGTCAGCCAGCCGTTGTAACCGGCGGCTTTGGCGGTGGCGATGGTGGGCAGGATCGGGGCGTGGCCGCGACCGGGGGTGCCGCGGTCGTTCTCGCTGATGTGGATGTGGGCTACCTGCGGCATCGTGGCTTTGAGGGCGGCGATGGGGTCCTTTTCCTCGATGTTGGAGTGGAACGTGTCGAAGAGGTAGCCGTAGTTCGGGCGGTTCACGGCCTGCACCAGTTTCGCGGCACGCTCGCAGGTGTTGAGCGCGTAGCATTCGAAGCGGTTCAGGGGTTCGACGGCGAGGGTCAGGGCGTTGCCCGCATGGTCGGCCATGGCGGTCTGGGTGCGGACCAGGCGCTGCCATTCTTCGTCGCTGAGCGGATGGCCGGAGAAGACGCCAAGGGGCTGGTAGAAGGGGCCCGCCAGAACCTCGGCGCCTAACGCCACGGAGCAGTCGACCAGCCATTTGAGGTAGTCGACCCCGGCGGATTCGTTCTGCGCCGACAGGGGGTTGAGGGCTTCGTCCTGCACGATGGCAACGACGGTGGACATGAGGCCCTCGGCGTCGAGCATGGAGCGCAGGTCGCGGTAGTAGGTGGGGTCGCCGCCGAAGATCGGCACTTCGACCCCGTCGTAGCCTGCGGCTTTCAGGGCGCGGAGGGTGGGCAGGAGCGTCTTGTCGAGATGGGTCGTCCAGAGGAGGAGGTTGAACCCGATCTTCATGTCAATCCAGCCCCAGCATCCGGCGGTTGGCGGCGCGGTCGGTGCCTGCTCCGGCGAAGTCGTCGAAGGCTTTCTCTGTCACGCGGATCATGTGGGCGTCGACGAAGGCGGCACCTTCGCGGGCGCCGTCTTCGGGGTGTTTCAGGCAGCATTCCCATTCGACCACGGCCCAGCCGTCGAAGCCGTATTGGGTGAGTTTCGAGAAGATGCCGCCGAAATCGACCTGGCCGTCGCCCGGTGAGCGGAAGCGGCCGGCGCGGTTGACCCACGACTGGAAGCCGCCGTAGACGCCCTGGCGGCCGGTGGGGTTCAGCTCGGCGTCCTTGACGTGGAACATCTTGATGCGGTCGTGGTAGATGTCGATATGGTCAAGGTAATCAAGGTGTTGCAGGACGTAGTGTGAGGGGTCGTAAAGCATGTTCGCGCGCTTGTGGCCTTTGACCCGGTCGAGGAACATCTCGAACGTCACGCCATCGTGCAAGTCTTCGCCGGGGTGGATCTCGTAGCAGACGTCGACGCCGCAATCCTCGGCGTGGTTCAGGATGGGGGTCCAGCGGCGGGCGAGCTCGTCGAAGGCTTCCTCTACGAGCCCAGCTGGGCGTTGCGGCCAGGGGTAGAGGTAGGGCCAGGCGAGCGCGCCGGAGAAGGTGGCGTGGGCGGTGAGGCCGAGGTTTTTCGAAGCGGTGAGGGCCTTCTTGACCTGGTCCAAGGCCCAGTCGGCGCGGGCCTTGGGGTTGCCGCGCACGGCGGGGGCGGCGAAGCCGTCAAAGGCGGCGTCATAGGCCGGATGGACGGCGACGAGCTGGCCTTGCAGGTGGGTCGAAAGCTCGGTCACCTGAAGGCCTGCGTCTGAGGCCACCCCTTTCAACTCATCGCAATAAGCCTTTGAACTGGAGGCCTTTTCCAGATCGAAGAGGCGCCCGTCCCATGACGGTATCTGCACGCCGACATAGCCGCAGTCAGCGGCCCAGGCGGTGATGGATTTCCAGGAATTGAACGGGGCGGCGTCACCCGCGAACTGTGCCAGAAAGAGGGCGGGGCCCTTGATCGTCTTCATGTCGTTCCTCCCTAACGGGGCGCGCCGCCCCAGTCGACCTTGCCCGGAATCTCGAGGCCTTGCCTCGCTTCCGGGGCACGTTTTTCAATCTCGGCAACCAGGGCGCGGGCCAGAAACTCACCCGCCCGGCCCACGTCTTCGCGGATGATGATGGTTTCGCGACGGAAGCGGCGCAAGAGGGGGATCGCCTCTTTCGCGACAACGTCGAAATCGCGGCCGAGGACGCGGCCCGTAAGCTCGACCCCGGAGATGGACGACATCGCTGCGGTGGTGGAGCCGACAAGGATGCCGTCGGGTGGGTCTTTTTCGGTGAAGCGGGCGAAAATGGCGTCTTCGATCGCGTCGCCGCCACTGTCCGAGGTGACCTTCTCGGCGATCTCGAACGGCAGGCCTTGGAGGGCAGCCTCGTCGGAAAAGCCGGTGACCATGTGGCGCGC
Source organism: Tabrizicola sp. (assembly GCF_051645465.1). Lineage (GTDB taxonomy): Bacteria > Pseudomonadota > Alphaproteobacteria > Rhodobacterales > Rhodobacteraceae > Tabrizicola. The sequence continues at coordinate 23,956 of NZ_JBOFBI010000314.1, read as the reverse complement.
GTACATGTGCGAGCGCGGCGGGGCGATCAGCAAAAGACGCTTGCGGTGGCGCTGGGCCAGGGCCCGCACGCCGAGGCGGCTGAAAGCGTCGTTGTCGAAGTCGAAATAGGCGTGATCGAGGCCCATGTGGCTGCGGCCATGCGCGGCGAAGGGAAAACCGCGGTCCGCCATGTAGCGGAGGCGCGGATCGTCGGGCTTGGTCTGGTTCAGGATGATGCCGTCGGCGCTTTCGGTTTCGACGATGTAGCGGATCGGCTCGATGGGGTCTTGGTCGGGGAAGAACGGCATGACCACCATGTGGTAGGGGGTGCCGCGGAGCGCGCTGGCGATGGAGTAGATCAGGCGCGAGGTGTGGTTCATCACGTCGGCTTCGGTGGACAGGACCAGTGCGATGACATTGGTCTTGCCGGTGCGCAGGCGTACTCCGGCGCGGTTGGGGCGGTAGCCGAGCTGGCTGGCGGTTTCGCGGACGCGGCGCTTGGTGTCCTCGCCGATGTCGGGAGCGTCCTTCAGCGCGCGGCTGACAGTGGCGACGGCAAGGCCGGTCGCGGCGGCTATCGTCTTCAGCGTGGGGCGCCCTGCGTCCGAATCAGGGGTAGGCGGATCAGAGAGCGCGGCCATTGGTCCCTCTGTCTTTATGCGAACGACAGGCCAGGCCGCCACGAATCTGCCGACGTGATTCGGGTTTCCCGCCGGATTTTGCAGCTGCAGAGACGAGCGCGGCCCGACCGCCGCGAACTTCGCGGCCGGCAAGGGATTTGGCGCTGTTTCGGCACTGCGGCATTGGTCCGTTTCAGCAAGGATTCCCGGCCCCGACTGGCCCGGATCATCCCGCCATGAAAACTTGCAGGGGCGGCCACGACAAGCGAAAAGATTGGTTGATCGGCAAATCTATAACGTTATAGGCTTTAGCTATAACGTTTCAGAAACTGGGAGGAACGGATGAAACTGATGAAACTGACGGCGGTGCTTTGTGCATCGGTTGCCATGCCAGCGATGGCAACCGAGCTTGAGGTCACCCATTGGTGGACCTCGGGCGGCGAGGCGGCTGCGGTGGCCGAACTGGCCAAGGCTTTCGACGCTTCGGGCGACAAATGGGTCGACGGCGCGATCGCTGGCGGCGGCGGTACGGCGCGCCCGATCATGATCTCGCGCATCACGGGCGGTGACCCGATGGGGGCCACGCAGTTCAACCATGGCCAGCAGGCGCTGGAACTGGTCGAAGCCGGGCTGATGCTGGACCTGACGGATGTGGCCGAGGCCAACAACTGGAAGGAAATCGTATTCCCGCCGAGCCTGCTGGATGCCTGCACCGTCGATGGCAAGATCTACTGCGCGCCGGTGAACATCCACTCGCCGGAGTGGCTGTGGCTGTCGAACAAGGTCTATGAGGACCTGGGTCTGCCGGTTCCGACGACCTGGACCGAGTTCGTCGCCTCGGCCGACAAGGTGCGCGAGGCGGGCAAGGTGCCGCTGGCCCTGGGTGACCAGCCCTGGCAGTCGAACCTGGCGTTTGGTGCGCTGACCATCGGTGTCGGCGGTCTGGACCTTTGGAAGAAGGTCAACATCGACAAGGACATGGCCGTGGCTGCTGGCCCGGAAATGGCCGCTGTCTTCCAGGCTGCCGCTGATGCGCGCGCCTTGGCGGTCGGGTCGAACGTGCAGGACTGGAACCAGGCCACCAACCTTGTCATCACCGACATGGCCGCTGGCCAGATCATGGGTGACTGGGCGCAGGGTGAATTCCAGGTCGCGAACGAAGTTGCGGGCAAGGACTATACCTGCCTGCCGGGCATGGGGATGAACGAATACATCTCGACCGGCGGCGATGCGTTCTACTTCCCGAAACTGGACGACCCGGAAAAGGAAGCCGCGCAGAAGCGTCTGGCCGCCCTTCTGGTCAGCCCCGAAGTGCAGGTCGCTTTCAACCTGAAGAAAGGCTCGCTGCCGATCCGGGGTGACATTGATCTGGCCGCTGCGAACGACTGCATGAAGAAGGGTCTGTCGATCCTTGCGGGCGGCAACATCGTTCCGGCTGGCGATATGGTGTGGTCCCCGGACACCCAGAAGCAGTTCGAAGATCTGATGGTGGAGTTCTGGAAGACCGACATGCCTGCTGCTGATGCGCAGGCGAAGTGGGTCGAAATCGCCTCGGCAAATTGACGTTCTGAACGCGAATGCGCCGTCCGGCATTGTCCGGACGGCGCATCTGTCTTCCATGAACCGGAGGGGATGCCAGTCATGGCAACGCGCGGTCGACCTGTACGCTTGCTGCAAAATCTGAATGCCAAGATCGCCGCGATCCCAATGGTGTTGACCACCCTCGTCGTCTTTGTCGGGGGTACGATCTGGACGGTGGTCTACTCGTTCACAAATTCAAAGCTTCTGCCGAGGACGAACTTCGTCGGGCTCGACCAGTACGAGCGGCTCTGGTCGAACAGCCGCTGGCTGATCTCGATCGAGAACCTGGCGTTCTTCGGGGTGATGTCGCTGATCTTCACTGTCAGCATGGGCTTTCTGCTGGCTGTGCTGATGGACCAGAAAATCCGCTTCGAGGATACGTTCCGCACCATCATGCTTTACCCCTTTGCCCTCTCGTTCATCGTGACGGGCCTCGTCTGGCAGTGGATCCTCAACCCCGATTTCGGCCTGCAGGGCATCGTGCGCAGCTGGGGCTGGGAGAGCTTTTCGTTCGATCCCCTGCACAGCCCGGAGACGGTGCTTTACGGCCTTCTGATCGCCGGGCTCTGGCAAGGCACCGGGTTCGTGATGTGCCTGATGCTGGCGGGCCTGCGCGGGATTGACGAAGACATCTGGAAGGCCGCGCGGGTCGACGGAATCCCGACCTGGAAGACGTACCTTGTGGTCGTCATTCCCATGATGCGGCCGGTCTTCATCACCACGCTGGTGATCGTCGCGGCCGGGATCATCAAGCTGTACGATCTGGTGGTGGCCATGACCTCTGGCGGACCGGGTGGCAACGCAAGCCAGGTCCCGGCGATGTATGTCTATGACTACATGTTCCAGGCGCAGAACCTGGGGCAGGGGTTTGCCGCCTCGACCATGATGCTCTTGTCGGTGCTGATCGTGCTGATCCCGTGGGCCTATCTGGAATTCGGGGGGAAGAAGCATGGCTGAGCTTGCAATGACCGGCCCACGGGGCGCAAAGCCCAGACGGCGCCTTTCGACCCGCAACATCGTGCTTTACGGCATCCTTGGGCTGGTCGCGCTGTACTACATCCTGCCCCTCTGGGTGATGGTGATGACCTCGCTCAAGGGCATGCCCGAGATACGGCTGGGCAACATCTTTGCCCCTCCGGTCGAGATCACGTTCGAGCCCTGGGTCAAGGCCTGGGCCACCGCCTGCACCGGTCTGAACTGTGACGGGCTTTCGCGGGGCTTCTGGAATTCGGTGCTCATCACAGTGCCCTCGGTGATCATCTCGATCCTGATCGCGTCGGTGAACGGCTACGCCCTGATCAACTGGAAGTTCAAGGGGTCAGAGGTGTTCTTCACCATCCTGATCTTCGGGTCCTTCATTCCGTATCAGATCATGCTGTACCCGATCGTGATCATGCTGCGGGAGATGGGGCTTTACGGCACGCTCTGGGGCCTTGTGATCGTCCATACGATCTTCGGGATGCCGATCCTGACGCTTCTCTTCCGCAACTACTTCAGTTCGGTCCCGGAGGAGCTGTTCAAGGCCGCGCGCGTCGACGGGGCGGGGTTCTGGGGCATCTACTTCCAGATCATGCTGCCGATGTCGCTGCCGATCTTTGTCGTGGCGCTGATCCTGCAAGTCACGGGCATCTGGAACGACTTCCTGTTCGGCGTCGTCTACACCAAGCCCGAGCTTTATCCGATGACGGTGCAGCTGAACAACATCGTCAACTCGGTCCAGGGGGTGAAGGAATACAACGTCAACATGGCCGCCACGCTGCTGACGGGGCTGGTGCCGCTGATCGTGTACTTCATCTCTGGCAAACTTTTCGTCCGCGGTATCGCCGCCGGTGCCGTGAAAGGCTGAACGCATGGCTAACTCGATTGAAGTCAAGGACCTGACACTCAGCTTCGGCTCGGTTTCGGTGCTTAAACACATGAACCTGGACGTGGCAGAGGGGGAGTTTGTCGTCCTCCTGGGCCCGTCGGGCTGCGGAAAGTCGACGCTGCTGAACTGTCTTGCGGGTCTTCTGGACATCACCGACGGGCAGGTCTGGATCAAGGGCAAGAACGTGACCTGGGCCGAGCCGTCGGAGCGAGGGATCGGCATGGTGTTCCAGTCCTACGCGCTTTATCCGCAGATGACGGTGCGGGGGAACCTTTCGTTCGGCCTGAAGAACGCACGGATGCCGGCGGCAGAGATCGAAAAGCGCGTGGCCCGGGCGGCGGAGATCCTGCAGATCGAACCGCTGCTCAATCGGAAGCCCGGGGCGCTTTCGGGCGGGCAGCGGCAGCGCGTGGCGATCGGGCGGGCGCTTGTCCGGGACGCGGATGTGTACCTCTTCGACGAGCCGCTCTCGAACCTTGACGCCAAGCTGCGCAGCGAGCTTCGGGTCGAGATCAAGCGCCTGCATGAGCGGCTGAAGAACACGATGGTCTACGTGACGCACGACCAGATCGAAGCGCTGACTTTGGCAGACCGGATCGCGGTGATGAAGGGGGGCGTGATCCAGCAGCTGGCAGACCCGCAGACGATCTACAACAAGCCGTCGAACCTGTTCGTCGCGGGCTTCATCGGCAGCCCGGCAATGAACATGCTGTCCGGCAAGACCATCGAGGGCGGCAAGGCGTTCCAGTTCGGAAGCACGCGGATCGACCTTGCAGGCTACGACGGCGGGGCGGTGCTGGAGCGGGATCAGGCGATCCTGGGGGTGCGGCCGGAGCATATTTTGATCAGCAAGGAAGCGGTGCCGGGCCGCTCGATCCCGGCGGAGGTGGAGATCGACGAGCATCTTGGGGCGGACAGTCTGTTGTGGCTGATCGCCGAGGGCAAGGAGATGTGCGTCCGCATTCCGGTGGAGGGGCGGCTACCGGCGGGAACCAAGGTGCATCTGGTGCTTGATCTGGCGAAAGCCTCGCTCTTTGACGCGAAGACGGAACAGAGGATCTGACACATGCTCGATCTGGCGGGTGTCTGGACGCTTTCGGATGAAAGCGGCGCCCATGTTGTGCCTTTCGACCTGCCCGGAGACGGGATCACCGCGCTGGTGAAGGCGGGGGTGATTCCCGATCCGTACTGGGGCCGGAACGAATACGACTGCCGCTGGGTCTGTGAGCGGGATTGGGTGGCGACGCGTACGTTCACGGTGGACCGGACCGATCTGACGTTGGTCATCGATATGCTCGACACGGTGGCCGAGGTCTTTGTGAATGGCGTGTCCGTGCTGCAGGCGGACTCGATGTTTCACGAGCACAGGGTCTATCTGTCTCCGATGAAAACGCTGCGCGTAGGTGAAAACGAGATCAGCATCCGTTTCGCCTCACCGGTCCGGGTTGCGGCAGAGCGGCAGGCCGGGATGCCCTTCTACATTCCCTATGCTGCGCAGAATTGCCCGATCCCCAACGGCAACATGCTTCGGAAGCCAGCCTGCGATTTCGGCTGGGACTGGAACATCGCGCTGGCCCCGTTCGGGGTTTATGGGAGCATTCGGTTGGAGCCGGACGGCGGGCTCCATTTTCGTAGTCCGGTCATCCAGCAAGTTCACGCTCCGGGGCAAGTCGATGTTCACGTGACCGTATGGCTGTTCGGAGGCGGTGACTTTAACGGCGATGTTACGCTGACCTGCGCCGGGGTTTCTGAAACAAAAAAAGCTAGGCACGGCAAAGTGAGCCTAAGCGTCACAATAGAGGACCCGGAGCTTTGGTGGCCTGTGGGACTTGGCGACCAGAAATTCCACGATCTGACGTTGACGAGCGGAGAAGCGTCTTTGTCGCGCCGCATCGGCCTTCGCGAACTGGAACTGATCACCGAAAAAGATTCCGTTGGCACCGGCTTCAAGTTCCGCGTCAATGGCCGCGATGTCTTTGCCAAAGGGGCGAACTGGATTCCTGCTGACGCGCTTGCGTCGAACATCACGCCCGAGGCCACCCGCGATCTCCTGAAGTCGGCGGTCGACGCCAACATGAACATGATCCGCGTCTGGGGCGGGGGCCGGTACGAGCCGGACTGGTTCTATGACCTCTGCGACGAGCTGGGCCTCATGGTCTGGCAGGACTTCATGTTTGCCTGCAACCTTTACCCCTCGACCGTTGACTTCATCTCGTCGGTAAGGATCGAGGTTCTTGAACAAGTTCGTCGGCTTCACCACCATCCCTGCATCGCGCTCTGGTGTGGGGACAATGAACTGATCGGCGCGCTGACCTGGTTTCCGGAGTCGCGCAAGGATCGGGATCGATATCTGGTGAACTATGACCGACTGAACCGCGCCATTGAGATGCAGGCGAAACAAGGTGATCCGAGCGCCAACTGGTGGCCGTCCTCTCCATCCCCCGGCCCGATGTCGTTTGGCGATGCGTGGCATGATGACTCGTCGGGCGACATGCATTTCTGGTCGGTCTGGCACGAGGGGCGGGACTTCGACCACTATCGGGATGTCTCGCCCCGGTTCTGTTCGGAGTTCGGGTTTCAGTCCTATCCGTCGATGTCGGTGATCCGGCGGTTTGCTGACCCGAAGGACTGGAACATCGCCAGCCCGGTGATGGAGAGCCACCAGAAGAACGCGGGCGGGAATGCGCGGATTGCGGAGACGATGTTCCGGTATTTCCGCTTTCCGGTGGATTTCGAGAGCTTTGTCTATCTCAGCCAGGTCCAGCAGGGGTTGGCGATCAAGACGGCGGTGACGCATTGGCGGAGCCTGAAGCCGCATTGCATGGGGACGCTTTACTGGCAGCTTAACGACACCTGGCCGGTGTGTAGCTGGTCGAGCCTGGACCATGGCGGGAACTGGAAGCTTCTTCACCACATGGCGAAGGAGTTCTATGCGCCGGTGACGGTGGTGGCGATCCCGAAGGATGGCACGATCACGCTTAAGGCGCTTAACGATAGCCCGCAGGCCGCGCGGATCAGCGTGACTGTGCGGGCCGCGGCGATGGACGGGAGCACCCGGGAGCTTGGGCAGGCAGAAGTGGCAGTGCCGACCGATGCGGCGGTGCCGGTCCTGACGCTCGCGCCCGATGCTTTGGGGCCGGGCGAGGTGCTGGTCTTCACCTGGACGGGCGATGCAGAGGGCGGCGATGTCCATGCGCCGAAGCCGTGGAAGGCATACGACCTGCAGCATGCGGGTCTGAGCCATGAGGTCGCGAAAGACGGAGCGATCTGGAAATTGACTTTGAAAGTCAAGGCACTCGCCCCCTTTGTTGCCATCGAGTCTGAAGTTCCGGGACGCTTCTCGGCCAATGCGGTGACGCTGTTCCCCGGGCATCCGGCGACCATCACCTTCACCCCCAACGATCCCTCGTCGGTGCCGCAGTTCACCTTCCGGGACCTCCACTCCGCCACTTATGGCGCCTGACGAAAGGCCATCCGATGTTCAGCTATCAGCTCTACTCCTCCCGCAACTTCCCGCCGATGGATGCGACGTTCCAGATGCTGGCCAAGGCTGGATACACGGCGGTCGAAGGCTACGGCGCGCTTTATGCCGATGATGCGGCGGTCGAGACGACCAAGGCGGGGCTCGCCGCCACCGGCCTGACCATGCCGACCGGGCATTTCGGTCTGCAGATGCTGGAAGGCGAGGTAGAGAAGGTGCTGGGCATTGCCCGCGCGCTGAAGATGGAGCGGATTTACTGCCCTTATGTCATGCCCGACGACCGACCTACCGACGCGGCGGGCTGGAAGGCATTCGGCGCGCGGCTTCAGGCTGCCGGTGCGCCCTACAAGGCTGCGGGCTACGGTTTTGGCTGGCACAATCATGACTTCGAGTTTGTGGCACTGGCGGACGGGTCGATCCCGCAGGACCGGATCTTCGAGGGCGGGACGGGTCTCGAATGGGAAATGGACGTGGCCTGGGTGATCCGTGGCGGGGCCGATCCCCTGGCCTGGATCGAGCGCTACAAGGACCGGATCACCGCCGCCCATGTGAAGGACATCGCCCCTGCAGGCCAGAACGCGGATGAGGACGGCTGGGCCGATGTGGGCCATGGCACGGTCGACTGGAAGGGGATCGTGGCGGCGCTGCGGAAGATCGGTGTGCGCCATTTCATCATGGAACACGACAACCCGAAGGATCATGAGCGGTTCGCGACACGCTCGATCGCGGCAGTCAAAGCTTTCTGAGGACAGGGAAAAATGGCAAATCTGGGTTTGGGCATTATCGGGTGCGGGAACATCTCGACCAGCTACCTGCGGCTGGCGCCGCTTTTCAAGGGGCTGGAGGTGCGCGCTGTGGCGGACGTCAACATGGAGGCCGCGAAGGCGCGGGCCGAGGAATTCGGCGTGAAGGCGCAGTCGGTGGACGACCTGCTGGCTAACGGGCAAGTGGATGTGGTCATCAACCTGACCATTCCGGACGCACATTACGGTGTGACGAAGCGCATTCTGGAGGCGGGGAAGCATGCCTATTCGGAAAAGCCGCTGGTGCTGACGCTGGAGGAAGGGGTCACCCTGCGTGATCTGGCGAAATCCAAGGGGCTCGCGGTCGGCTGTGCGCCGGACACGTTCCTGGGCGGGTCGCATCAGCAGGCGCGGGCGGTGCTGGACGAAGGCCGGATCGGCACGATCACTGCGGGCTGTGCGGCGGTTCTGAACCACGGGATGGAGCATTGGCACCCGAACCCGGATTTCTTCTTCCTGCCGGGGGCGGGGCCGATGCTCGACCTTGGGCCTTACTATGTCGCGAACCTGATCAACCTTCTGGGCCCGGTGCGCCGGGTGGGGGCGCTGACCTCGTCCGCCGAGGCGGAGCGCACCATCGCCAACGGGCCCCGGCTTGGCGAGAAGGTGCCGGTCAAGACGCCCACCAACATCCATGCGCTGCTGGAGTTCCACTCGGGCGCGACGGTCAACCTTTCGACCTCATGGGATGTGTGGCACCACAAGCGGAACCATTTCGAGCTTTATGGGACGGAAGGTACGCTTTACGTCCCCGATCCGAACTTCTTTGGCGGTCAGGTCGAGGTGGCAGGCCGCGATGGTGTGCTGGACGTGCTGGCGCCCTGGGATCACCCGTTTGGCAAGGTGAACCAGAACCACAACGGGCGGGACCTCGCGAACTACCGGACGGCGGGGTTGGCCGACATGGTTGCGGCCCTTCAGGGCGGGCGCGATGCGCGCTGTTCGCTCGACCGCGCGCTTCATGGTGTGGACGTCATGACCGCTTGCCTTAGATCAGGTGAGACGGGTCAGTTCGTGACGCTCTCCACCGTCTGTACTCGGCCTGCGGCGCTGTCGCCCGCCGATGCTCAGGCGCTTTTGGTCTAGAATGGCCTTGCCTGGCACCTCCCTGTCAGGCGGGCCCTGCGGGCGGAGCGGTTGAGGGGCCGCTCTGCCCGCATCTCTTTCAAGGGTCTGACGATGCTCGAAAATCCTGTGATCCGCGGCTTCAATCCTGATCCGAGCTTCTGCCGGGTCGGTGAGGACTATTACATCGCGACCTCGACGTTCGAGTGGTATCCCGGGGTGCAAATCCATCAGAGCCGCGATCTGGTGAACTGGCGGCTGGTCTCGCGGCCCTTGTGCCGGGCGGCCCAGTTGGACATGCGCGGCAACCCCGACAGTGGCGGCATCTGGGCGCCGTGCCTTTCGTACGCGGATGGCAGGTTCTGGCTGGTCTATACGGACGTCAAGCGGCTGGACGGCGCCTTCAAGGACGCGCACAACTACATCGTCACCTGTGCGACGGTGGACGGCGACTGGTCTGACCCGACTTACGTGAATTCCTCGGGCTTCGACCCGTCGCTCTTCCATGACCGCGACGGGCGCAAATGGTTCGTAAATATGCGCTGGAACCATCGCGGCAAGGGGACGGGCCTGAACCCGGCGCATGACGCGTTCGACGGGATCGAGCTGCAGGAATGGCACCCCGAGAGGGGTCTTCTGGGGGAGGTCACGACGATCTACACCGGCACCGATCTTGGCCTGACCGAAGCGCCGCATCTCTTCCGCCGGGGGGACTGGTACTACCTGACGACTGCCGAAGGCGGCACGGGCTATGACCATGCGGTGACCATGGCCCGGTCGCGTGACATTCGCGGGCCTTATGAGACCCATCCGCAAAAGCACCTGATCACCGCGCGGTTCAATCCGGAGAACCCGATCCAGCGCATGGGTCATGGGCAATATGTCGAGGGGCATGATGGCCGCCATTGGCACAGCTACCTTTGCGGTCGTCCGCAGCAGGGCCCGCACGGTGTGTTCTGCGCCACGGGCCGTGAGACGGGGCTGGCCGAGGTCGTCTGGCGTGACGACTGGTTGTGGCTGAAGGATGGCGGGCTTCTGCCGCCCACGACCGTCAACCTGCCTTCAGCCCGCGTTGATCCGGCGCCGTTCGAGCATCATTTCACCGGGACGACCCTGCCGCCCGAGTTTCAGTGGCTGCGCACGCCCTACCCCGAACGGCTTTTCACTCTGACAGGGAGTGCCCTGCGGCTGATCGGGCGGGAAAGCCCTGGCTCGTGGTTCGAGCAGGCCCTTGTCGCGCGGCGCCAGGACGAACCGGCCTATGCGGCCGAGGCGGATGTGCTGGCCGATCCGCCCAACTGGCAGCGCGCGGCGGGCCTTATCACCTATTACAACCGCCACAAGTTCCACGCCGCTTTGATCACCCAGGAGAACGGCGCGCGGGTGGTGAGCCTGGTCTCGTGCCTCGGCGACTGGCCGGGTGAGGCGCTGACCTTCCATGGCGGGTTCCCGGTGGCCGAGGGCAAGGTGATGCTGGGTGTGACGGTGGATTGTGCTGTCCAGCGCTTCCTGGTGAACGGGGAGGAGATTGGGCCCGAGCTTGACGCGTCGATTGTGTCGGATGAAGGCGGGCGGGGAGAACATGCCTCGTTCACGGGGGCCTTCGTTGGGGTGGTGGCGTATGATCTGACGGGCCAGGCCTGGACGGCGGACGTCACCCGCTTCCGCTACGCGCCGAAGATTTGATCACATCTTGATTGCCGGGCGGATGGCGTCATAAAGGGGCAACCCGAAGGGAGCCCCGATGGACGCCGATAACCGGAAGATACCCAGCCATGAGGTCACCTACGCGCGCCTGCGCGACATGATCCTTTATGGCCATCTTGCGCCCGGTGCGCCGGTGACGATTCAGGGGTTGATCGCCGATCTGGATGCGGGCATGACGCCGGTCCGCGAGGCGATCCGGCGGCTGACCGCCGAGGGGGCTTTGCTGCCGCAGGGGAACCGTCGGGTGGCGGTGCCGCAGCTTTCGGCCGAGATGCTGGACCAGGTGGCCTTTGCGCGGCTGGCGATCGAGCCGAGGCTTGCCGAGCTTGCCGCGTCGAGGCTGACGGCGACGCAGATCGACCGGCTGGAGGCGATCGACGGGGCGGTGAACCGTGCAATCGATGCCGGGAAGCTGCCGGACTATCTTGCGGCGAACCACGCGTTCCACTTCGCGCTTTATGAAGCGGCGGATGCGCCGGTGCTTCTGGACCTTGCGCGCTCGCTGTGGCTCCGCGCCGGGCCGTCCTTGCGGGCGGTGATCGACCGCTACGGGCGCGAGGTAGCGCCCGATCTCCACCGCGAAGCGCTGGCGGCAATGCGGGCGCGGGATGCAAGGGCGCTTGCGGCGGCCATCGAGCGGGACATCCAGCAGGGCGTGGACCATGTGCGCCAGGCCCTGACCGACGCGCCCTGAACAGCGGTTTTCAAATTGAGCGCTGACGCGCGAAGACCTTTTGTCTCGCCTCTGCGCGTGAAGAACGCGCGGGCCGGCTCGGGAGGGCCTCCGGCGGGGATATTTGGGCAAAGATGAATGGGCACGGGGGGGGTGGGCAGCTGTCTGCAATAATTTGATCAAATTTCTTGAACGCGGCTGCGTTTGATCATATCCTTTTGGAAAGCCGGGGTGCGAGCCCTGCCGATTCCGGAAGGGACACCCGATGAACATGATCACCAACCATATGCCGACCGCCGAGCTGCAGCGTCTGGACGCGGCGCATCACTTCCATCCGTTCACCGACAAGGCGGGGCTGGCGGCCAAGGGCGCGCGGGTCATTACGCGGGGCGAGGGGGTCTGGCTGACCGACAGCGAGGGTCACAAGATCATCGACGGGATGGCGGGCCTTTGGTGTGTGAACATCGGCTATGGCCGCAAGGAACTGGCCCAGGTTGCGGCGCGGCAGATGGAAGAGCTGTGCTATTACAACACGTTCTTCCAGACAACTCATGTGCCCGCCATTGCTCTGGCTGCCGAGATCGCGAAGCTTGCGCCGGGCGATCTGAACCATGTGTTCTTTGCGGGCTCTGGGTCGGAAGCCAATGACACCAACATCCGTTTGGTGCGGCGCTACTGGGATGTGATGGGCAAGCCCTGGCGGAAGACGATCATCGCGCGGTGGAACGGGTATCATGGGTCGACCATGGGCGGGGGCTCGTTGGGTGGGATGAAGCCGATCCACGCGCATGGCGGCATGATCGACGGGATCGAGCATATCGACCAGCCCTACTGGTGGGGCGAGGGCGGGGATATGAGCGAGGACGACTTCGGCCTCGCCCGGGCAAGGGCGCTGGAGGGGAAGATCCTTGAGATCGGGCCGGACAATGTGGCGGCCTTCATTGGGGAACCGATCCAGGGGGCGGGGGGCGTGATTGTGCCGCCGAAGACCTACTGGCCGGAAATCCAGCGGATCTGTGACAAGTATGGCATCTTGCTGATCGCTGACGAGGTGATCACCGGTTTCGGGCGGACGGGCAAGTGGTTCGGCTCCGAAGTCTTCGGGATCAAGCCGCACATCATGACCATCGCGAAGGGGCTGTCCTCGGGCTATGCGCCGATCGGCGGGTCGATCGTCTGCGACGAGGTCGCGAATGTGGTTGGCGGGGCGGGGGAGTTCTTCCACGGTTATACCTACTCGGGCCATCCGGTCGCCTGCGCGGTGGCGCTGGAGAACTTGCGGATCATGCAGGACGAGAAGATCGTCGAGCATGTCCGCGATGTGGCGCATCCTTATCTGAAGGAGCGTTGGGATGCCTTGGCCGATCATCCGATGGTGGGTGAAGCGAAGCTGGTGGGCCTGATGGGCTCGATTGCGCTGACCCCGAACAAGGAGAAGCGGGCGAAGTTTGCGTCTGAGGCCGGGACTGTCGGCTACAAGACCCGCGAGCGGTGTTTTGCGAATGACCTGATCATGCGGGCTGTGGGGGATCGGATGATCATCGCGCCGTCTTTGACGATCACGACGGGCGAGATCGACGTGCTGATCGAGCGCGCCCGGAAGTCGCTGGACGAGGCCTACAAGGTCGTCAAGGACGAGGGGCTTTGGGTCGAGGCCTGATGGGCACGGTGCGCAGTCTGGAGCCGAAAGATAAATCAATGGGTTGCGCGGGGCTCTTCAGAAAGCGTTAAGGATTGGCGCGTCGGACGGGAGGGTCCGGCGCGCCGTTGTGCTTAGAGCGGGATGAGTCTTGGCGGAACCTGCAGCGGCAGCGCCACGCCTGGAAGTCCTCCTCGTTCGACTTCGTCTCCTCGTCGGAGAAACACAGCGAGGAGTGACGAAGTCATCGACGAGCGATCCGGCGCGGACAGAAGTGCGATATCTGATTCTGCCAGTCTGCATCCCGCTCTAACGTCCGGCGAGGTTGGCGATCACAGTGCGGGCGGCTTCCGTGACGGGCGCGATCGTCTCGCGCAGGATCTGGATGCGGTCGAAACGCTGGGGGTTCTCGGCCAGCGTCTGACGCAGCGCGGCCCCGAAGGCCATGCGCAGCTCGGTCCCGATGTTGAACTTGCAGACCGTCGTGTCCCGCGCGAGCTGGCGCCGGAGCGCGGGGGAAAGGCCCGAGCCGCCGTGCAGGACCAGCGGAAGCGTTGGTGCAGCGAGCTGGATTGCTGCGAGGCGCGGCATGTCGACTTCGGCGCCGGGGGTGGTCATCAGGTGGCTGTTGCCGACGGAGACGGCAAGCGCGTCGATGCCGGTCTCGGTGGCGAAGCCTGCGACTTCGGCAGGATCGGTGCCGTGCGAGGCCGCGCCGCCGTGGTAGCCGACGTAGCCAAGCTCGGCCTCGATCGACACGCCAGCGGCATGGGCGACCGCAGCGATTTCGGCGGTCAGGGCAATGTTCTGGGCCAAGGGCAGGGCTGAGCCGTCGTACATGACGGAGGTGAAGCCGCAGTCGATGGCCTGGCGGCAGACCTCAAGGCTTTCGCCGTGGTCGAGATGGGCCACGACCGGCACTGCAGCACCCTCGGCCAGGGTTCGGAACATGGCGCCGAGCACGGGCAGGGGCGTGTGGGCGCGGCAGCCGGGCCCGGCCTGCAGGATGACCGGCTGTCCGGCGGCTTCGGCCGCCCGGACATAAGCCACGGCATCTTCCCACCCCAGCACGACAAGCCCCGCAACGGCAGTGCCGTCTGTCAGGCACGGCGTCAGCACGTCCCTGAGCGTCGCAAGGGTCATTTGAACTTGGCGATCATGTCCTTGATCCCCGGAATGGTTTCGATCTGGTAGGCGTGGCTCGGCTGGAAGTATTGGACCAGCGACCGCTGCGTCTCACCGGCGAGGATGGTGAAATAGTACATCTCGTAGCCCGGCAGCACGCAGCAGGGGTGGTAACCCTTGTCTAGCGCGATGGTCGAGCCATCGACCACATGGTAGGCGTCGCCCGCCACCCCATCCTCGCGCTGCAACATCTGCAGGCCCGAGCCATGGGGCGGGTTGAAGCGGAAGTTGTAGACCTCGTCGTGGCGGGTCTCGAGCGGCAGGCGCGTGGTGTCGTGCTTGTGGCTTGGGAACCCCGACCAGCCGCCCGCGCCGACGGTGTAAAGCTCGGACACCAGAAGGCGACCGACCCGGTCGTGGTACTTGGTCCCGAGGATGTGCTTGATCTTGCGGTGGGTCTTGGTGTCGTCCGAGCCGTACTGGATCGGGTCGATGTCGGCGGCGCGCACCGCGAAGGGTTTCAGCACCTCGTCGAACCGGGCGCCTGCGATGAAGACCTCGGCCTGATCGCTGACACAGGTGATCGTTGCGGGCGCGCCGGTCGGGATATAGGCGCCCTCGGGTTCGCCATCCCAGACGTTCTTGCGGCGGAGGCCGATGCCTTTGAAGGTTTCGCCCATGACCGCGATGTCGACGGTCCCGGTCGCCGGAACGATTCCGGTTTCATAGCCGGGGACGGTGGAGACGAAGCTTTCGCCGCGCTTCAGCTTGACGATGTTGAAGTAGCAGAGCGGCACCAGCGCATCGTCCGTGCCGATGATCGCCTTGTTCCGGTTGTCATAGGGGGCGATGTGCATAGCGGTCCTTTCGGCGGCGCGTCAGGGACGCTGGATGAAGTCGTCAAGCGTGGCGGTATCGGGTGAGGCGGGGGCGCAGCCGATCCCTGCGACGATGATGGCGGCGGTCGCGGCCCCCCGTTGGACCGAGGTTTCAAGGTCATGGCCCTGCGCCAGACCCGCCATCAGACCGCCCATGAAGCCGTCGCCCGCGCCCATCGGTTTCAGCGCATCGACCCGGAAGATGCCGGTCTGAAACTCGCGGTCGGGCAGGAAGCTGACCGAGCCGAGCTGACCCCGCTTGTAGACGGTGAAGAGCGCCCCGTGCTGGGCGAGGTCCTGTGCGAGACCCGCCCCCCGGTCGTGGCTGCCTGCAAGAAGCCCGAACTCGTCATCGTTGCCGACCACGACATGTGCGGCTTCGGCGGCCTCCAGACAGATGCGCGCGGCTTCTTCGCGCGACGCCCAGGAATAGGCGCGGTAGTCGAGGTCGAGGACCACGACGGCCCCCGCCTGACGCGCCTGGCGGATCGCCAGTTGCGTCGCCCCGCGTGAGGGTTCGCGGGCCAGCGCGGTTCCGGTCACGATCAGCGCTCCGGTTTCGTGGAAATCGATGGCGGCCACGTCGGATTCGGTCAGGGCAAAATCGGCGGCACCGTTCCGGTAAAGCACGGTCTGGGCATCGGTCGGACGGGTTTCGACGACGGCCAGCGAGGTCCGCGTTTCGCCACCCGAGGCCCGGATCAGACGCGTGTCTACGCCGTAGCGGTCAAGCTCGGCTACGCAGTAGCGCCCGACGGCATCTGCCGAGACCCGGGTGAGGAGCGCCGCCTGCGACCCCTGCCGTGCCAGCGCCACCGCGATGTTCCCGGCCGAGCCGCCGATGGCTGAGATGTACCTTGTGGCGTCTTCGATCTTGGTGCCGGGCGGGTCGGCGTAAAGGTCCATGCCGACCCGGCCCAGAACGATAAAACGATTGAGCCTGAGGCGCTGCCAGAAGCTTTCCATCAGACGCCCTGCCGTTGCCGGGTGCGCGCCAGTTCCTGCTGGGTGCGGGCGTCCTTGATGCTTGCGCGGGGGCTGACCTGGGCCAGGCCCACTTCCCACCAGGTGTGGCCCTGGTCGGTCCAGCCATCATGGGGATCGACGCGCATGACGATGACCGTAGTCCGGTCCGCCGCTTTGGCGCGGTCGAAAGCGGCGCCGAAGTCCTCAAGGTTTTCAACGTCTTCGGTCAAGGCTCCCATGGCGCGGGCGTGGGCGGCGAAATCGACGGCGAAGGGTTCGGGGATGGTCGGGCAGTCGGCGAAGAGGGTGTTGAAGCTTGCGTTGCCGGTGTTCTTCTGGAGCTTGTTGATGACGGCAAAGCCGCCGTTGTCGAGCACGATGACGATGAGCTTGTGGCCGGTGAGGACGGACGAGTAGATGTCGGAGTTCATGAGGAGGTAGGATCCGTCGCCGACGAAGACTATGGTCTCGGCCTTGGGGTTGGTCTCGGCCTGGGCGATCTTCGCGCCCCAGCCGCCGGCGATCTCGTAGCCCATGCAGGAGAAGCCGAACTCGACATCCACTGTGCCGATGCCCAGCGTCCGCCAGTTGGCGGTTACTTCGGCGGGGAGGCCCCCGGCGGCAGTGACGACGCGGTCTTGGGGCGTGCAGCGCGCGTTGACCGCTCCAATGGCTTGGGCGTAGGTCGGCAGACCGTTGCGGGGGCCGGTGTTGCGGGCGACGTAGGTGTTCCAGGTTTTACGTTCGGCCTTGGCCAGGGCCAGCCAGTCGGTGGGTGCGGTGTAGCCTTTGAGGGCGGGGGCCAGGTCCAGAAGGCCGGTGCGGGCGTCGGAGACGAGCGGTAGCGACAGGTGCTTTGCGGCGTCGTGCCGCCCCACGTTCAGGCCGATGATCCGGGCGTCGGGCGCGAAGGCAGACCAGGAGCCGGTGGTGAAGTCCTGCAGCCTTGTGCCGACGGCGAGGATGACGTCGGCTTTCCCGGCAATAGCGTTGGCGCTGTCCGAGCCCGTGACGCCTATGGGGCCGATGTTGAGCGGATGGTCCCAGACGAGGTTGGCGCGGCCGGCGATGGTCTCGACGACTGGGATCTGGTGCGCGTCGGCGAAGGCGGTCAGCTCGGCTACGGCTTGGGAATACTGCACGCCGCCCCCGGCGATGATGATCGGTCGCTTGGCGCCGGTCAGAAGGGCCGCTGCCTCGGCGATATCCGCGGGATCAGGTGCTGCGCGGCGGATGCGGTGGGTGCGGGGGGTGAAGAAGGCCTCGGGGTAGTCATGGGCCCAGCCCTGCAGGTCTTGCGGCAGGGCGATGAAGGCGGGGCCACAGTCGGCGGGGTCGAGCATCGTGTTCAGGGCGGCGGGAAGGCTGTTCAGGATCTGTGCGGGGTGGGTGATCCGGTCCCAGAAGCGGGTGACGGCCTTGAAGGCGTCGGTCACGCCGAGGGTCGGGTTGCCGAAATGCTCCAGTTGCTGGAGGACGGGATCGGGCAGGCGGGTCAGGAAGTTATCGCCGCAAAGCATCAGCATCGGCAGGCGGTTGGCATGGGCCAGCGCGGCGGCGGTGAGGAGGTTCGCCGTCCCCGGCCCCGCCGAAGCAGTGCAGAACATGAAGCGACGGCGGAGGTGCGCTTTGGTATAGGCCGCTGCGGCAAAGCCCATGCTTTGTTCGTTCTGGCCGCGATAGAGGGGCAGGGCGTCCCGCGCCTCATAAAGCGCCTCGCCCAGCGACGGGGCATTGCCATGGCCGAAGATGCCGAAACCCCCGGCGCAGATCCGCTGCGGCTTGCCGTCGATCTCGATGAACTGGTTCGCGAGCCAGGTGACAATCGCCTGCGCCACCGTCATGCGCCGCATCCCCGGCGCGGCCTCGTCTGTCCTGCCCGCCTGCATCGTCACCCCCAAAGCCCATGGCAATCGAATTGCCGTTGACGATATCTTGCGACTCAGGATACCCACTTTGCAACCGGTTGCAAATCTTTCCAGAGGGCGGCATGCGCGAGATCGGAATAGGCGTGATCGGCGGCGGATACATGGGAAAGGCGCATTCGGTGGCGATGGCCGCGGTGGGTGCGGTCTTCAACACCGAGCTTCGACCGCGCCTGGAAATGATCTGCGCGCAGACCGCCACCTCGGCCGAGCGCTACCGCCGCGCTTACGGTTTTCGCCGCGCAACCGCCGACTGGCGTGAGTTGGTGGCCGACCCGAAGGTTGAGGCGGTGGTCATCGCCTCACCACAGGAGACTCACCGGGCGATTGCCGAGGCGGCCTTTGCGCTTCGCAAACCGGTTCTTTGCGAAAAGCCCCTGGGTGCTACGGTCGACGACAGCCATGCCATGGTCGCCGCCGCCGAAGCCTCGGGTGCGGTCAACATGGTGGGGTTCAACTATATCCGCACCCCAGCCTCGCAGTTCGCCCGCGCGCTTCTGCAGGCGGGCGAGATCGGCGAGATCACCTGGTTCCGGGGCGAACACACCGAGGACTTCGACGCTAACGGCAGCCGCCCGGCCACCTGGCGCAACTTCGGGGCCGCGAACGGTACGATGGGCGACCTTGCACCCCATATGATCAATGCCGCACTTGCGCTTGTCGGGCCAATCGCGCGGCTGAGCGCCGACATCGTGACAGTGCATGGGAAACGTCCGGGGACCGAGGGCCGCGCGGTCAACGATGACATCGGCCAGTTCATGTGCCGCTTTGCAAACGGAGCGATGGGGCATCTGTCGTTCAGTCGCGTGTCGCAGGGCCGCAAGATGGGTTATGCCTATGAAATCACGGGCACAAAGGGCGCGATCCGGTTCGACCAGGAAGACCAGAACGCGCTTTGGGTCTACAAGGCCGACGATCCGCCCGCCCTGCGCGGGTTCCGGAAGATCCTGACGGGGCCCGAACATCCCGACTATCTGCCCTTCTGCCAGGGCCCGGGCCACGGCACCGGCTATCAGGACCAGATCATCATCGAGGCGAAGGATTTCCTTCAGGCCATCGCCGAAGGCAAGTCGCGCTGGCCGACGTTCCGCGACGGGATGGAAGTGAACCGCATCATCGCGGCAGCCTGGGCCTCGGCGGCCTCGGGCGCCTGGGTGGATTTGTGAGAGGAAGACCATGATCCAGATCGGCAACGCGCCCTGTTCCTGGGGTGTCGAGTTCGCGGACGACCCGCGCAATCCCCCCTGGCGCAGGGTCCTGTCGGACTGCGCGGCGGCGGGGTACAAAGGGATCGAGCTTGGTCCCATCGGCTTCATGCCCGAGGATCCGGCGATCCTGGCCGATGCGCTGGCCGAGAACGGGCTGACGCTGATTGGCGGGGTGGTTTTCCGTCCGTTCCACGATCCGGCGAAGTGGGATGAGGTCTGGGATGCCAGCGTGCGCACCTGCAAGGCGCTGACCTCGCATGGTGCGAAGCATCTGGTGCTGATCGATTCCATCTCGCCCCGCCGTGCACCGACCGCCGGGCGGGCGGATGAGGCGGAACAGATGGGGCCTGCCGAATGGGCGGGTTTCGTCGACCGCTTCCGCAAGGTGTGTCAGCTGGGTGCCGACCACGGGCTGACCGTGGGCATCCACGCCCATGCCGCGGGGTTCATCGACTTTGAGCCGGAGCTGGAGCGGCTTTTGTCCGAAATCGACGAGTCGTTGCTGAAGATCTGCTTCGACACCGGCCACCATTCCTATGCGGGCTTCGATCCGGTGGCCTTCATGCGGCGGCATATCGGGCGGATTTCCTACATGCATTTCAAGGATATCGACCCGAAAGTTAAAGCGAGCGCCGTGGCAAACCGGACGGGCTTCTACGATGCCTGCGCGCAAGGGATCTTCTGCAACCTCGGCAAGGGCGATGTCGATTTCCCGGCGGTCCGCCAGATCCTGCTGGATGCGGGCTTCGACGGCTGGTGCACGGTCGAGCAGGATTGCGACCCCGCGGGGCCCACGTCGCCGATTGACGACGCGCGCGCAAACCGCTCTTACCTTTCCTCCATCGGTTTCTGAGGGATCGCCATGAAACGACTGAACTGGGGCATGATCGGGGGCGGCAAGGGCAGCCAGATCGGCCCGGCCCACCGGATCGCCGCTGGCCTTGACGGGTACTTCACCTTCGCCGCGGGGGCGCTGGATGCCGATCCTGCTGCGGGCCGCGCGTTCGCGCAGGAACTTGGTGTTGCGGCTGACCGCGCCTATGGCGACTGGAAGGAGATGCTGGCGGGGGAACGGGACCGCGCCGACCGGATCGACCTGGTGACGGTGGCGACGCCGAATTCGACGCACTACGAAATCTCGAAGGCCTTCCTTGAGGCCGGGATCAATGTGCTTTGCGAAAAGCCGATGACCGTGACGGAGGCCGAGGCGGAAGACCTGGTCCTGACCGCGCGCAAGGCGGGGCGCATCTGCGCGGTGAACTATGGCTACACGGGTTACGCGCTGGTCCGCCACATGCGGGCGATGGTCGCGCGCGGCGATATCGGGAAGGTCCGGTTGGTGGTGGCGGAGTTTGCCCATGGCCATCACGCCAATGCGGCCGACGCAGACAACCCCCGCGTCCGTTGGCGCTATGATCCGGCTCAGGCTGGTGTTTCGGCGCAGTTCGCGGATTGCGGAATTCATGCGCTGCACATGGCAAGTTTCGTTACTGGGCAAGAGGTTGAGAGGCTTTCCTCAGATTTCGTCTCATGTCTGCCGGGCCGCGTTCTGGAAGACGACGCGATGGTCAACTTCCGCATGGATGGCGGTGCTGTGGGGCGGCTTTGGACCTCGTCGGTGGCGATCGGGCGGCAGCACGGGCTGACGATCCAGGTTTTTGGCGAAACGGGGGGCCTTCGCTGGGCGCAAGAGCAGCCGAACCAGCTTTACTACATGCCCCTTGGCCAGCGCCTGCAGGTGATCGAACGCGGCGAAGGGAACCTGTCGCCGGAGGCCGACCGCGCGAGCCGGGTGACTGTTGGCCACGCTGAAGGGATGCCGCTGGCTTTCGGCAACATCTACCGCGATCTGGCCGAAAGCCTGCTGGCCAGGGCCGAGGGCCGTGCGCCCGACCCTGCGGTCACTTTGTTCCCCATCGCCGACGACGGCCTTCGGTCCATCGCCGCGATCCATGCTGCTGTCGCCTCGGCCAAAGGGCAGGGCGCCTGGGTCGATGCAAGGCCGAAGCTCTTCCGTTAGGGCAGCTGTTTACCGGGGAGGGGGCCGAAGGGTCCGTCGCTCGACCACGTGGCAGGGGAAAAGGTGCGTCTCGGGTGACCGGCCGGGGTCGTCGAAGCTTTCTGCGATCAGGTCGATCGAGGCCCGGACAATCGCCTCGAAGGGCTGGTGGATCGTGGTCAGGCCGATGCTGGCCCAACCCGCCATTTCCATGTCGTTTAGTCCAATTATCCCAAGGTCTTGCGGGACCTTCAGCCCGGCCTCTTCCACCGCAGAGAGCGCACCGATCGACAGGACATCGTCGGCGCAGAAATAGGCCTGGGCCCTTTGGCCGCGGAGAAGCCGCCCCATCTCGGCACGTCCGGCGTCAAAGCTGTACGCGCCGGCGAAACTGGCGGTGACATGCGCCCCGGCGTCCTCGGCGGCCTGCCGGAAGCCCAGCAGCCGGTCCTGCGTGGTCGATGCCGTCTCTGGCCCACCGATGAAGCCAAGCTGCCTGTAACCACGTGAAATCAATGCCTTGGCGGCCATCGCACCGGCACCGACGTTGTCGATGGCGACCACGTTGACCTCGGGTCTTGGGGTGGCGCGACCGAAGGCATGCACGACCGGGAGACCCGCCTCGCGGAAGGCGCGGGCAAAGCCGTTGGGCACGTGGGACGAGGCCACGATGACCCCGTCGACCGAATACTGCCGCAAAAGCCTGACCGACCGGGCGGGATCGGTTTCGTCCGACAGGTTGACGAGCAGTGGCCTTAGCCCGCGTTCCTGAATGACGCGGGTGAAGAGGTCAAATATCTGCAGAAACACAGGGTTATGGAAGTTGTTCGAGACGAGGCCCACCAGCTGCGTCCGCCGCGTCGTCAGGCTGCGGGCCAGCATGTTGGGGCTGTAGCCAAGCGCGGTCGCCGCCTCTTCGACCTTCGCGCGCGTCTTCGGTGAAACCGAGGCCCCTTCGGTGAATGTCCGCGAGACCGCTGCCCTCGACACGCCTGCCCGCTCTGCCACGTCCTTCAGTGTGACTGCCATTCGGCCTTTCTCGCGGTCAACCGTACTTCGACGGCAACGCTACGTGAACCCGTTGCAATTGTCACCCAAGGTGATTCCGCGGGCGTTTAGCCCCGGTCCGAGAACGGGCTGTCGTAGAACGTGCGCGGCGCGATCAGTTCCGGCTCGACCATCTTCAGCACCAGATCGAGCGAGTTTTCATCAATCATTCTATAGGCTTCGCGGATCAGACCGTGGGCGTCCTGACGGACCATATGGACCGGGAACTGCAGATAGGCGGCGAAGGGGTCGTAGTCGTAGCAGCCGATGACCGAGGCGCGCAGGTCCTCAAGCGGAAGGCCGGAGAGGTGGTTCAAGACGCCCTCCAGAACAGTAAGCGAGTTCACGAATATGCCCGCCGGCAGGCCGCCCAGCCGGTCGCAGAGCGCCGCGATCTCGCGCATGGCACTTCGGGGCGCATAGCCGCAGGCGATGACCTGGTCCGGGTGTGGCTTTAGGCCGCTTTCGGTCAGGACGGCGCGGAAACCCGCGATCCGCTGTGCCGAGGCGTAGTCGGTGGCATCGCCGCCGATCAGGTAGATGCGGTCGCGCGGGGTGGTGCCGGTCATCGGGTGGTCGGCCAGAAGGCGGCGGGTAAGGTCGGCCGCGCCTTTGGCATTATCCGAGACGACGGAAGGCGCACCTCGCCCCGGAAGGTCAACGAAGATGTGGCGGAGATTGGCGGAGCGGCACATGGTGGTGACAGCATCGGGGTCGGTCGCCCCGGCGATGAAGAGATAGTCCACGGCGTAGGAGATCAGCGTCTCGACGATCCGCCGCTCTTCTTCCGGCTCGCGCATCGAGGAGGCGATCACCGGCACGAGGCCGCGTTCGCGCGCGAAGGCCTCGAAGCTTTGCGACATCGAGGAGAAGAAGCGGTTGTCGTGAAGGGGGATGACCATGCCCACGAGACCCGAGCGGGCCTTCCGCAAACCGCGCGCCTGCATGTTGGCCGAATAGCCCTGATCGGCCGCGATCTGGCGGATGGCTTCGACCGTGCTTTCCGCAATCCGCCGCTTGCGCCAGCTTTCCCCAAGGGCCGCCGACACAGTTGAGGGTGAGGCGCCGGAGAGCCGGGCGATGTCGTAGATGGTGGCCTTGCGGGTAGTGCGGGGCATGTGGGTCAGTGCGGCAAAGAATCTTCTTGACGAGTCTAGGCGCTTGGCTGCTCAATGCGCAATATCGATTGTGCAAATGATCGCTCCTGGGAGGAGAGACCACCCTAAAGAGACGCTCGGCAACGCTTCGTTGCTTCAAAATTTCTATGCGCAATCGATAGAGCATGCTGAATTCGGCCCTTCGAGGGGTCTTTCATGGGAGGACGGCAATGAAAAGAAGAGCATTCGGCGCGTTGATGGCGGGCGTGGCTTTTGCCGCCACTTTGGCAACCGG
>NZ_JBOFBI010000313.1:0-18250 GCF_051645465.1 Tabrizicola sp. | reverse complement strand
ACTTGGCGATCAGATCGAATGCCCCAAGCACAACGGCCGCTTCAACATCCGTACCGGAGCCGCCCTCCGCGCACCCGTCTGCGTCGCGCTGAAGACCTGGCCCGCCCGGGTGACCGACGGCCAGATCGAGATCGAGGTCTAGGATGAGCCGCAAACGCCTGACCGTCGCCGACATCGCCGCTCTCAAGGGCAAGCGGCAGCTGACCATGCTGCGGATTTTCACGCTGGATGAGGCCGCCGCAGCCGAGGCCGCCGGCATCGACGTCGTCTCGCTTCCGCCCGAACTGGTCACCCATCCCCGCTACCGCGAGGTGGCGCCTTCGCTCTTCTCGATGACTGGCGCCACGCATCTGGAGGCCGGGACGAAGGAAGACTACCTCCGCCGCGCGGGCGATCTGATCAACCGTGGGGCGGATGCGGTTTACTGCTCGGGGTCGATGGCAACCGTGGAGTATCTCGCCCGCGAATGGATTCCGGTCGTGGGGCATGTCGGGCTGGTCCCTTCCCGTGTCACCTGGACGGGCGGCTATCGGGCGGTGGGCAAGACGGCCGACACTGCGCTTGCGCTTTACGACGAATGCCTGGCCTACGAACGCGCGGGCGCCATCGCGGTCGAGATCGAGGTCGTCCCGCCCGAAGTCGCTGCCGAGATCAGCCACCGGATGAAGCGGTTGTCGCTTTGGTCCATGGGGTCGGGCGGGGGGTGCGATGCGCAGTATCTTTTCGCGATGGATATCCTAGGCGAACACAAGGGCCACATGCCGCGCCATTCCAAGGTCTACCGCAACTTCGCCGCCGAATATGACCGGCTGCAGGCCGAACGCATCAGCGCCTTCCGCGAATTTGTGGCCGACGTGGAAACCGGGGCCTTCCCGACCGAGCCCTATCTGGTGAAGATGGACGCAACCGAGCTGGCCGCCTTCCGCGCCCGGTTGCCGGAGGGGTTATGACCATTAGTCGGACCGCCGATCACCATCGCCTGTCGGCCAGGGGGATCGACCTGGGCTTCGATCCCGATTGCGGATTCATCTGCGACCTGACGGTCCATGATGAAGGCCGCAGCGTTCAGCCGATGCACCGTGTACCCTGGATCGGCGAAACACTGCCGTCCGACACCTCCCCACACCTTCACCGCATGCAGGGCGACTTCTTCTGCGCCCCCTTTGCCGATGGTGGCGGCACTGCGCCGATCCCTCATGGCTGGCCCGCTAACGCCTTCTGGTCGATAACCGCACACGGTCCACAGATGCTGGAAGCGAGGCTGGTGCGTGACGTAGAGGGGGCAACGGTCACCAAGAAGCTGACGCTTCAGGATGGCCATCCTTTCGTCTACCAGTCGCATCGCCTGGACGGCGGGTCAGGCACCCTGTCGGTCGCGAACCACGCGATGGTCACACTGCCGGATGGCGGCCTGATCAGCTTTTCCCCGAAGACAAGCTTCCGCACGCCCAGTCAGCCGCCGGAATCCGACCCGGCTTGCGGCCGCTCGGCTTTGGCCTATCCCGCGATCGCCTCGGACCCGCGCGCGTTTCCGGCCGCGGATGGTGGGACGCTAGATCTGACGCGCTACCCCTTCCGCCCGGGGCACGAGGATTTCGTCGTCGCGACCGAAGCCCCCGGCAGCCCGCTTGGCTGGACTGCGGTAGTCCGACTGGGGCGGGGTGACCTGTACCTCTCGCTCCACAACCCCGCCCAGCTGCCGATGACCATGCTCTGGCACTCGGACGGCGGGCGCGACTATGCCCCGTGGTCGGGCCGTCACCGCGCCTGTCTTGGCGTGGAAGAAGGTTTCGCACCCCATATGCTCGGCGAAGAGGGCGGTCTTGCCCTGGGCGGCAGCCTCGACATCCGCCATGCCATCGGCTGCATCGCCTGGCCGTCCGAGGCCCGTGTGACCCAAGTCGCCGCAGCTGTAGACAGCCTGACCGTCACGGGCGAGACCGGTGAAAGCCGCAGCGTGCCCTTCGACCTCAGCCATCTTTTTCCCTAGGGAGCGACACCCATGCAAGCCAGACACCGCGTTGTCGGCATCAACTTCGACCACATGCATATGGGCGACCTTCTGCGGCAGGTCCATGACCACCCGAACGCCGAGATCATCGGCATCTGCGACAAGGACCCCGCGCGGATGGCGCAGGCTGCCGCGAACTTCGCGATCCCGCCGGACCGGGTGTTCACCGACGTCGCGGCCTGCATGGCAACCGAGCCCGACCTGGTGATCCTCTGCCCCGCAACTGGCGACCACGCGGGCTATGTCGAAATGGTCGCGCCCTTTGGCCGGAACATCATGGTCGAGAAGCCCTTTGCCGCCAGCCTTGCCGATGCGGACCGCATGATCGCGGCCTGCAAGGCCAGCGGCTCGCGCCTTGCGATCAACTGGCCGCTCGCCTGGTATCCCTGCCACGTGACGCTGAAGCGCATGATTGACGAGGGCGTCATCGGCGACGTGCGCGAGGTGCACTTCTACGACGGAAACCGCGGCCCGCTTTATCACCTTGCCGACAAGGTCGAGGTGACGGCGGAGGAGGTCGAGCGGCAGAAGCCCACCTCGTGGTGGTACAAAGCCGCGTCCGGGGGAGGGGCGCTGCTGGACTACCTCGGCTACGGCGCGACGCTTGGGACCTGGTTCCTGAATGGCGAGGCGCCGATTGATGTCACCTCGACCACCTGGGCCGCGCCGGGGCTGGAGGTTGACGAGCATTCGATCACCGTCCTCCGCTATGCCCGCGGCATGGGCAAGATGGAGACCCGCTGGGGAACCTTCACCGACCCCTGGGTGCTGCAGCCGCAGCCGAAATGCGGGTTTGTGGTGGTCGGGTCGAAAGGGACGATATCGTCGTATGACTATGATCCCTTCGTGACCGTTCAGACGCTCGACCGGCCCGAGGCGCATCAGATCGCGGCCGACCCCGTCGCCGCGCCCGACCGGGGGCCGATCGAGCATGTGCTGCACGCCTTCGCCACAGGCGGCGCGTTGCGCGGGCCGCTGGACCCTGCGATTGCGCGGGTGGGCCAGCAGATCGTCGATACCGCCTTCGCCAGCGCCAAGGCGGGGCGAACCTTGCCGCTGATGGGATAGGACATGGCCGACCGCGATGATTACGCCCTGGTCTCGACGGCCGCCACGGAAGTGCCTGCGCCCGACCTGCCCTATCGGCCGCCGCATCCCAAAGGCCGCCACCGGATCGCGCTGGTCGGGGCGGGGGGCATTTCCTTCGCCCATCTCGACGCTTACCGGACGCATGGCTTCGAGGTGGCCGCGATCCTCTCGCGCGACCTCGGCAAGGCGAAGGCAAGGGCGGACGAGTTCTTTCCCGATGCCGACGTGATGACCGACTATGCCGCCCTTCTGCGGCGGGATGACATCACGGTCCTGGACCTCACCCCACACCCCGAAGACCGCGTGCCCCTGATCGAGGTGGCACTTGCGGCAGGTAAGCATGTCCTGTCGCAAAAGCCCTTCGTCACCGATCTGGATGTGGGTGAGCGGCTGGTGGCGCTGGCCCGGGCCAAGGGGGTGAAGCTTGCGGTGAACCAGAACGGCCGCTGGTCGCCGCACATGGCCTGGATGCGCGCCGCCGTCCGCGCCGGGCTGATCGGCGAGGTCACGGGTGTCCACGCAAGCCTTCATTGGAACCACACCTGGGTGAAGGGCACACCCTTCGAAGATGTCCCCGACCTGGTGCTGTTCGATTTCGGCGTCCATTGGTTCGACTTCGTGACCTCGATCACCGGCAGGCTTGCCAATCGCTTGCAGGCCCAGGCTTTGCACGCACCCTCAGCCGGAGTGAAGCCCGCCATGCTCGCCTCGGCGCTGATGGATTTCGGAACTGCGCAGGCGAGCCTGATCTTCGACGCTGCAACCCCCTTCGGCCCTTCGGACACGACCTACATCGCCGGAACCAAGGGCAGCCTTGTCTCGCGGGGGACCGACCTCGGTCAGCAGACGGTGGAGCTTTACACCGAAGCGGGCGTCGCCCGGCCTGCGCTGACCGGCACATGGTTCAATGATGGCTTTGCCGGGGCGATGGGAGAGCTTCTTCTGGCAATCGAAGAGGACCGCGAGCCCGAGAACGGGGCCGCCGGCAATCTTCTGTCCCTCGCCAACTGCTTCGCCGCGCTGATGGCAGCGCAGTCGGGTCAGCCGCAGGTTCCTGGCCAAGTTCGGCGGCGGCCGTAGGCGCGACATCAGCTTGTCTTGCGGCCCGAGGCGGGGTTTGCTGTCACCGGCATCGAACACGCATGGGGACAGGCATGACCGGAAGACTTGCAGGCAAGGTAGCGATCATCTCGGGTGGGGCCACCGGCATGGGGGGTGCCGCCTCATCGCTCTTCGCGGCCGAAGGGGCCAAGGTCGCGATCATCGACCGGAACCTCGCCGCGGCAGAGGATCGGGCGCGCCAGATCACCGCCGCCGGGGGTATCGCGATTGCGATCGAGGCGGATGTCTCGGATGCCGCAGCAGTGGAGGCCGCCGTCAAGGCTGCCACCGCCGCCTTCGGACCCGTGACCGTGCTTTTCAACCACGCGGGCACAATCGTCATCAAACCCTTCCTTGAGACAACCGAGGAGGAATGGGACTGGCTCCACGCCGTCAACGTCAAGTCGATGTTCCTGATGACCAAGGCCGTCCTCCCCGGCATGATCGCGGCGGGCGGCGGTTCCATCGTCTGCACCTCGTCGATCTCTGCCGTGGCCGGAACCCCGATGGAGGTGCTCTACGACACGACCAAAGGCGCGGTCCACATGTTCGCCCGCGCCATCGCCGTCGAGTTCCGCGACCGCAACATCCGCTGCAACGCCGTCTGCCCCGGCTTCATCGAAACGCCCCACGGTTTGCGCGAGGTGAGGGACCTCCAGGCCCTCGGCGTCGATGTCTCCGAGGCCGCGATCAAAGCCGCCCAGGGCCGGATCGGCAAGCCCGAGGAAGTCGCTCAAGCCGCCCTCTTCCTTGCTTCCGACGAGGCGAGCTTTGTCAACGGGACGCATCTCTTCGTCGACAACGCCTTCACCGCGATCTGACGGGCGCCTACCGCGCGGCGGCAACCGAGTCGCGTTCGATCAGGGGACCGCTGACCTTCACGACTCCACCTGCCGACCGCTCGGCACCGCTGCGCAGCTCGGCCAAGGTCTCGACCGCCCAATGCGCCATTGCCCGGTGCGGCAGGACGACCGTCGTCAGCTGCGGATACAAATGCCGGGCGATTTCTTCGTCGTCATACCCGATGACCGAGATGTCGTCCGGAATGCGAAGCCCAGCTTCCTTGAGCGCTTCGTAGCAGCCAATCGCCATCCGGTCGTTCTGGCAGAAAATCGCGGTCGGACGGTTGGGCAATGCCAACAGGCGCCGGGTGCAATCGTAGCCCGCAGAAGGCGACCAGTTGCCCTGGACAACCAGCGTCGGGTCGAACGGGATATCGGCGGCGGCAAGCGAGCGGCGGTAGCCCTTCAGACGGTCGCGGGTCGCCTCCATCCAGGGTTCCCCGGTGATCATGCCGATCCGGCGGTGGCCTTTCAGGATCAGATGCTCGGTCGCCCGCTGGCCACCGTCAAGCTCGGCCGGAACGACGCTTGGGAACCGATCGTCGTCGGAATAGCAGTTCAGCAGCACGACCGGGATCGGCAGTTTCCGGATGCGCGGCGACACCTGCACTTTCCGGGTGAAGATCGTCATGTAGATCAACCCGACCATGCCCTGAGCGGCCAGGGTATCGATGGTGGCATCTTCCAGCTCGGGGTCGTTCATCGTCTGCGTGGCGAAGAGAAGCTCTCCATCCGCCCAAAGCGCCTGGCGCGCGCTTTCGATCGCCACCACCGCCTCGGGGCTGGTCGCAAGCTGATCAACGACAAAGCCAACGACCCCCGCCCGCGCCGACTGGTCTGCAGGCTCGGTCGCATGGTGGGCGAGCTTCGTCTGCGCGTAGTTCAGGCTGAGCGCGGCTTCGATGACGCGGGACCGCATCCGTTCCGAAATCTTGACGCCCGGAGCATTGTTCAGAACGAACGAGACGGTGGCCTGCGAGCATCCGGCCAGACGGGCAACATCAGTCATTGTCACCTTGCGCGGCGAAGGATCGCTCTTCCCGCGCCCTTCGGGCTGTTGCTCGTGCTCCGGTCGAAGATCATCCATGCCCGTACCCTCTCTGCAACCAGTGACTAGCCTAAGCACCCGCTGGATGGAACGGCTTCCATCATAGCAAACTAATAAAAATTAGTTGACTCATAAATATCAGTGCAGCACGCTGCGCCAAGAGGCAATGCCCTCTTCATTGGGAGGATGAAGGAATGACAATTTCACGCAGAGACGTTCTGATCGCGTCTGCCGCAGCTGCTGCCGCGTCCTTGGCCGCGCGGATGGCCTTGGCCGAGCTGCCAAAGCTTGCCAAGAAGGACACCTACAAGGTCGGCTTCGCCCAGACCGAATCCAACAACCCCTGGCGCATCGCGCAGACCAACTCGATGCAGGGCGAGGCCGAAAAGCGCGGCTGGCAGCTGGTCTACACCGATGCTGCGGGATCGGCAGCCAAGCAGGTGGCCGACGTCAACTCGATGATCGCCCAGGGGGTCGAGCTGATCTTCCTCGCGCCCCGTGAAGAAAAGCCGCTGATCCCGGCGATCATGGCCGCCAAAGCCGCGGGCATCCCGGTCATCCTTCTCGACCGCAACGTCGACCAGACGCTGGCCACGGCGGGCGAAGACTATGTCTGCTTCATCGGGTCGGACTTCGTCGAAGAGGGCCGCCGCATCGCCGAGTGGATGGTGGCGAACGCGAACGGAAAGTCGAAGATCATCCAGCTGGAAGGCACCACGGGCTCTTCCCCGGCCAACGACCGCAAGAAGGGCTTCGACGACTTCATCGCAGGTAACGGCGCCTTCACGCTGCTGGCCAGCCAGACCGGCGATTTCAACCGCGACAAGGGCCGCCAGGTGGCCGAGACTCTGCTTCAGGCCCATCCGGACGCCGACATCATCTATGCCCACAACGACGAGATGGCCATCGGCGCGATCTCGGCGCTGGAAGCGGCGGGCAAGAAGCCCGGGACCGACGTGATGGTCCTGTCGATCGACGGCGGACGCGAGATCGTGCAGCTGATCATCGATGGCAAGGTCAACGCAGTCTGCGAATGCAACCCGCGCTTCGGGCCGAAGGCTTTCGACACGGCGGTGGCCTATGCGAACGGCGAGGCGATCCCTGCCAAGATCATCAACCCCGACAACTTCTACACCATCGAGAACGCGGCGGCGGAACTGCCGAACGCCTACTGACCGGTTCCTCCCGTCAGGGCCAGTCTGGAGGGCCTGACACTCGGCCGCCCCGGTTTCGCGGATTGGGGCGGCCGATCTTGCTAGCACATGTTCACAATCGCGAAGATGTTCCATCATGATGGGCGAACCCTTGTCGGCGAGGCCGCAATGAACCAGTCCGGAACAGCACCGCTGTTGACGATGCAGCGGATTTCGAAGCAGTTCGGCGGCACCGCTGCCTTGACCGATGCGTCCCTGGAAATCGCGCCGGGCGAAGTGCACGCGCTCATCGGGCAGAACGGCGCCGGCAAGTCCACGATGATCAAGATCCTGACCGGCTACCACCGCAAGGACGCGGGCGAGATCAATTTTGCCGGACGGCCGTTCGAGGCGACCTCGCCCAAGGCGGCGCAGGCGGCGGGCATCAGCACGATCTATCAGGAGATCAACCTTGTCCCGATGCGGTCGGTCACCGAGAACATCTGTCTTGGTCGCGAAAAGCGTCGCTTCGGCTTTCTGGACTGGCCCGCGATGCGGCGCGAGGCGCAGGGCCTCCTGCAGCGCTTCGGCATCGACCTCGACCCCGACCGCCCGCTCGCAGACTACGCCACCGCCACGCAGCAGATGGTCGCCATAGCGCGCGCCATCGGGTTCGATGTGCGGCTGGTCATCATGGACGAGCCGACCTCGTCTTTGGACAGCCGCGAGGTCGAGCTTCTCTTCGGCGTGATCCGGCAGCTGAAGGCCGAAGGCATTTCGGTGGTCTTCGTCAGCCACAAGCTGGACGAACTTTACGAAGTCTGTGACCGCGTGACGATCATGCGTGACGGGCGAACGGTGCAGACCGGCGCGCTGTCGGGCCTGACCAAGCTGGGGCTGGTATCCACGATGCTTGGCCGTGACGTGGCCCGGCGCGATGGCCACGCGACCGGCTTCGGCCTTCCCGCGAACCCCGCCCCCGGCGAGACGCTGTTCGACGCCCAGGGCCTTTCTGACGGGGCTGCCGTCCGCGATGTCAGTCTGTCTGTCCGCAAGGGTGAGATCGCCGCACTGGCGGGCCTCCTGGGCGCCGGACGGACCGAGACCGCGCGCATGGTCTTCGGTGCACGCCGCGCGGCGTCGGGCAACATGACCCTTGAGGGACGCAGCTTTTCCCCTGCAAAGCCGGTGGACGCCATCGCCGAGGGTATCGGGTTCTGCACCGAGGACCGGAAGACCGAAGGCATCGTCCCGGACATGAGCATTGCTGAAAACATGATGCTGGCCCTGATGCCGCGCTTGTCGCGGATGGGTGTCGTCGACCGGGCCGCGCAGGAAGCGCTCGTCGCCCGCTTCATCTCACAGCTTGGGATCAAATGCACAGGCCCCGACCAGAGGATCCGCGAGCTCTCGGGCGGCAACCAGCAGAAGGTGCTTCTGGGCCGCTGGCTTGCCATGGACCCGCGGCTGCTAATCCTTGACGAACCCACGCGCGGCATCGACGTTGGCGCCAAGGACGAAATCCAGAGGATGATCCGTGAGCTTGCGGACAAGGGCCTGGCGGTCTTGATGATCTCGTCCGAGCTTGAGGAGGTCGTCGAAGGCGCCGACCGGGTCTTCGTGCTGCGGGACGGCATCAGCGTCGCCGATCTGACGCGGGGCGAGGCCAGCGAGAACGCCGTCATGGCAGCGATGGCCGAGGGCAAGGCGCCTATGGCTGAAGGGGCCGCCCATGTCTGAGGCAAGCGTTTCCACCCCCGCACCCGCCCGCCCGGCACATGGACTGTCCAGCTTTGCCAGCCGCTACGGCGCGCTGATAGCACTTGCCGTGCTGATTTTCTTCAACCTGATCTTCACGCCGAACTTCGCGACCCTTCAGACGCTGAACGTCAACCTGACCCAGGTCGCTGCAATCGTGATTGTCGCGGTCGGCATGACCTTGGTCATCGCGACCGGCGGCATCGACCTGTCGGTCGGCTCACTGATGGCCATCGCCGGGGCCTTGGCGCCAATGATCTTCATGGGCACGCTCTTTCCGGTCGGAACCATTTGGCTCGCGGTCACACTGGCCATCGCGCTGGCCCTGATCGCGGCCACGCTCTTCGGCGCCTTCAACGGCTGGCTGATCGCCCGCTTCGGCATCCAGCCCATCGTCGCAACGCTGGTCCTGTTCATCGCCGGACGCGGCATCGCGCAGGTGATGACCAACGGGAACCTGCAGTCCTTCAAGGTGCCCGAGTTCCAGTGGATCGGCCTTGGCCGCGTCTTCGGCCTTCCTGTGCAGGTCGTGCTGATGGTGATCCTGGTCGCCCTTGCCGCCTGGATATTGCAGCGCACGGTCTTTGGCCGCCAGCTGCTGGCCATCGGCGGCAACGAAAAGGCCGCCGTGCTGTCCGGCGTGCCGGTCAACCGCGTGAAGATCGCCGTCTACGCGATTTCGGGCTTCCTCTCCGGGATCGCCGGGCTCGTCGTCATCGCGATCAATTCCTCCAGCGACGCGAACGTCGTCGGCCTGGGGATGGAGCTTGACGCCATCGCCGCCGTGGCTGTGGGCGGCACGCTTCTGACCGGGGGGCGTGCTTCCGTCTTAGGCACGCTCCTGGGGGCGCTGACCATCCAGCTTGTGACCTACACGCTTCTGGCCAACGGCGTGCCCGACGCGGCTGCCCTCGTCGTACAAGCGGCGATCATCCTTGTCGCAGTCTGGCTGCAGCAGGCGGGGAGGCAGGCATGACCGGCAAACCAAACATCGCCGCTTTCGTGGCGGGCTACGGCGTCTTCGTTGCACTCGCAGCGCTCATCCTCTTCGGCTGGCTGCGCTACGATAACTTCCTTGGCAGCTTCAACATCCTGTCGGTCCTGCGCTACAATTCGATGTTCGCGCTGGTGGCCTTGGGCATGTGCTTCGTCATCATGACCGGGGGCATCGACCTTTCCGTCGGCTCGACCGCGGCGCTTGGCAGCGTCGTCGCGGCCTATGCCAGCCCCTACGGTGCCGTGCCGGGACTGCTGGCCGGGGTGGGCGCAGGGCTGGCGGTCGGCCTGGTGAACGCGCTGACGATCACGCGGATGAACATCATGCCCTTCATCGCCACGCTGGCAACCATGCTTGCCGCAAGCGGCTCGGCGCTTCTACTGGCCAACAATCAGTCGGTCTCGGTGTCCTACGAAAGCGGCTTTACCAACCTTGGCCAGGGCAACTTCCTTGGCCTGCCCATCCCCGCGCTGATCGCTCTTGCAGCCTATATCATCGGCGCGGTTATCCTGAACCACACTGCCGGCGGACGCACTGTCCTGGCCATCGGCGGGAACGAGGACGCAACGCGGCTGATGGGTCTGCCGACTGACCGGATCAAGGTGCTGGTCTACATCGCTTCGGGCGGGCTTGCGGGACTTGCCGGTGTCATCCTCGCCGCCCAGTTCGGCGCGGGCCAACCCATTGAAGGCGTGGGGTGGGAGCTTTTCGCCATCGCCTCGGTCGTCGTCGGTGGCACGCTTTTGACTGGCGGGGCCGGGTCGGTCGTGAACACGCTCGCTGGGGTCCTGCTTCTGGGGCTGATCTTCACCATCCTGAACTTCGAGAACGGGCTGGGATGGATCTCGCTTTCGGCCTACTGGCAGTCGGTGATCCGGGGGCTGTTCCTCCTGGCCGTCGTGCTGGTCCAGGCGCGGCTGACCCGGCATGTCGCGACGAACGACAAGGCGACAGCGGCGTGACGCGGTTGGATGATCTCGCGGGGGCCAAGCCTGAGGTCGTTGGACAGGTCGCAGGAACGCCCGTGCATCAGGTTCGGCTGACCTCTCCGGACGGCGCTGTGGCCGACGTCCTGACCTGGGGCGCAGTCATCCGCGACCTGCGGATCCCCCGGCCAGAAGGCCTTCAGGGCGTCGTCCTCGGCTTTCGGGACTTCGCCGATTATCCCGCGAACTCGCCCTACTTCGGGGCGGTTGTCGGCCGGTATGCCAACCGGATCGCGAATGGGCGCTATGTCTACAACGGCCAGACGCATCAGCTTGACCGCAATGAAGGCACCGCGACACTGCACGGAGGTCGCCTTGGCCTTTCGCAGCGGGTCTGGTCGATTGCCGAGCAGACGGCAGAGTCGGTCCTCCTCCACATCGTCTCGCCTGACGGCGACCAGGGCTTTCCCGGCACCCTTCAGGTCTGGTGCCGCTACACGCTGCAGCCGGGGCCGGTGCTGACCGTCGATTTCAGCGCAACCACCGATCAGCCGGCACCCGTCAACCTCAGCCAGCACAGCTATTTCGCGCTGGACGATCTGGTGGACCTTTCGGCGCATGATCTGCAGGTCTTTGCAGAGAGCTACACCCCGGTCGACGACAGGCTGATCCCCACGGGTGAGGTCAGGCCCGTGCGTGGAACGCCCTACGACTTCCGCACCGCCCGGCCCCTCGACCCCGCGGCTGCGCTCGACATCAACTATGTGCTCTCGGCCAAGGCCGATGCGGGCGGCCTGCGCCCCGCCGCAAGGCTGCAAAGCCGCCAGTCCGGTCTGACCTTGGATGTCGCAACGACCAAGCCGGGGCTGCAGGTCTACAACGGCCATCTCTTGAACGATCCCGGCCCCGGCCTTCATGGCAAGCGTTACGGCCCGGTATCCGGCCTCTGCCTTGAGACCCAGCACTTCCCCGACAGCCCCAACCAGCCAGGCTTCCCCGATACCATCCTGCTACCTGACCAGACCTACCAGCACAGGACCGTCTTTGCGTTCTCATAGACGTAGAGCAAGATCGGATCGGGCGGTGTCTCTATCGTCATGACATCCCACGCATTCTTCGGCGTCACCTCCTCGAGCACTTCGTGCACTCGTCGGAGGGTGCAGAGCGAGGAGTGCACGAAGTGCTCGAGGAGCGGTTCCGCAAGATACGGTCGTGCGCTGGCGCCCGTTTCAGTGAAAATCCCGCGACCCCGGAATGATGCGGGCATTCCTCGGATGGCCGGGTGTAGGCGCTGGGATCGGCTGCTTCACCTCGTCCGCGCGGGAAAGCGGCGGCACCAGGGTTCTGTCCGACAGCCGCAAGAGAATATCGCTCCGGTCCTGCAGCGCCTCGACGACGATATGGGTCACGCCCGAGGCCGGGTCACGCTGCAGGCGGCCTGTCACATGCATCAGCCGGGCGGTCATGATCACCTTGCGGAAAGCGGTCATCACCTTCGGCCAGACAACCAGATTGGCGACGCCGCTTTCATCCTCAAGCGTGATGAAGCAGACACCCTTGGCACTGCCGGGGCGCTGGCGCACCAGCACAAGGCCCGCCAGTTGCAGCCGCTGGCCGTTGCGCTTTTCCGGCAGATCGGCGGCACGCGCAAAGCCCTGACGGGTCATGCTGGCGCGGAGGAAGGACATGGGATGTGCCTTCAAGGACAGGCGCAGCGTCTGATAATCGGCCACCACCTGCTCGCACAAAGGCATCTGCGGCAGTCGCGTCAGCGGCTCGGCCCCCTCATCCTGACCGGGCTGGAAGAGCGGCAGGTCGGGCGCATTGCGCAAGGCCTTCGCTTCCCACAGCGCACCCCGGCGGTCGAGGTCGGTTGACCGGAACGCATCCGCCGCCGCCAGAAGCCGGATCGACCGGCCATCAAGCCCGGTGCGGGTGGCAAGATCGGGCAGGCTGGCGAAGGGCGTATCCCGCGCCGCAAGCAGGCGTTCGGCGGCCTGCTGCCCCAGACCTTCGATCTGCCTTAAGCCAAGGCGCAAGGCAAAGCCCGTGCCCGAGGGTTCCAGAAGATTGTCCCACTCGCTGAAATTCACATCCGCCTCGCGCACCTCGACCCCATGTTCGCGCGCGTCGCGCACGATCTGGGCCGGGGCGTAGAACCCCATGGGCTGCGAATTCAGGAGTGCTGCGGCAAAGGCCGCCGGGTAATGGCACTTCATCCAGGACGAGACGTAGACCAGAAGCGCAAAGCTGACAGCATGGCTTTCGGGGAAGCCGTAGTCGCCGAAGCCCTTGATCTGGTTGAAGCACCGGTGCGCGAACTCAGGATCGTAGCCGCGGTTGATCATGCGGCCGACCATCAGTTCCTCCAGCTCGCCAATCGTCCCGCGTGACCGGAAGGTGGCCATCGCCTTCCGGAGCGCATTCGCCTCCTTGGGTGAGAATTCTGCGGCCACCATGGCGATTTTCATCGCCTGTTCCTGAAAAATCGGCACCCCGCAGGTGCGGCTCAGGATACTGCGCAGCTCATCCGGGTCATGCGGCGGGGCGGGGGACGGGTAGTCCTCCGCCTCTTTCCCATCGCGCCGTCGCAGATAGGGATGCACCATGTCGCCCTGAATGGGGCCAGGACGGACAATAGCGACCTCGATCACCAGGTCGTAGAACTTGCGCGGCTTCAGGCGCGGCAGCATGTTCATCTGCGCCCGGCTTTCCACCTGGAACACCCCGACGCTGTCGCCCTTGCACAGCATGTCATAGGTGGCCTCGTCGTTCGGCGGAAGCGAGGCGAGGTCATGCTCCACCCCGTAGTGGTTCTTCAGAAGATCAAAGCACTTGCGAATGCAGGTCAGCATCCCCAGGGCCAGCACATCGACCTTCAGGATGCCAAGCTCATCGATGTCGTCCTTGTCCCATTCGATGAAACTGCGGTCAGGCATGGCAGCATTGCCGATCGGCACGGTTTCATGCAGCGCGCCTTCGGTCAGGATGAAACCGCCCACATGCTGCGACAGATGCCGGGGCATGCCGATCATCTGTTCCGCCAGCCGCAGCGTCCGCAGCATCAGCGGGTCCGCAAGGTCCACCCCCGCTTCGCGCGAGTTCGCATCCCCCATGCTGGTGCCCCAGCTGCCCCAGACGGTTTTCGCAAGCGCCGCCGTGACATCCTCGGACAAGCCCATCGCCTTACCCACCTCGCGGATGGCGCTGCGGGGGCGATAGTGGATCACCGTCGCGCAAAGGCCTGCACGGTGGCGACCGTATTTCTCATAGATATGCTGGATCACCTCCTCCCGCCGTTCGTGTTCGAAATCCACATCAATGTCCGGGGGTTCGTCCCGGTCCATGCTGATAAAGCGCTCGAACAGAAGCTCCTGCTCGGCAGGGTCGACCGAGGTGATGCCCAGCACATAGCAGACCGCCGAATTGGCAGCCGACCCGCGGCCCTGGCACAGAATGCCCTGCGCCCGCGCCCAGAGGACGATTTCGTGGATGGTCAGGAAATACTGCGGGATTTTCTTCAGCCCGATGATCTCCAGCTCTTTCGTCAGAAGGCCCCGCACCTTCCCCGACACCCCACTGGGATACCGCCGTGCAGCACCCTCCCAGGTCAGCTTTTCCAGCCGCTCTTGCGGAGTTTCGCCGGGCGCGAGGTCCATCTGTGGATATTCGTAGGCCAGTTCGGTCAGGCTGAACGGACAGGCATCGGCCACCGCCCGCGTCGCCCGGATCGCATGAGGCCATTCGGCAAAGAGCCGAGCCATGTCGGCAGGCGATTTCAGATGCCGCTCGGCATTGGCGGCCAGAAGGAACCCCGCCTTGTGGATCGTCGTCTTCTCGCGGATGCAGGTCATCACATCCTGCAAGGGGCGGCGATCGGGGGCGTGGTAATGCACGTCGTTCGTGGCGAGGATCGACAGGCCATGCGCCTTTGCCAGCCGGTCCAGCCGGTTGATCCGGGCCCGGTCGTCCCCCCGGTAAAGGTAGCTTACGGCGATATGGGATAGGCCGGGCAGGCGGCGGCAAAGCTCGGGCAGACGGGCGGGCAAGGTCTTGTCGGGGATTGCGATCAGCTGCACCCCCTCGGAATGCTGTACAAGATCAGCAAGCGTGATGTCGCACAGACCCTTCACCTGCCACTTCCCCTCGCCGTCATGGCGCTTGCCCTTGGTCAGCAGCGTGGAAAGACGGCCATAGGCGGCCCGGTCGCGCGGATAGGCCAGGAACTCCTCTCCCGTGACCAGCCGCAAACGGCAACCGATGACGGGGCGGAGGCTCGCTTTCCTCGCCTCGGCATGGATGCGCACCACCCCGGCCATCGTGTTGAGGTCAGCCACGCCAATCGCGTCATAGCCCAGCGCATGGGCCGCTTCTGCCAACTCGCTGGCATCCGAGGCGCCGTGCAGAAAGGAATAGGGCGTGGTCACCCCCAGCTCGACATACTCCGCACGCGGATTGGGCAGGAAATCCCCGGTCACGGTCTTGCGGATGCGGCGGTTGTCGCTGTCAGGCATCAGGCAAAGACCCCATGCAGGAACCACCGAGGGGCGCCGCCGCGGCCATCATCCTGCAGCCCCTCGCGATACAGCCAGAAGCGGTGGCCCGCCTCATCCTCGACCTTGAAGTAATCCCGAAGCCGCGTGCCGGGGCGGTCCTGCCACCATTCCGGCGCGATCCTTTCGGGCCCCTGATAGCGGGTGACGCGGTAGCTCCGCCGCCGCCACTGGAACTGCGCAGGCGGGCCTTCGGGAACGGCATAAAGCACGTTCACCTCTTCGGCCGGGGTCAGCAGGCGCTGCGGGCGTTCAGCGACAGTCACCTGACCAGCCGGGACGGCCTGCATCGGCGCACCACGAGCTTCGGCACGTTCGGGAATATGGCTCGCCACCGGCTGAAGCCGGGACAGCGCATTCCGCCCGAAGCGGGCGGTCAGCCGGTCGGTCAGCTGCGCAAGCTCCAGCGAGGCATCAGTATCCCCCGCCAGATCCGCCTGCCGCGTGCCAAGCGCCTCGGTCACCGGCGCCTCAAGCGAGATCAGGTCAAAGCCGAACCCGGGGTCGATCTTTTCCAGCCTGTCCCGGAAGAGAAACGCCAGATGGCGCGCATCCCGGCTGGGCAGGGCACAGGCCACCTCGATCCGGCTGACTTCGCCATCGGTGCGATAGACGGTCAGGCGCAGCCGCCGCGCGCCCGCCTGAGCCTTGGCCAGCTCGTCACACAGCGCTTGGCAGAGGCCGGGCAGATGGTTGGTAGGGTCGAAGATCGGCTCGGCCAGCCTTGCA
Source organism: Tabrizicola sp. (assembly GCF_051645465.1). Lineage (GTDB taxonomy): Bacteria > Pseudomonadota > Alphaproteobacteria > Rhodobacterales > Rhodobacteraceae > Tabrizicola. The sequence continues at coordinate 2,063 of NZ_JBOFBI010000313.1, read as the reverse complement.
TCGGCGCGAAAGATGGGCGGCGTTCCGGGCGGCGAAACCGGCTCGACCAGATGCCCGGTCAGCTGGTCCAGCCGGATCAGCGGGTTCTGTGCCTGGGCCGCCCGCGAAAACCGGCGGGCAAGGGCAAGCCTTGGCAGCTCGGCCAAAGCGCCGATGGTGCGCAGGCCCAGCCGGTTGAGAAGCAGCACCGTTTCGCCGTCCAGCCGCAAGCCCGCTGCAGGTAGCGGCGCAGTGTCGGCACAGATCCCCCGGACCGGCCCGAACCGCGCCAGCGCCCAGGCGGCCCCCCAGGTCGGCGCCAGCGCCAGCCGGGCGGAAAAGCCCAAGGCCGAAAGATCGGCCTCGATCCTCTCCAGCATCGCCGCCTCACCGCCCCAAAGATGGTCAGACCCGGTGGTGTCCAGGATCAGCCCGTGCCCCCCTTCTCCCCAAACATCAGTCACCGTCCAGGGACACCAGCGCCGCGCCCAAAGCGCCAGACGGTCAAGCGCCACCCGGTCGCCCTGGGTATCGGCAAAATCCACCTTCAGCGCCGGACAAAGCGCGCGCATGTCGACCACCCGCGCACCCACCGTCACCCCGGCCAGTTGTGCTGCACGGTTCACCGCATGGACCACCGGCCCATGTGTCCCTTCGACCGACAGCACCTGCAGAAGATCGTCAGCCGGCGCGTTGCCCAGCCGTATTTGCGCCTTCTGCCACCGCTCCATCGGAAACTGCGGCAACCAGATCGAGACGATCCTGCGCCTCATCTGCCCCGCGTTCATGATGGGCCACCCAGGCACCGGGCCGCCTGTCGCGTGACCGGAAAAGCTCCACCTGCCAGCGCGGGTGCCCCGGCGCACGCGTGTCGTCGGGATTGGTTGCCGAAGGCAGGGTTGTGATCCGCCAGCGGTCGCGCGCGGCGCTCAGATCGGCAGTCGCGCCCTGCCGGATCAGCCAGCAGGGCACCCCTGCGGCCTCCGACCGCAAGGCCAGACGCTTCATCGTGGTGAAGTTCACCGCCCCATGATCGCCCCGGATTTCGGCCACCACAGCCGCCAGTGCGGCACAGCGCAGGCCTTCCTCGGCCGCGATCATCACATCGACCGGGCGCGAAAGCTGCATCAGCATCAGGGACGCGCAGGTGCCAAGACCCGCGAGATAAGGCCGCCCGGTTTCGCGCGCGGCCAGCCGGTCCTGGATCCAGAGAACCGGCCCGGTCCTTTGCGCAATCTGTGCCAGCACAAACCCAGCCGCCGCCGCCTCGGCGCCGTTTTCCGGAAAAACCTCGGCCAGACTTACCCGGACCCGGCTTGTCTGGGGTCGGGCAAGTACGGACCGTATCGTCGAAGCTGGATATACCCTGGACATCACACACGGAATCAGAACCCAAATGTTCTACATTTGTTCTAATATCCTTATGCGCTGGGTCAAGCAATAAGGCCGTGTAGCAACAATCCTCAGCTACACCCTTTGACGTATCTCACCCCGCCAAAGATCAGATCATCGTCATCGAACTCGTAGCGAAATCCCTTGCCTTGGGGATCGAACGCAATGCGATATTCAACGCCTGTGCCGCCGCTGCCCGTTTCGAATTCGACACGCTGGCCCTTGTGCTCCCAAACCAGACCACCGGTCTCCTCTACATCGCGGATCGTCTCCGTCGCATCATCGTGCTTGTGATAGCATGCAGCAGACGCTGGTGTGATCAGAACCACACAAAACAAGGCGCAGCAAAACGCAGCTCTCATCCTCTACCTCCGACCGCATATCTCGCTTCTTGAGCTTCAGCTCGAAGTCCGCCACAGCAACTCTTGGTAAAGTCACATCACCGCGCCGATCTGCCAAGGTACGAATTCCGCCCCGCCAAAGCCCAGCTCCTCGGAGAACGTCTTCTGCCCGCTCGCGACGGCGATGATCTTCTCCAGAATCTCCTCACCCTTCGCCGCGATGCTGACCCCGTCGAGGATGTCGCCGCAGTTGATGTCCATATCCTCAGCCATCCGGGCATACATCTCGGAATTCGTCGCCAGCTTGATGCAGGGCGAGGGCTTGTAGCCCGAGACCGACCCCCGCCCCGT
>NZ_JBOFBI010000312.1:0-12876 GCF_051645465.1 Tabrizicola sp. | reverse complement strand
GGGCGCCTGCAGGCCCGCGAGGCGACGATCCGCAGCTTCACCGACCATGTGACGCATGAGATGAAGACCCCCCTTTCGGCGGTGCGGGCCGCGGTGGAGATGCTGGAGGACGGGCCGCTGGACGCGACCTCGAAGGGGCTGGTGGCTGTGGTTTCGGACGCCGGAGCGCAGATGGAACGGCAGCTGCAGGCCCTGCGCGAGGCGGCGGCGGCGCGCGAGCCGGGGCACCATGGGATGTGTCGGTTGGGCGACGTTGTGCCAGCCCTTGCGGTTGTCCATCCGGGGCTGAAGGTTTCGGTTGAGGGGGGTGACGTCGAGCTGCCGCTGGACGCCGAGGGGCTGGGGATCGTGCTGCAGCAGCTTTTGTCGAACGCGGGGGCGGCGGGGGCTCGGGTGGTGCACATCGGTGCGGTGCCGGGGCGGATGACGGTGACGGATGATGGGCCTGGGATATCGGACGGCAACCGTGGCCATGTGTTCGAGCCGTTCTTCACCACGCGGCGGGAGAGCGGCGGGACGGGGATGGGGCTGACCATCGTGGCGAACCTTCTGGCCGCGCGTGGGGCGGAGATCAGGCTTTTGAGCCCTGCTACGGGCGCTGGATTCGAGATTGTCTTTGGTGACTAGGGCGGGATCGGAGCCACCGTTCGGCCGGGTTTACGAGATGTGAACGAGGAAATTCTCCGGGGGCCGCAGGGGGGCAGAGCCTGTCGTCAAGTGATTGAGAACGCTGTGTTAATCTTGCAGCTTTCGAACAGATCGATGATCTTGTTTCCGTCTTGCTTTCATCTTTGTTCCGTCTACACGCGCATCTGGCCCCAGGGCAGTTAACCAACGCGCGAATCGGTCGGGTCTGGGACAAGCTCCGGGGATTGGTTGGGTGGAACCCCACCCCACGGAGGCTTCGGTGGAGAGACTTTCGGCATGACCGGATTTGTCATTTTGCCGTTACGCCCTCGCGCCCCTACTCTGCGATTGCTGACCCAGGTCCCCACACGAGGAGTACATGATGCGGTCCCTTTCGTTTGTTGCTGTGCTGACCGTTGCCCTTTGCCCCGTCGTGGGTCTTGCCGAGACCAATCCAAGCGCCGCGCCGCTTGTGGACACACTGCAAGCCGCAGTGGCGGACCCCGCGCAGAAGGATGCGCTCTGCGCCTATCTCGTCGCATGGGAGGCGGTCGGGGTCGCGATGGCCGGAGGCGATATGGCTGAGCTCGGCCAGGCACAGGGTAATCAGAAGATGGCTGCACTGGCAGTTTCGGAGGAATTTGCGACGGCCGTCGAGACCCTGCCCTTTGCCGACCAGATGGCCTTTCTGGAGTGGAGCGTGTCGCTGAACGCTCTTTGCAGTTAGGTGTTGGCCGAGCAGAACGGTGCGCTGTAGCGCGCCCTAGGTTGCTTTGATCAGAACTCCGCCGTCAGCACTTTCGGATCGACGATCTCGATCCTTTGCCGGGCGACCTTGATTGCACCCTTCTTTGCCAGCCCGCCCATCACCCGGCTGACCATCTCGCGGTTCGAGCCGATCGTGGCGGCGATTTCGGCGTGGGTGGGGGCGTCCTCGATCTGGCCGCCGGCGCGGAGCTGGCCGCGGTCGACGGCGAGGCCGACGAGGTAGGAGGCGACCCGTTCTTCGACGCTGTAGGTCGTCAGTTCCAGGTTCTTGGCGGTCAGGCTGCGGATGCGGGTGACGAGGCCCCGCGCGATCCGCCAGCGCAGTTTCGGGACCTGGTCGAACAGCATCCGGAACGTGGCGCCGGGGATTGTCAGCACCGTGGCCTCGCTTCGCGCCATGACGGCCAGCGAGCGGGGGCCTTCGTCAAGTGCTGCAAGTTCGCCGAGATGCGAGCCGGTGGCGAAGCGGGTGAAGATGATCTCGCGCCCGTCTTCGGTCCAGAAAAGCGCCATCAGCGTGCCGGACAGAAGGAAATGCACGTCGCCGCTTTTGTCCTTCTGGTTGAAGAGAATCTCCCAGGGCCGGAGGCGGCGTTCGGTGAAGGGAACCTCGATCCCCGCAAGGTCATCGGGGGTGATGCCGTCGAAGAGCGGCAGGCCGCGGGCAAGAAGCTTGGCGATGGTCACGGCACTGCCAGGACCGACCGGGCCTCGGCCAGTTCCGGAAGGCGGGCGCCGTTGGGGAAACGAGCGACGGCTTCGGCCAGACCATTTGCCGGGCCGCCCGCGGCGATCCGGTCAAGATGCGCGCGGATAAGCCAAAGGGCTGCGCCCTGGCCAGTCGCGACTTCAACTGCCTTGGCGAGCGCGGCATCGGCATCGGCCGCCCGGCCCGCGGCGCGGCAATTCCCGGCGTGAAGCCGGAGGATTTCGGGGTACCAGCAGTGGAGCCTGTCCGCCTGGGTTTCGGCCAACGCGCGGGAGGAGACCTGAAGCGCCTCGTCATGCCGACCGGCGGCGGTCAGGCGCGCAGAGTGGACGGCCGAGAAGTAGGGCACGCCGACATTGGCGCCGATGGCGCGGAGCGTGGCGATGACCTGCCCGAACCCGGCGATGCCATCGTCGGTCTTCGCAAGATCGGGGTCCATCACGAAGGCCCAGGTTCGGCCGATGAACTGCCAGAAAAGCGCGCCTTGCGTCACGGCCACGTCGATCCCGCGCTGCAGGCGGTCCTTTGCGGCCTCAACCTCGCCCGCATAGAAGAGCGGCACCGAGCCCCAGACCAGCGCATAGGGCTGCATCACCGGGATCGAAAGCGCCGCCTGATGCGCGTCCGTCTCGGCGACAAGGGCGGGCACTTTGTCGGTCTGGCCAAGGATCGCGCGGGCGGGGGCTTCAAACATCTGGGCGGCGGCGAAGATGTCCATCCCGTAGCGGGCGATCATGCCGGCGTGTTTCTCCAGCCGGTAAAGCGGGCGGATCGCGGCGATGCAGTTCAGCTGATCGGCGAAATTGCCCTGGTAGAAGCGGGTGCCGTTGCGCGCGGCAAGGGCGACGAGGCGGATTTCCACCCCCTCGGCGCTGTTGCCCGCGGCATCGGCCATCCGGTCCATCAGCTCGCCCAGCCGGTTCGCCCGCGCCTCTTGCGCCGAGATGATGGCGTGGGTGTGGACGCCCAGAAGCGCGGGGGCCGTTTCGGGGCCGAGGACGGACTGGGCGCTGGAGATGTCGAGCACCTTGTCGAAGGCCTGGCGCACGGGTTCGGCCGTGAAGCCCTGCACCTGCATGAGGACCGAGCCGATCATGGTATGGGCCGCAATCTCGAGCGCGGGCCGCTGGTCTTCCGGCAGCTCGGCGCAAAGGCCAAGTGCCGCGCGGGCCATGGATTCGCCGTCGACGAAGGCGCCCTGCATCAGAAGCTTCTGGCTGGCCTGCAGGTAGCTTTGGATCGCGGGCAGGAACTGGCGCGCCTTGTGCTGGTGGTCGGCCAGAAGGCCTGGCTCGCGGCTGAGGACCTGGGGGAACCGGCTTTGCAGCATTTCGGCGATCCGGGCATGGAGGCCTTCGCGGGTGCGGCGCAGCATCGACTGGTAGGCGGCCTGGGCGAGAAGGGCATGGGCAAACTCCCACGCGTTGTTCGGTCGGGCGACCAGCACCCCGGCGCGGGCGGCGGCGCGAAGCTGCGGCAGGGGGTCGGCGCCGTCCGCGGCCAGCGCGCGGAGCATGTCGCCCCCGAAGCTGCGGCCAAGCGCTGCGGCGCGTTGCAGGATCGGCTTCGCCTCACCCGTGCTGTCGATCCGTTCGCCGAGAAGGTCCATCAGCGTGGCGGGCAGACCCGCCTTGGCCCCGCCGCCGCGGCGGGCGAGTTGCTGGAGGAAGAGCGGCACGCCGCCCGCCCGCTCCAGCACCTGACGGCGCGTGGCGGCATCGGTTTCAGGCACAAGCCGGTCGAGAAGGACGCGCGCGTCTTCGTCTGGCAAGGGATCGAGCGCCAGCGTCAGGAGGTCACCACCCGCAAGATGGCGGCCAAGCTTGGCATCTTCGCGGCTGGTCAGGATGATGCGGAACTGGGGGGATTCCGGGGCGGTGAAGATATGGTTGATCACGCCAAGGCTGGCGACGTCGAACCAGTGCAGGTCTTCAAACAGGAGGAGTCCGCGCTTTTGGCGGGCCAGGATCGCCTGCCAGATTGCGCCTTCGATCAGGCCTTTGAGGGCGAGGCTGGACAGGGTGGCCAGCAGAACCTGGCCTTCGGGCAGACCAAGGATCAGGGCAAGGGCCTGCCGGTCGGTGGTGGCTAGTTCGGGGAAGGCCTCGGCCAGCGCCGCATAGTCGGGGTTGGTGGTGCCGATCCGGTCCAGAAGCCAGTCGCGGAAGGGCTGGTGGCTTGAGCCATGGCCGATCGCGTCGCCCTGAAACACCGATTTCGCCGCGAACTGGCTGGCGAGGTGACCGACGAAGGCCGTCTTGCCGACGCCTGCCTGTCCGATGATCAGCGCGGGGCCTTCGGTTGCGATCAGCTTGGCCATCTCGCGGGAACGGCCGACGAAGGTCTCGGGCTGGTCGATGCCCCCGGCGGGGAGCCGCCCGAGGACCTCGAATAGCACCATCTCGTCGGTGAACCCCTTGAGCCTGCGGGGGCCAAGCGCGCGGGTCTCGAACCGGCCGCGCGACAGGGCGCGGGTCTCCTCGGCGATGACGACAGTGCCGGGTTCCGCCTCGGACTGGATGCGTTCGGCCAGCGTGGTGACCGACCCGGTCAGGCGCGGAAGGCCGTCGCGTTCCGGCCCGGGGCGCACGACGACCTCGCCCGTCGCCACCCCGGCGCGGAGACGGACGGCGATGCGGTTCTGGTAGCTGAGCCGGATCGACTGGACCGCCCGCAAGGCGGCATCGACGGCCCGGTCGGCGGTCAGCTCTTCGGTGCGCGACAGGCCGAAGATCGCGACCACGCCGTCGCCCAGATACTCGGTCACCTCACCGCCGCTCGCCTCGACCAGAATGCGGGTTTGGCGGTAATAGTCATCCAGCCAGGACTGCAGGTCCTCGGCATCCGCCTCGCTGGCGATGGCGCTGAAGTTTTCGAGATCGATGAAGACGGCAGTTACCTGCCTTCGGCCCCCACCGGCCTCGATATCCCCCTTTGTCACCGGCTTTTCCCCCCAGCCGAACTCACGGTACTCTTACTCGCGCCGCTTCTAGCCGCGCAATTCGCCGTGAGTCCAATGGATTCGACAGGGTCCAGCTGGTGCGGATGCGGAATGCTCCAGGCAAGCCGCCCGGTGCGGGCGCGGCGCTGCCCGGCATGGCCAGCGGGGCGGCGGTCAGGCGACCGGCGGGCAGCTCGGCCAGGTTTGCGTCCTGGATAACGATCTCGGCCGCGACCGGGGTGATCTCGGCGGTGCCGAGGTCGAAGTCGAAGGACGAGAACTGCCAGCGCGAAAGCTTGCCTTCGGTGACGATGACCTGATCGCAAAGTGTCTGGACGCGGCCTGCATCGGGGCTGTCCATCAGCGACCGGGCGAAGCCGCGATCCTGGTAGCGGGCGGACCAGACAGGTTTGCCGTCTGGAGTGGCAACCGCGTATTCGGCGTTGCCCATCGAAAGCTTGCCCATCCGCTTGTTGAACCCGTAGAACCAGAGGCCGGACAGCTGGGCCGCGCGGTTCGACAGGTAGAGGTTCGGCAGGTAGTTGAAGATGCCGGGGTGCCCGTCGACCTGGACGCAAGCCACCGAGATGATCGCCTCGTAGTAGGGCCGGAACCCCAGAAAACGCGGCAGAGCCGAGGCGCGGACACCGATCTGCTGGTTGGCAAGGATCGTGACCGGGTGGGTGCCTTCGGGCGTGAAGGACTGCGGGTGCAGCGTCATGCCGGGGGGCAGGATCGCCTGCAGGGCCTCTGCGTCCACTGCATGGAAGCTGAACCAGCCGTCGACCGCGCCGGTGCCGAAGAAGGGCGTCAGCGGCCAGGGTGCGGTCTGGGCGTAGGGGCTGGCCAGTTGCGTCGCGTCGCCTGGTCCCGCATCGGGAAGCAGGTCGCCCTCGCCCACCACCTCGAACGGGTTGCCGGTCAGGCCGCGGGCGCAGACGAGGCCGGAGATCGTGGCCGCCTCGACGCATCCCGCGTTGATGCCGCAGCGGGTCCAGTCACCCGCGAGGAACAGGTTCTCGAAGCCCGAGTCATCGGGTGGCAGGCGGTGCTGGACGGAGTTCGGGACGGAGAGGACATAGCGCTCGGACCCGTAGAAGTTCTGGCGGAAATACTGGCTTTGGAAGCGGTCTTCCGGGCTTTGCTCCTTGGGGCCCCAGAGGAGCGAGAGGTCGAACTTGCCGCCCTTGGCGGCACCCGGCCACATGCGCGTGAGGTCGCGGTCGGCCCAGTCGCGGACGCGTTCCTTGAAGGGTTTTGGGTCGACGCCGACGTTATGTGCCGGGCTGCAGAAATAGGCGAGCTGCGCGGGACCATCTTCCGGCCAGTCCTCATGCGGGATGAGGTCGGTCATGTCGGCCCAGGTATCCAGGGGCTCGGTGAAGCTGGTGATGACGGTCTTGAGGTCAGTCTGGGGGCCGGGGTTGTGCTCGGCGACAAGCTGGTTCCAACCGAGGTCTTCGGCAGAGGTGTTCAGCCAGAACTGCGCAGCCTGGGTGGCGACTGTGCCGACGTTCTGGACCATCGCCCGCCAGCGGGGCGAAGCGGCGATAAGGTCTTCGGCGAGGTAGGGGATCGAGCCGAGCGAGGCCCCGAGGATCACCTGGTCGAAGTCGCGGCCACGCTCCAGCCGGAAGGCGCGGCCGGTGGGCGGGTCCTTTTCGCTTTCGAAGTCGACGCCCTTGGCCTTCAAGGCCGCGCCGTCCTTCAGCTGCGACCAGTCAGGCTCGGACGGCCAGCAAGGGAGACCCCGGACGTCGACAAGCGGCTGGTAGTCGCCCGAGATCACTTCGGCCTGTTCGACCATGTCGATGGCGGAGACGCCGATCTTGCTTTCGTCAAGCCGCAAGCCCCGGGCGGCGGTGAAGAAGCGGAACTTCACGCCGCGCGATTTCAGGACCTGGTAGTAGGGGCCGAAGATGGTGTCGCCCATCCCGGCCTGCATCTTGTAGAAGAGCGCGCCCTTGTAGGTGAAGGCGAGCCGGAGAAGCCCGCGGATCGCGGTACCGGCGCCGACCCCCCGGTCCTCGGTCACGCCACCGGGATAACCGAACACATAGTCATAACAGCCGCGGAACACGGCAGAATAGACCGCGTCTTGCGACGCCCCGTAGTGGAGGAGCCAGGCGCTGATCTCCCAGTTGTCGATCGCGTCGAACCCCGCGCGGAAGAGGCCAGAGTCGATCGAGCCCCGGAAGAAGGCACCCGACAGGCTGATCACGTATCCGATGCGGCGGGCTTCGTCGCTGTGTTCCTCGGCGGCCATCCGGGCGTGTTGCCAGGTTTGCGCATGGGCGGCGAGGCCCGCCAGAAGCAGGGTCTCGTGTGTCTTGTGGTCATTTGGATTTGCGGAAAGCTTGGCCGAAAACGCATGCAGGTGATGGAAGGGCGAGGCCGCAGCCGTGGGCAGACCGAGACGTGCAAAGCCTGCGTGGAAGCGTTCGGGCAGGGTATGGGCGTTCGTATCGGGCACCGGCCCGGCGAGGCCGCGTTCGATGAAATCGGCAACGGTGCGCACAAGCATCTGGAAATAGGCGAACGGTGTGGGGAGAAGCCCACCCGTGCCCGGCTTGTCGCTGTTCGGCTCGAAATCGATACGCCAAGGGTGCAGGCTGACCGACCCGTCGGGCTGGGGCAGATCCTCGGCCAGAAGGAAATGCGACAGGCCCTTGAAGGCCTTGTCGAGCGTTCCCAAAGGCGCGTCGGGGGACCGGAGGCCGGTCTTGTTCAGCGTGTCATAGCAGTCGCGCATCAGGCGGAAGGCGTTTTCGTAGAAACCTGCCCAGATATGGAGGCCATGCTCCTCGATCCGCTGATGGCGTGCTGCGTTGCGGCCCGACGCGCCCTTGCCGCCGCAGCGCCAGCCCAGCTGATAGACCGTGATGTCGTAGAGCTTGTCCCAGTCGGGGATCGTGGTGATCGCATAGGTCGCCGTGATTGCGCCCACTCCACCGCCGATGACGGCGATCTTCTGGCGTTCCGAAGCCACGTGCTCTCCCTCCCTGCCCGCGGCCGTCAGCATGGCCTCGGTCGATCTGTTCGCCGCCCGGTTTCCGTTGTGGGAGCATAGCGGGGCGCAATCATGGCGCAAGCTTGGCGACTTCTGTGAGTGCTTGCAGTTGTTTCGGCAACGGCCGCAGCGGCTGGCGCCATGCAACCGGCAGCTGCGCAAACAACAGCTTTGTGCGTTCTGCCACAGACCCCCCCGGCCAATCCCCGCTAGCAAGGGACCATCGGCGGGCTGGTTTTGGCCTGTCGGGAAGAAATGGTGTGCGGAAGATGGAACCCCTGCTCGGGTCGATCATCATATTCGGGGGCAACTTCGAACCCAGGGGCTGGGCGTTCTGCAACGGCCAGTCCCTGCAGATCGCCCAGTATTCGGCGCTTTATTCGCTGCTGGGTACGACCTACGGCGGTGACGGCATCCTGACCTTCCAACTGCCGGACCTGCGTGGACGTGTCCCGGTCCACGCAGGCTCTGGCACCGGCCTCTCGCCCCGTTCCCCCGGCGAGACGATGGGGCAGGAGACCGTCACCCTCGCACCGGCCCAGGTGCCTCCGCACACGCATGATCTGGTTGTCGCCAATGTTCCGAGTGATTCAGACCGCGCACAGGGCGACATGCTTGCGCGATCGCAAGTCTATTCGGACAAGAGCAGCCCAACCCTTGCGCTGAACCCCTTGTCGATCGCCTTGACCGGCGGAGGACAGCCGCATGACAACATGCAGCCCAGCCTCTGCCTCAACTACATTATCGCGTTGGAGGGCATTTATCCTTCGCGCAACTGAGGCCGCAACGTCCCTGTTGCGGTGCTTGGCCGGTGGTCGACCCCCTCGCCCCGGCCTAGACCTGCGAGCCTCCCCGTGGCTCGCAGGTCTAACTTTTTCAGATGCTCCGGCTTACCCCGCCATCGACGACGAGCGTCTGGCCGGTAACGTAGCTGGAGTCGTCGGTCAGAAGAAAGGCCGCCGCCTTGGCCTGCTCGGCGACACGGGCGATCCGCTTCAACGCGGGCAGGTCGGCGTATTTGGCAAGGTCGAGGCTGTCGGTGAACCCCGGCGCCAGGCAGTTCATCCGGATGCCGACCGGGCCGTAGCGGTCGGAGTAGAGCTTGGCGAAGGCGTGCACCCCGGCCCGGTAGACACAGGAGGCCGGGAACAGAAGCGACGGCTCGGTTGCGGCGTAGGTGGTGAGGTTGACGATCGAGCCCGACCCTTGCGCCTCCATCACCGGGGTCACCAGCCGGGCCATGCGCACGACTGACTTCACGATCAGGTCGTTCGCGAGGTCCCAGCCGTCATCGGAGATCTCCAGAAGATCGCCCTTCGGCGGGTGGCCGGTGTTGTTGAAGACGGCGTCGATCCGGCCATGGGTGGCAACGGCAAGATCGACCAGGGCCGTCAGGTCATCAAGGTTCTGCGTCATGCCGCGCCGGGCAACCCCGCCCAGCTCGGCCGCAAGCTTTTCGCAATTCTCCGAGGGCGACATCAGAACCAGCGCATACCCCCGCGCCGCCATCTCGCGCGCCACCGCAGCCCCGATGCCGCGCCCGCCGCCAGTGACCAGACAGACCTTCTTCGTCATGCAGATTCCCTCCCTCCGACCCCGCGGGCCTTTCGACAAAGGTGGCAGAGGCAAGGGGCCGCGTCACCACCGGGCGGCGCAGAGCGTTACGATTTTTCAGGCGATCAGGTCATTGGTGGACCAGAGGTCTACCGCGTGGTGCGTTACCGTTGAGCCGAACGCTGCGGGCTTGCCTACACCAGAAGCGGGTCACCCCCGAGATCGAGGCCGATGATCAGCGGGTCGTGGTCGGCAGAGGCGTAGGGACCCTCATTGTAGAACGCAGGATCCTTGAAGCTGGTGTCATAACCGATCAGGTCAGGTTCCTGGGAATTGATGTGCCACTCGGTGGCGCCGGTCACGAAGCCCGCGATATCACCTGATGCAAAGCCCTGGTCGAGCGTGCCGCGCTGGCCGTCGAAGATGAAGCTGAAGGCATCTTCCTGGCCGATGAAGGTGTCGATCAGGTCGGTCAGGCCAGCGGTGTCATCAAGGTACTGGACCGGATCATCCTCGGCATAGGAGTTGAAGTCGCCGAGCAGAATGTAGCCTCCGGGGGCGTCGTAGTCGTTGGCCATGAAGTCGGCAAGCTGCACGGCCGCATCGAGGCGGACGGCGTTCCAATAGGCCTGGCCGTCGCCCTGATCGAAGTTGGGATCGGCGCGCAGGGCGTCGATGTCGGCCTGGGTGATGCCCGTGCCGCCGGCGTCGAGGTAGGCCTGCGCTGCGTCGACCAGATCCTCCAGACCGCTGTCGCCCTTTGACTTGAAGTGCGACGACACGACAGTGAAGCTCTCGCCCGTCGCGTTGTCGGTGAAGGTGGCGACGACCGATGGGCGGTTGCGGTCGAAGTCTTCCAGCCGGACATCTTCGGGCACGAAGGGGTTCAGAACTTCGGCCAGAGCAAAGGTCTGCGCAGCTGAGGGCTCGTCGTAAGTGACCAGCGCGTAGCCGGTCAAGGTTACGGCAGTGCTGTCATAGATGATTGCAGGCATGATCGCGTCGGTGCCGACAAACCCCCCCGTTCCAGTCGGATCGACCGCAGCATAAACGGCGTCCGAACCCGAGGCCTCCGCATCGGCATTCAGGGCGTCGAGCAAAGTGTCGATAGCCGATCCCTCGCCGAAGCCGTTGTTCTCCATCTCTTGCAGAGCAAGCACTTCGGCCCCGGTGCCGGTGATGGACTCGACCAGCTTGGCGGTCTGGCGCTCCAGTTCTTCCAGGTTATTGGCGCCGCGCGGAGTAAGGTTGTTGGGGCCCGAACCGCCGGTCCCGTCGTTCAACGTCGAGAAGTAGTTGAGCACGTTGACGCTGGCGACCTGCAGCGTGCCGCCCACGTCATCGGGCGTGTCCTGGCGGGCACCGCCATTCGTGGTCTCGTCGATCTCCAGCTGCTCGCTGACAATCAGGCGATAGTCGCCAAAGCCGAAACTCATCACCCCCTCGACCGGCGCGGTCAGTTCGGCACCGAGGCGCACGGTCGCGCCGTCGTTGCCGAAATTGTCACCGCTGTCGAGGAAACCGTTGCCGTTGTCTCCTGCATTTGCGGGCAGGAACTCGAACGCGTCAGGGTTCTGGGTGCTGTTGCCATCATCGAGCAGAAGCCGGGCGTTGGCGTTGGCTTCGGTCAGGGCGGCGATTTCGGCGGCTTGGGTCTGGGCGTCGAAAAGCTGGGTCGGCTGGGTCTGGTTGCCGGCGCTGATCGTCACTTCGCCAAAGCGGTCGAGGTTGAAGTTCTCGATGATGGTCAGGGGATCGGCGGTGCCGCTGGTGACGCTGACGCGCATCCCCTCGATCGCCTCGAAGTTCTGGACGGTTGCGGGGTCGAGTGTGACTGTAACGGCCGTCGGAAGTGCCGAGCCGGTCGAGATCGTCACGACATCAGTGGCCCCGGTGATAGCGGTCAGTCCGAAGGATTCCGCCACCGTGCCGGTCAGCGAAACGATGTCGCCGAGTTCCACCGCGACGCCGCCGCCAGTGAAGACGAAGATGCCTTCCGATGTCAGCGCGTCGCCGTCTGCATCGGCATCTTCCTCCTGCAGATAAAAGCCGTCCGTCGTGATGTAGGTCACCGCCGCCGTCACCGTGACCTTCTCGCCGACCCAGGTCGAGGCGCTGCCGCTGCCCTGGATTTCAGAGATCAGAAGTTCGGTCGGCGGGATTACGATTCCACCATTCGCGGCACCCGCCGTGCTCGTCTCTGGCGCCCGCCAGGTGCCGTCGTCGTTGCGCTGCAGCGAAAGGCCCGGCTCCTCGGTACCAGCTTCAGCCACCCCGACGCTGGTCGAGACGGTGCCCGCAGCAGTACCGTTGGTCGCGGCAAATGTGCCCTCGTAGCTCAGGAATTCGACCAGAGTGCCGCCGTTCGACAGCGCGATACCGTCGGGCGCGCCGTTCTGCAGACCGTTCGCGGGCAGGTTCCAGACGTAGTAATCATAGGTACCATCGGTGGTGACCGTGGCAGTCGCCGTCGTCAGCGTGCCGTAGACCGCGCCGCCGCTGCCATTGTAAAGCTCGACCACCAGCCCCGAGGCATCGCTGCCCGCCGTGGTGCGGACCTCGATGAACTCACCGACATCGCTGCCCGCGTTGTCATAGTGGAACTCGTTCAGCCGCGCCTCGAAGGTCGGGGTTTCGACAACATCGGCAACCGTGACCGCAACGTCGGTCGTGGTGGTGATGGCGCCGTCAGAGACGCCGACCGTCACGTTGTAGACATTGTCTGCACCAGCATCCGCAGGGGCCTCGAAGTCCGGGGCTTCTATGAAGCTGATCGCGCCGGTGGACTGGTCGATCGTGAAAAGTGCCGCGTCGTCGCCGGTCAGGCTGTAGGTCAGGGTCGCGCTGTCAACGTCAGTGGCCGAGGCGGTGGCGACGGCGGTCGTGTTCTCGTCTATGGTGACGGCAGGCGCCAGAGTCAGGACAGGTGCGTCATTGCTGCCGGTGATCGTGACGGTCACGGTAGCGGTGTCGGTTCCGCCAAATCCGTCATCGACGGTATAGGTGAAGGTGTCGGTGGCTGTCTCGCCCTCGGCCAGTGCGTCGAAAAGACTGCCGGGATCGTAACTGACGGTGCCGCCCGACAGGCTGACGGTGGCTCCGGCAGTACTGTCGCTGACTGCGGTGATGGTGGTGGTCTGGCCGTCAAACTCCCGGTCATTCGCCAGAAGCGTCGCGGCAGACAGAGCAAGCACGCCGTTTTCGCTGGTTGCGGCGGTGTCGTTGCCGGCCAGAACGGCATTGTTGGTGCCGTCGAGGTAAAGCGTG
>NZ_JBOFBI010000311.1:0-19696 GCF_051645465.1 Tabrizicola sp. | reverse complement strand
CCCGTCAGCGCGCGGCGCTTTCCGCCTTCTTTTCCCAGCGCCCGCCCTCTTCCGACCAGTACTGCGCTGCATGCCCTGCCCCGGTCAGCGCTTTCCATTGCGCGCGGGCAGCGGCGACGCGGGTCTCGTCCGAGCCGTCGAACAGAACCCAGACCCGCTCCATCAAGGCCACCTCGGCGTCCTCGGCCACCGCCCCGTCGATCAGCGCAAGGACCTTCGCCCCGTTCGCCGGAGCCCCCTGCCCCAGAAGCACCGGCTGATCGGCGTCCTGCGGCCCGCCCTCGCGGCCATGTGGCAGGAAGCTCTCGTCGCCTCCGGCGAGCCAGAGCTGCCCGTCCAACCGGTCGAGCGCCGCGGGGTCGGTGCCCCGCACCATGACACGCCAGCCCTGGGCCAGGGCCCGCGGGGCATTCACCGCCAGCGTGTCGGCGGGGGTTGACCGGATCAGATGGTAGAACATCACCGTGCCCATGTGCCTAGTCTCTTGCGGGTCCGCTCATCGCGTGTCTTCGACGCTCTTCGCTGGCGCGGACCTTGCGAGGACCGACGCGAAGCGAGGGAGGAGCGTCACTTCTCGAACCGGTCGCGGATCAGCCGATCCAGCGACATGACCCCCCAGCCGGTCGCACCTTTCGGAGCAAGGGTGCTGTCCGATTTCAGAAGTGCCGTCCCCGCAATGTCGAGGTGGCACCAGGGCACATCGGCCTTCACGAACCGCTGCAGGAACTGCGCCGCGGTGATCGCTCCGCCGTCGCGGCCACCCACGTTCATCATGTCGGCGATCCGGGATTTCAGTTTCTGGTCATAGGCTTCGCCCATCGGCATCCGCCAGGCGCCCTCGCCTTCCGCCTTGGCCGCAGCCAGGAAGGCGTTGCAGAGGTTGTCGTTGTTGGAAAACACCCCGGCATTCTCATGGCCAAGGGCGACGATGATGGCACCCGTCAGGGTGGCGAGGTTGATCATGCCGGTGGGTTTGAAGCGTTCCTGCGTGTACCAAAGGACGTCGGCCAGGACGAGGCGGCCTTCGGCGTCGGTGTTGATCACCTCGATCGTGTCGCCCTTCATGGATTTCACGACGTCGCCCGGCCGTTGCGCCCGGCCGTCCGGCATGTTTTCCACAATCCCCACCAGGCCCACGACATTGGCCTTGGCCTTGCGCAGCGCCAGTGTCCGCATCACCCCGGCAACGACGCCTGCGCCGCCCATGTCCATCGTCATCTCTTCCATGCCCGCCGCAGGCTTGATCGAGATGCCGCCGGTGTCGAAGACCACGCCCTTGCCGATCAGCGCGAAAGGTGCCTCACCCTTCTTGCCGCCGTTCCACTGCATGACGACGACCTTCGAGGGGCTTTCCGACCCCTGCCCCACGCCAAGCAGCGCGTTCATGCCAAGCCTGATAAGCTCGGGCTCGTCCAGGACTTCGACTTCAAGCCCAAGCTCCTGCATCGCGGCAAGCCGGTTGGCAAAATCAAGCGTGGTGAGCACGTTTGCGGGCTCGTTCACCAGATCGCGGGTGAAGAAGACACCTTCGGCCACGGCGGTCATCGGGGCTGCGGCACGGGCCACGGCTTCGGGGTTGGCGGCCATCAGCGTGACGGGGCCGGGTGCTGTCTTCTCGCCGGTCTTGTGCGTGTCGAAATCGTAGGCGCGCATCGCAAGGCCAAAGGCCATGTCGGCGGCGCGGGCATGACCCTCGACCATCAGAAGCGAGCCGCCCGCCCCGTGGCTGCGCCCGACGGCAGCGCCCGCCTTGCGGG
This sequence comes from Tabrizicola sp., assembly GCF_051645465.1. Classification (GTDB taxonomy): domain Bacteria; phylum Pseudomonadota; class Alphaproteobacteria; order Rhodobacterales; family Rhodobacteraceae; genus Tabrizicola. Next base: position 17,939 of record NZ_JBOFBI010000311.1, on the reverse strand, counting down.
CCTGGGCCTGATCCGCCTTCTTCGGCAGGCGGATGATCTGAACCGCATCGGCGGCGATGCCGGGCGGGAAGGCCAGGTCCATCGCATCGCCCGGCTTGAGCTTGCCGAACGCGTCGGACGCCACCGCGCGGGTGAGCACGCCCTTGGTCAGCCGGTCAAGGCGCCGGAACGCCGGGCCATGGGGCTGGCCCGGGTCGGCGAGAACCGCGATGCGGCCCTTCGCGGTCGCCAGGGCTTCAAGATCGGTGGCCTGGAACTGGATCGGCAGGGGGTGGGGCATCTTGTGCTCGCTCTCGGGGATGGACGTTTCGGTCGCATCCGGGTGGGTTTGCCGCGACTTGAGCGGCGGCTTGCCGGGAAGCTACAACTGCCCCGGGCGAATGGCCAGATACCAGTTTTCGCCGCCGGTGATTTCCGCTAGGGTCGCCGCAACATGTTGTAGAGGCCGTACCGGGCGTGTCTAAATTCGACAGATATCTCTTGTCGCAACTTCTGGCGCTGTTTGGCTTTTTTGCGCTGATCCTGGTCGCGGTCTACTGGGTGAACCGGGCGGTCGGGCTCTTCGATCAGCTTATCGGCGATGGCCAGTCGGCGCTGGTGTTCCTGGAGTTCTCGATCCTGACGCTGCCGAACGCGATCCGCCTTGTGCTGCCGGTGGCGGCCTTTGCGGCGACGGTCTATGTCACGAACCGGCTGATGCAGGAAAGCGAGCTTGTGGTGATGCAGGCGACCGGCTTTTCGGCGTTCCGGCTGGCGCGGCCGGTCCTGTACTTCGGGCTTGCGGTCATGGTCATGCAGCTGGCGCTGACCAATGTGCTGGTGCCCGCAAGCCAGCGCATCCTGAGCGAGCGGAGCGCCGAGATTTCGCAGAACGTGACGGCCCGGTTCCTGAATGCGGGGCAGTTCATGCATCCCTCGAAGGGGATCACGCTTTACATCCGCGAGATCAGCCCGACGGGAGAGCTTCTGGACATCTTCCTTGCCGATGAGCGTGCGCCCGACGAAAGGGCCGTCCATACGGCGCGGAAGGCTTTTCTTGTGCGGGGCGAGGTGGCGCCGAAGCTGGTGATGGTGGACGGGTCGACCCAGACCTTCGCCCGCGCGGACGGCCGGCTGTCGGTGACCCGGTTTTCGGATTTCACGCTGGATCTGGCGGGCTTCGTCTCGGTCGCCGATACCGGGCGCACTGCGATCAACGCCCTGCCGACGCGCGTTCTGCTTGCCGCCTCGGCGGAGTCGCAGGCGGCAACGGGGGCGAACGAGGCGCAGCTTCTGGAAGAGGGGCATTCGCGGCTTGCGGCCCCGCTTCTGGCCGTGGCCGCCCCGCTGATCGGCTTCGCGGCCCTGATGCTGGGCAGCTTCTCGCGCTTCGGTCTCTGGCGGCAGATAGCGCTGGCAGTCGGCCTTCTGATCGCGATGCAGCTGGTCTGGACCTGGGGCGGAAGCGCGGCGATCACGTCGGCTACGGCCTGGCCGATGGTCTATCTGGCCCCGGCGCTTGGCAGCCTCACGGGGGCAGCACTCCTTTGGTACGCGCAGCGCCCGCGACGGGTCCGGGCGGTCCTGGCATGACGCTCAGCCTTTACATCGCGCGGCGCTTTCTCGGGACGGTGGCCCGGGTCTTCATGATCTTCTTCGCGATCCTGATGCTGGTCGACATGATCGAACAGCTGCGGCGGTTCTCGAATGCCGGGGTTGGTCTTGCGGGGGCGGCGCAGCTGTCGCTCCTCAGCGTGCCCCAAACGCTCTACCGCATCCTGCCGCTGATCATGGTGATGAGCGCGGTCGCGATGTTCCTTGGCCTCGCGCGGTCGTCCGAGCTGGTGGTCGTGCGGGCCGCGGGTCGGTCGGGCTTGCGGTTTCTGATGACGCCGCTTCTGGTGTCGGTGGCACTTGGGCTGCTGGCAGTCGCACTTTTCAACCCGCTGGTCGCGGCCACGTCGAAGGCTTACGACGACATGCGGGCCGAGCTGAGCCAGGGCGGGCGGTCGGTGCTGTCGGTTGCAGATACCGGGCTTTGGCTGCGCCAGGGGTCTGAGGACGGGCAGACGGTGATCCAGGCGGCCAAGTCGAACCCGGACGGGACCGAGCTTTTCGGAGTGACATTCCTTGGCTTTGACAAGAACGGCCTGCCCGCGACGCGGATCGAGGCGGAGGCCGCGAAGCTTGTTGCCGGGGCCTGGGAGCTGACCGGGACCAAAAGCTGGGACCTGACCGCGCCAAACCCCGAGCTTTCGGCGGTCCGCGAGGCGGGCCCGGTCGCCCTGCCCTCGGACCTCACGCCGGAACGCATCCGCGACAGTTTCGGCACGCCCTCGGCCATCGGCTTCTGGGACCTGCCGGGGTATGTCGCCGATCTGGAACGCGCCGGCTTTTCGGCGCAGGCCTACAGGTTATGGTACCAGATGGAACTGGCCCTGCCGCTGCTGATGGCCGCAATGGTCCTGGTCGCGGCGGGCTTTACGATGCGGCATGTCCGCTTTGGCGGCACAGGGAAGATGGTGCTTTTCGCGATGCTGGCGGGGTTTGGGATATACTTCCTTAGAAACTTTGCGCAAGCGCTTGGCGATACAGAGCAAATCCCGATCGCCCTCGCCGCCTGGAGCCCGCCGATTGCCGCAGTCATGCTGTCGCTGGCCCTGCTTTTGCATCTTGAGGACGGCTGAGATGGCGCGCCTCCTCGCCCTTCTTGCGCTCCTCGCGACCATGGCCCTGCCCGCGCAGGCGCAAGATCAGGCGACGCTTGTTTCGGACAGCCTTGAGATCACCGGCGACACGCAGCTGATTGCCGACGGCAATGTCGAGGTCTTCTTCCAGGGCCGCCGCCTGAAAGCGCAACGTATCGTCTTTGACCAGGCGACCAACCGGCTGGAGATCACCGGCCCGATCGTGCTGACCGAAGCCACGGGCGAGACCATCATCCTTGCCTCGCAGGCCGATCTGCAGGCCGATCTGTCCGAGGGCATCCTGACCAGCGCCCGGCTGGTGCTGAACCGCCAGTTGCAGCTTGCCGCCAACCGGATGGTACGGGTCTCGGGCCGCTATACAGCGCTGCAAAGCGTGGCGGCGTCGTCCTGCAAGGTCTGCGAAGGCGATCCCACACCCTTGTGGGAAATCCGCGCGAGCCGGGTCGTCCATGACGAAGAAGAGCGGCAGATCTATTTCGACAACGCTCAGTTCCGTTTCGGCGGGGTGCCGGTCTTTTACATTCCGCGCCTTCGGATGCCCGATCCGTCCCTGGAACGGGCGACCGGTTTCCTGATGCCCTCGTTGCGCACGACGTCCGACCTCGGCACCGGGATCAAGATTCCCTATTTCATCGTGCTGGGGAAATCGGCTGACCTGACGCTGACGCCCTACCTGACCGCGCGGGACAGCCAGACGCTTGGGCTGCGCTATCGTCAGGCCTTTGCTACCGGGCAGATCGAGATCAACGGCTCGGTCTCGCGCGACGATCTGATTCCCGGCAAGACCCGCGGCTATGTGATCGCCCAGGGCGCCTTTACGCTGCCAGGCCAGTTCCAGCTGGCCTTCAAGGGCCAGACGGTTACCGATCCGGCCTATCTTCTGGATTACGGGCTTGGAAACGCCGACCGCCTGGACAGCCGCGTCGAGATCAAGCGCACCCGACGCAACGAACACATCTCGGGCCGGATCATCAGCTTCCAGACGCTGCGCGAAAACGAAATCGATTCTGCGATCCCCTCGCTGGTGTCGGACCTGACCTTCCACCGCCGCTTCTCGCTGGGGCCGCTGGGGGGCGAAGGCGGGCTGCGGCTGCAGACCCACAACCAGTACCGCACTTCGACCAACCCGCTTGACGGGACGGATGGCGATGCCATTCCCGACGGGCGCGACACCGGCCGCATCTCGGCGCGGATCGACTGGCGGCGAAGCTTCATCCTGCCCATGGGGATCGAGGGCACGATCCTGGGCGAGGTTACCGCCGACGCCTATACGATCACCGACGATGCGACCTTTGCCGGCAGCACGACCCGCACGCATGGCAGTGCGGGGGTGGAACTGCGCTGGCCCTGGATGAAGGCCGGGGCGAACGGCGCAACCCATGTAATCGAGCCGGTGGTGCAGCTGATCTACGCCTCGTCGAATGCCGAGACCCTGCCGAATGAGGATTCCGTGCTGGTGGAATTCGACGAGGGCAATCTCTTCGCGCTTGACCGCTTTCCCGGATCGGATGCCGTCGAACGCGGGTCGCGGGCCAATGTCGGCGTGACCTGGACACGTTTTGACCCGCAGGGCTGGTCGATGGGTGTGACGCTGGGCCGCGTGTTCCGTGAGGAAGACCTTGGCCAGTTCGGCCCCGGTTCGGGCCTCGCAGGCGCACAGTCGGACTGGCTGGCATCGGTCAACTTCACGCTGGCGGACGGGCTTGCCTTGACCGGGCGGCTGGTGATGGACGACGATATGGACGTGACAAAGGCCGAGGCGCGCGCCACTTTCAACGGCCCGAAGACCTCGATCGCGACCTCGATGATCTGGGCGGTGGCCGATCCGATGGAAAACCGGCCGAACCCGACGCAGGAGTTGACCCTGGATGCGCGGCGCAAGCTTAATCCGAACTGGACCGCCAAGATGTCCGGCCGCTTCGACTTTGTCGCCGACCGGGGGACGGTTGCCGGCCTGGGTCTGGAGTTCCTGAACGAATGCATCCGGTTTGATGTTTCCCTCTCGCGTCGCTTCACGTCCTCGACTAGTGTGACGCCGACGACGGATTTCGGTCTGTCGCTGGATCTGATCGGGTTCGGGAGTGGTGTGACCGGGGGCCCGGCACGGACATGCCGGCAGTGACGGCGGCAGATGGGGCGGGCCCAAGACCCGCAAGATTGAGGAAGAGCGACTGAGGCGATGGGTTTCTCGTTTCTGAAACGGCAGACGGCGGCGCTGGTATTCGGCGTGGCCATGGCGTTCCCGGTCATGGCGCAGGATTTGTTCACGCCAAGGCTTTATGTGAACGACCGGGCGATCACGACGTATGAGCTGGAACAGCGGGCGCTGTTCCTGCGGGTGCTCCGCGCACCCGGCAACCCCGAGGAAGAGGCGCTGAAGGCCCTCATCGAGGACCGGTTGCGGCAAAGCGAGGCGGAACGCCTTGGCCTGGAGCTGACCGAGGACGAGATCCTGCTCGGCATGACCGAATTCGCCTCACGCGCGAACCTGACGCCCGAGCAGTTCATCGAGGAACTGGGCAAGGCCGGCATCGCCGCCGAAACCTTCCGCGATTTCGTCGCGGCCGGGCTTCTCTGGCGCCAGGCGGTGCGTGGGCGGTTCCTGGGTCAGGTCCCGATCAGCGAAGCCGATATCGACAAGGCGCTTGAGGCCTCGGCCCGACCACGCGCGCTGCAGGTGCTGGCCAGCGAGATCGTGATCCCGGCACCAGAGGGCCAGGAAGAGGCCGTGATGGCGCAGGCGCAGGAGCTTTCCGACACGATCAGCGGCGAAGGGGCCTTTGCCTCGGCCGCACGGCGCTTTTCTGCGGCACCCACGGCGGGTGCGGGCGGGCGGCTTGACTGGCTGCCGCTGGCGAACCTGCCCGCGGCGATCGGGCAGAAGATCCTGGCGCTTGATACTGGCGAAGTGTCCGACCCGATCTCGGTGCCGGGGGCGGTGGTCCTGTTCCTTCTGCGCGACGTCGCCAAGGATACGACCGCCGAACCGATTGCCGTGACCGTGGAATGGGCCGAGTTCCTGGTGCCCGACGATGCGGCCCAGATCGCGGAGATAAGGGCTGCCTCGGACAAATGCACCGATCTTTACGGCCAGGCGAACGGGCTGCCTGAGGACCGGTTGACCGTAACCAAGGGACCGCTGGCCGAGGTGCCGGGCGACGTGGCGCTGGAGCTGGCGAAGCTTGATCCCGGCGAGACCTCGATCGCGCTGACGCGCAGCGGCTTTCGGCGGATGCTGATGCTTTGCGGGCGCGAAGCGACAGTGGAACCCCCGCGGACCCGCGAGCAGATTCGCGAACAGGTGATCAACCAGAAGCTCGAGGGCCTCGCGGAGGGCTATCTTGAGGAACTGCGCGCCGCGGCCTTAATCCGCGAGCCGTGAGCGCACCCGTCCTTCTGACGTCTGGCGATCCGTCCGGAATCGGGCCGGAGATCGCAGCCAAGGCCTGGGCGCTGGGGGAACGGTTCGTCTGGCTGGGCGATCCCCGGCATCTGCCATCTGGCACCGATTGGCGCGAGGTGGCCGAGGGTGAGGCGGCGGGCGATGGTGCGCTGGCGGTCCTGCGCCATGACTTCGCAGGCCCTGCCCTGCCCGGCCAGCCCAATCCGGCGAATGCCGCGGGCGTTGTGGCGGTGATCGAGCGGGCGGTGCGGCTGGTCGGGTCCGGGATGGCCTCGGCGATCTGTACGGGGCCGATCAACAAGAAGGCGCTGAAGGACGGCGCGGGGTTCGCGTTTCCCGGCCATACCGAGTTTCTGGCGCATCTGGCGGGGGTGGACCGGGTGGTGATGATGCTGGCCTGCCCTGGGTTGCGCGTGGTGCCCGCGACGATCCATATCCCGCTGGCCGAGGTGCCGGGCGCCCTGACCGAAGGGTTGCTGGAAGAAACGATCCGGATCACGCAGGCGGGGCTGATTAGTGACTTCGGGATTTCTGCCCCCCGCATCGCGGTTGCAGGGCTGAACCCCCACGCGGGCGAAGGCGGGGCGATGGGGTGGGAGGACGAGCGGATGATCCGGCCGCTGATCGCCCGGCTTCAGGCCGAGGGGCTTAAGGTGACAGGCCCCTACCCCGCCGATACGATGTTCCACCCGGCGGCACGGGCGGGCTATGATGCGGCGGTCTGCGCCTATCACGACCAGGCGCTGATCCCGATCAAGACGATCGACTTTGCGGGCGGCGTGAATGTGACGCTGGGCTTGCCGTTCGTGCGCACCTCGCCCGATCACGGGACGGCGTATGATATCGCCGGGCGCGGGGTGGCGGACGCGTCGAGCCTGATCGCTGCGTTGAAGATGGCGCGAGAGATGGTGGCCGCGCGCGGGTGGTGACGTTGAATGCCTCCGGCGGGGATATTTCTGGCAAAGATGAAAGGCTGAGTTTGGGAACGATTGACGGGCTGCCCCCCTTGCGTGAGGTCATCCGGGCGCATGAGCTGGTGGCGAAGAAGCAGCTGGGGCAGAATTTCCTTCTGGACCTGAACCTGACCGCCAAGATCGCGCGGGCGGCGGGGGATTTGTCGGGCTGCGACGTGCTGGAGGTGGGTCCAGGCCCTGGAGGCCTGACACGCGGGCTTCTGGTGGAAGGGGCGCGGCGGGTGGTCGCGGTGGAGAAGGATGCGCGGGCGCTTCCTGCGCTGGCCGAGATCGCGGCGGTCTATCCGGGGCGGCTGACGGTTCTGCACGGCGATGCGCTGGAGATTGACCTCGCCGAGCACCTGAACCCTCCGGTCAAGATCGTGGCGAACCTGCCCTACAACGTAGGGACCGAGCTTCTGATCCGTTGGCTTTCTCCGCCGGTCTGGCCGCCGATGTGGTCCTCGCTGACGCTGATGTTCCAGAAGGAAGTCGCCGAGCGGATCGTGGCGAAGCCGCGGACGGACCACTACGGGCGGCTGGCGCTTCTGGCGCAATGGCGCACCGACGCGCGGATCGTGATGACGCTTCCGCCCGAGGCCTTTACGCCCGCCCCCAAGGTGCATTCGTCGGTGGTCCACCTTACGGAACTGGCCGAGCCACGTTATCCGTGCGATTTCAATGTATTGCAGCGTGTAACTGCCATGGCTTTCAACCAGCGCCGCAAGATGCTGCGGTCCAGCCTCAAGGGCCTTGGTCCCGACATCGAGGCAAAGCTGGAAGCGCTTGGCATTCCGCCCACCGCGCGGGCCGAGGAGATCGGGCTGGAGGGGTTCTGCGCGCTGGCCCGTGCGGTGAAGGGATAGCGCCTAGCCCGTCCGCGCCGTTGCGAGCGCTGCGCGGTAGGTGTCCAGATAGTTCGCAGTGTAGGTCTGGTAGTCGAAGTCGAGTTCGGAGTGGATCTCCTGCACCATCGACCACATCGCCTCACGCAAAGCCGCAGCTGCCTTCATCGCCCGGTAGCGCCGCCACAGGTCATGATCCGGCACCCCGCCGAAGTAGGTCTGAAGCACCCAGGCCTCCTGCGCGGGATCAAGACCGTTGTTCGCCGCAAGCCCGCCAAGATCGAAAAGCGGCGAGCCCCAGCCGGCGTAGTCCCAGTCGATCAGCCACATCCGCTGGCCGTCATGCAGGAAGTTCGCGGGCAGAAGATCGTTGTGGCCGAAGACCATCTCGATCCTGCCGACGGCGCGTTCCAGCTCTGCCGCCTCGTCCAGAAGCCCCGGCAGTGCGGGCAGATGGCGTGATGCACCGGCCTTCAGCGTACCCGCATAGTCGCGCAGGACCTGGAAGACCCAGAAGGTCAGCGCGGGCCCCCTGAGGTGGCGGGGGATGTCTCGGTGTACCCGCATGACCAGCCGGAGCGCCTGTTCCAGAAGGTCTGGCTGGCAGAGGTCTTCGGCTGTCATCGTGCGCCCTTCGACAAAGTCGATCACCAGCGCGCCGGGCTCATGATAGATGACAGCGGGCGAAACTCCGGCGGCGTGGGCGGCATGGGAGGCTGCCAGTTCGTTGAAGCGCATGATCTGGTGGACGGGAATGTCGTCGCCGATCCGGACCACGGCACGGCGGCTGTCGTCCGTGACGAGGACGTTGAGATTGGTGATCCCGCCGCCGAGTGGTTTGCCCTTGGGCCTGCCCTGCCAGATCGGCAGGCCAAGGGCCCGCGCGACGGGATCCTGACGGTCGTTCATGGCTGCCCCTTTGTTCCCCATCCGGGAAAATGCGCGTAGGCACCGGCGCTGTCAAAGGACTTTCGGTTGCGGCCCGCCCGTCAGGATGCGTTTGCGGGGCTGAGGCACCGCGAGAGCGCTTCGCCCAGCATTTCCATCCGGATCGGTTTTGCGACCACAGCCGTGAACCCGCCGCCAAGATAGTCGCGGACCTGATGCGTCATCACATTTGCCGTCACCGCGATGGCCGTCACCGGCTCACGGCCAAGGCTTGCGGCAAGATCGTTGAGGGCGGCGAGCGTCGCCATGCCGCTCATGCCCGGCATGGCGATGTCCAGAAGCACGGCATCGAACCGCTCGTCACGGTAGCGCTGCAGGGCGGCATGACCGTCGGCAACGATCACCGACCGGACCCCAAGCGCCTGCAGCATGCTTTTCAGGATGATCCGGTTCGTCGCGTTGTCTTCGGCGGCGAGCACCGTCATGTCGGGAAGCTTGTGAAGGCCCGTCGGGCCAAGCGGCGCGGTCGCCCCGGCCATCACCGGCAGATGCAGATCGACGCGCGCCTTCACCCCCTGCCCCATCCGCGAGTTCAGCGTGACCTCCCCCTGCATCAGCCGGGCAAGACGCCGCACGATCGGCAGGCCAAGCCCGGTCCCGACATGGCTTCGGCGCGTGCCGCCCATGCCTTGGGCAAACTCGTCGAAAGCCCGGGCGATTTCGGCTTCCGACATGCCGATCCCGGTATCCTCGACCTCGATGACGATGCGCTCTGGCGACAAGCAGTCGATCTCGACCCGGACCGACCCCGCTTCGGTGAACTTGAGCGCATTGCCCAGGAGATTGTGCAGGATCTGGATGAGCCGCATCTCGTCGCCGTAGCGAAGCTCGTCCGGCCCGCCGCCGGTACAGCGGCTGATCAGCTGGACGCCGCGTTCGTTTGCGGTGGTCTGATGCAGTGCCGTGACCCGGGCCAGGATATCGGCCAGCCGGATCGGCCGCGGCTGCAGGACCAGGCGCCCGGCCTCGATCTTGGCGAGGTCGAGGATGTCGTTGATCACGCCCAGAAGATGCTCGCCAGAATCGCGGATGACCTGGACCATGGCCAGTTCCGACGGGTCGGCAAGGCGCCGGGCCAGAACCGTCGCCATGCCGAGAACCCCGTTCAGCGGCGTCCGGATCTCGTGGCTCATGGCGGCCAGGAAATCGGACTTGGCGCGGTTCGCCGTCTCGGCCGCGGTCATCGCGGCGTGGAGCCGGTCGGCGTGCTTCACCTCATCCGTCACATCGGTGAAGGTGCAAATCATGGAGTTGTCGGTTCCCACAGCGGACAGGCGCGCGGCTGTGGTCGAAAGGACGCGGCGCTCTCCCGTGGGCCATTGGACGTCGAGCCGGATCTCCTGCATCCCGGGCTCGCCCGCCGAATAACAGGTGGCTCGCAGGTCAGCCGTACTGATCGGCTTGCCGGCAGGGTCCTTGACATCGGCTGCGTCCAGGAACGTCAAAAGGTTGTCGCCCGCGGCGATCCGGCCTCCCAGCACCCGCTCGGCGGCGGCGTTCGCGAAGACGACCCCGCACTGGTCGTCGATCACCACGATGCCCGAGACCGACGCTTCCATGATCCGCGCCAGGGTGTCACGCTCGCGCGCCAGTGCCGATTCCAGGGCTTTGGCGGGGGTGATATCCAGGTTGATGCCGCTGGTCTTCACCGGGCGCCCCGAAGCGGTCCACTCGATCGCCTGCGCGCGCGTCAGCACCCAGACCCAATGGCCGTCCCGGTGACGAAGCCGGACTTCGTGCTCGACCTGCCACTGGCCCGCGTCGAAGGCCTGCTTCTCGTGCGCGATCAGCGCCTTGGCATCATCGGGGTGCAGCAGACCCAGCCACTGCTGCAGGGAGATCGGGTTCATCTCGGCCGCGCTGTAGCCCAGAATTTCGGCCCACCTGTCGCTGACGAGCGTGATGCCGGTGCGCATGTCATGCTCCCACGTCCCGACCCGCGCGCCGTCGATCACCTGGCTCAGCCGCCGTTCGGCTTCGGATTGCACCGTCACATCCAGCGTGATGCCCGATATCCGCCGCGGGCTGCCGTCGGCCCGGCGCGCGGCGACATGACCGCGGGTCAAGAGCCAGACCCATTTGCCGTCGCGGTGGCGCAAGCGGCAGCGAAGCTCGAAGTCTTCCTGGCGGTGCAGAAAAAGCTGGCTCTGGACAGTGAACACGGCAATGCGGTCGTCGGGGTGCACAAGGTCGGCAAGCGCATCAAGGCCAAGCGAGGGGCCAAGGCCCAGCATCGTCTCCCAGCGGTCGTTGATCGTGCTGAAGCCGTGGTCGGCGTCCCAGTCCCAGACCGCGATCTCGCCGCCGTCGACCACCTGCTGCAGGCGCCGGTCGGCCAGCCTGCGCGCCGTCACGTCTTCGTAAAGCCCAACCGTTTCGCGCGCGGGGGTCGAGCGTTCGCGGACCCAGATCAGGCGGCCATCGGCAAGTTCGTCTTCGTTGTCCCAGACCTCGGTCAGGGGCCGGTCAAGCCTGCGCTGCAGGTTTTCTTCGTCGCGCTCGCCCTCGGCGCCAAAGACCCCGCGCTGAATGGCTGCGCGCAGAAGATCGTCGTAAAGCGCACCCTCGCCGATCAGATCGGCGATCCGGGCAAAGACGCGGGTGTAGGGCGTGTTCCACAGAACCAGCCGGTCGTCGGCGTCGAAGACGGCAAAGCCATCATCCAGCGCTTCGATTGCCGCGAGGAACCGCGATTTCGTCGCCGCAAGCGTTCGGCTTTCGGCTTGCAAGGCTGCCGTGGCCTCGCCGCGCAGAAGCACCGATGACACGGCCCGCCCCAGGGAGGTCAGGAGGAAAACCTCGTCCTCGGCCCAGTTGCGATCCGGCTTGCTGCAGTCAAAGCCGATCACACCGAACAGCCGGTCGCCATCGCAGAGCGGCACCTTCAGCGACGAATGGATGCCCACATCAAGCATGAACCTGTATTCGGGCCACGCCTTCGGCAGCTCGTCGCGATCCGGGACAGTCACGATCTGGCCAGCGCTCAAGGTCTTGTGCCAGTTCGGCCGAAGGCCAACCGGCTCTGCCTGCATGCCGGACTTCAGGGCCCGGACACCGGGGGCCACCCATTCATGCGAGTTGCTGTAACCAGTCGCGGGGTCATGGCGGAAGACAAAGGTCCGGTCGAAGGCGCAGGCCTGCCCGACCACGGCCAGCACCGCATCAATTTCGCTGTCGATGGTTTCCGGAGTGACGTCGAGCAGCCGGTTCATCAGCTCGACAACAAGGAACTCGATCCGCGCGGGACGCGCGGACAATGAGGCGGGCTGTCCGGCGTACTCCATAGGTCCTCTTGTCACTGAAGGACGATTATCCTTCAGAAGGCCGGGACCCGCAAGGTTGCTTGTTTCAGATCCGCCTTACCCCCAAAGCCCAAGCGGTGCGGGCGTATAGCCGGGGAAGACGATGCCGGGATCGGAAAACCGCATGTGACCGGTCAGAAGTTCAGCCAGAACAGCGCGATAGTCGGTCACCACCGCCAGATCGGCGCCCTCTTCCAGCGCCTCGCTGGAAAGGCCCGGCCAGGCGCCGACCATCCGGCCGCCTTTGGACTGCGGCCCAAGCACCATCATGACATTGCCCCGGCCATGGTCGGTACCGCCACCGGTATTGGACCGAAGGCGGCGGCCGAATTCGCTCATCAGCACGACGGAAACGTCCTGCTGCAAGGGGCCAAGGTCGCGCCAGAAGGCCATGACCGCCTGCGCCAGGCCGCTGGTCAGGCCGTCGAACTGCCAGGTTTGCCCGACATGTGTGTCCCAGCCCTGGGCATCGACCGTCGCGACCCGAAGGCCAAGGTCTTCCTTGATCGTCTGCGCCACTGTCATCAGGGGCTGCGAAAGCGGATTGTTTTCGGGATAGGCTTCGGCGGGAACATAGGGCTTGAGATCGCCCGCGGATTCCGACCAGAGCCTTCCGCCGATGATGTCGGAAAGGCCGATCAGATCGGCAAGCGGCCGGGCAAGCGGCCCGTGATCGCCGAAACCCGAGATCAGCCGCGCACGAAGCGCAGGCGACAGCCAGTTCCCTTGCGCCAGCATCAGATCGCCCAAAGCCTCGGCAACCGCCGCTTGCGCCCCAAGGAGGCTTGCCGGCCGCATCGCGCCGACAGCCAGCGCAGGCATCTGGCCACCCGGCTGAACCGCCTGCAGCCAGCGGCCGATCCAGCCCGACGGATCGCCCGGCGGGAGCGAGCTGCCGAAAAGCCCACGCTCGATCCGTGCCTCAGCGTCGAAGTGGCTGCGGGTGGCTTCCGGAAGTCCGGCGGCATGGATCAGCGACAGATCGCCCGCATCGTAAAGATCGGCAAGGGGCGCAAGACCCGGATGGAACCGGAAATCGACATCCGCTACGTCCTGCCGGATCACCCGCCCTGCCTTGTCGCCCTCACGCAGCACCCGCAGCGCTTCGGGCCGGGCGGCGATGAAATCGGGATCGCTGGTCGGCGATACAAGTGCCAGGCCATCGGCCCCGCCGCGCAGGAAGAGCACCACAAGGATTGGATCACGCGCCATGCGGGCCTCCTATCGCAACAGGAATTCAGGGGTCAGCGCCGCGAATGCGATGGCTGTCGTGGCCAATCCCTGCCGGTTCTCGGGCGAAAGATCGGAAGCCGGAGCGGCCAGGTCATCCCCCGTAACCTCGGCCAGCTCGCGGGCCAGATCGGCCCCCCGCGCAGGCACCAGCGCCGAGGTCTGCCGGGCGATGAAATCGCCGACCGCCTCGCCATCCGTGACCGCGGCAAGGTCGATGCTTACCGCGCCGAACCAGTCGTCATGCGCATAAAGCGCTAGATCGACCAACCGGTTCAGTGTGCTCGCCCCCGTCCAGGCTGCGGCTTTGTCGGGGTGGCCCGTCGGCGGCCCATATTCGTGCTGCCGCCACCCCGCCCGGCTCAGTTGCCACTGATAGGCGTTCTCGGTGCCCGTCACCTCGGCCCCCGACGCGCGGTAAAGTGCGGCCAGAAGCTCGAACGGACGGCGGAGCTTGGTCGGCGGTGCCTCGAACTCGGGCGACAGGACCAGAGTGCGGATCACCTTGGCGATTTGATCGGGCGCGTCCGCTTCGGCAAGGAAGACCTGCACCAGACGGTCGACCAGGCCGTCGTCCGGATCGTCCGCAATGAACCGCCGCGCGATCTTGCCGCAGACATATTGCGCCGTCTTGGGATGGCGCGCCAACATGTCGAGCACTTCGTCGCCATCCTCCATCGGACCGCGGTTCGGCGCGAATTCGCGGCCGAGGATGCGCTTCTGGTAGGGGTCATGCCATTGGGAAATATAGTAGAACTGCCCGGTCTTCGGCGCTTCTTCGCCTTCGGAAAGCCAGCGCCCGTCGCCGACCGACCAGCCGGTGAAGGCGCGCGCGACCTCGTAGACGTCAAGGTCCAGATAGCCCTCGGCCAACCCCTCGGCAGCACCCGGCACATCGCGCCAGGCATCGTAGCGGTCGTTCAGGTAGTTCCGGGCGCCCAGGGTGTGCAGCTCCAGAAGCTCGCGCGCGTAGTTCTCGTTCGCCGGTGACGCCCGGCTGTCGGCATTGTTGAGGTAGTAAAGCATGGCAGGCGAGCGGGCCACATCGCCCAGCATCGCACGGAAATTGCCGAAGGCGTGGCCGCGCAGCATCCTGTCATGGACCGGGAACAAGGCGGCAGTCGTCTCGTCCTTGGTGGAATTGACGCTGAAATGGTTGTGCCAGAACTGCGTCATCACCTCGCGCAGCTGCGCCTCGGCATGGACCGCGCGGATCAGGCTGGCCGCGATCACCTCGGATGCCGGCCGGGCGCGTTCCGAGTAATCCATGCCGACGACCGGGTCCCAGGCCAGCAGGCGGATAAGCTCTGCCGGATCCGCGCCAAGCGTGCCAAGCGGCCGAAGCTCGTCCATCGCGGACCAGCTCCTGCCAAGCTCATCCGACCCCGCAGGATACCATATCCGAAGCCGCGCTGCTGCAAGCCGGGCCTCAAGCGCCGCGTCGGTCGGCCCCATCGCAAGCTGCGCCTCGAGCCAGGCCTCGCGGCCCAACCCGGCGATCGCGGCGCGGGACGAGGCATTGGCGCCAAAGGTCAGCCGGTTCAGCCAGAGGTCGTCGTCTGCCGCCAACGCGGCCTCGGCCATCTTCGGAAGCGGGACGCTTGCCGCGGCAAACGCCGCGAGAAGCCGGGTGTGGAACATGCGCCGTGTGATCATCATGGCCATCCCTCCGTTGGGCGAACCTTGCCACGACCACGGCATGGCGCAATTCACAGCTTTTGGAGCAAGCGGAACCCTGCCGTCAAAAGCCTACAAACACGGCAATAAGTGCCAGTGCCGCCGGAGCCGCCTGGACATAAAGGATCTTCCGCGTCGCGGTCGCAGCGCCGTAAAGCCCCGCGATAAGCACGCAAGCGAGGAAGAAAATCGAGATGTCCCACCCCTCGCCCGGCACCCCAAGCCACAGCGCCCAGATCAGGCCGGCCGCAAGAAACCCGTTGTAAAGGCCCTGATTGGCGGCCAGCACCTTCGTGTTCAACGCAAAGTCAGCCGAAATGCCAAAGGCGCGGCGGCCAATGGCAGTTTGCCAAAGAAACATCTCCAGCACGAGGATGTAGAGGTGAATAAGGGCCACAAGGCCCACCAGAACCGCGCCGATCATGCTGCGGGCATCCGGGTTTCGGCCATCTCGGCATACCAGGTGGCGCCGAAAGGAATGGCCGCGTCGTCGAAGTTGTAGGCCGGATGGTGGACCATGGCAGTATCTCCGTTCCCAAGGAAGATGTAGGCGCCGGGCCGTTCGTTCAGCATGAAGCTGAAGTCCTCGGCCCCCATCAGGGGTGGCGTATCGGTATCGACATGGGCCGAGATCTTCCGCGCCACCTCAGCGGCATAGTCGGTGTTCTGCGGCGCATTCACCGTGACCGGATAGCCCCGCTGGTAATGCACTTCCGCCCGCGCCCCAAGCGCCAGCGCCGTGCCTTCCACGATCTGCTCAAGCCGGGTCTCGACATAGTCCTGCACTTTCGCCTCCATCGTCCGGACCGTGCCCTTCATCTTCACCACCTGCGGGATCACGTTATGCGCCGTCGAATCCGTCTCGACCGTGCAGACCGAGACGACGACCTGCTTCAACGGGTCGACATTGCGGCTGGCGATGGTCTGCAGCGCCACGATGATATGGGCGCTGACCACGGTCGTATCGACGCATTCATGCGGCTTTGCGGCATGCCCGCCCTTCCCCGTCACCACGATCTCGAACTGGTCCGCCGCCGCCATCATCGGGCCCGGACGGATCGCGAAATGCCCGACCGGGATGCCCGGCATGTTGTGCATCCCGTAGACCTCCTGCACGCCCCAGCGGTTCAACATCCCGTCCGCCACCATTTCACGGCCCCCGCCCCCGCCCTCTTCAGCCGGCTGGAAGATGCAGACGACCTTGCCGTCGAAGTTCCGCGTCTCGGCCAGGTACTTCGCCGCGCCCAGAAGCATCGCCGTATGCCCGTCATGCCCGCAGGCATGCATCTTGCCGGGAGTCTTCGAGGCATAGGGCACCCCCGTCTGCTCATGGATCGGCAGCGCGTCCATGTCGGCCCGAAGGCCGATGACCCGGCCCTTCCCATCCGTCCGTCCCTTGATCACCGCAACCACACCGGTGCGCCCGATCCCTTCCACCACCTCGTCGCAGCCGAACGACCGGCAAAGCTCGGCCACCTTGGCCGCCGTGCGGTGGACGTCGAACAGAAGCTCCGGGTGTTCATGGAAATCCCGGCGCCAGGCGGTGATCTCGGGCAGAAGCTCGGCGAAACGGTTCTTGACGGGCATGGGCTATCTCCTTTGGATAAAAGGTGGACCCGGCGCGCGAAAACGGCAAGCCCTGCCGCCGATTGCGTAGCGTGGCACATCCGCGACCTGCATCTCGCTTTAGAACCACATGTCCGCCACAGAGCGGCCGTCGGGCGGCAGGTCTTCCCACGTGTTCAACCCGTCGAAGTGACTGACCTTGATCGCACCAACGGCATCCGGTTCCGCCAGCCGCAGGTTCACTGCAATACGACGTTGACCTGACGGGCGTAGTTTCAGAGCCCGCCAATAGGCCAGGCATCCGCAGGTCTTGCAGAAGTGAAAGCCGATGCTCTTGTCGCCCCAGACATAGGCCTCGGTCGGCCCCGAAACATGGATACGCTCGCCTTCAAAATCATAGGCCCAAAGCACGCCATAGCGCCTGCATAACGTGCAGTTGCAGGCCGTAGCCTGATCCGGCAGGCCATCAAACTGCCAGCGCACGACGCCACAGTGGCAGGTCCCGGTGATCATTCCGATGCGATCCCAATCCAGAAGGCGAGCAGTTTGATGCTGAGGTTTGCTTCTCTGGACGTCAACTGCCTGACGTTGCGGCACTGGGGTCAGGAAAACCATAATGTGATCTGGAACCTGTTGCCGATGTCGCACATATCGCGTCATACGTCGTAAAAACGTCACGAACCCGGCTTGTTGCGGCCTTGACGTCAGGCAATATCGGAAAAAGTCGAATAAAAACTGAGGAACGGAGCAGTCACATGGCAACGAAACCCAGCCAGCCCCAGCAAGGTGGCACCAGCGGGCAGACCCAGCAGCAGCAGGGCCAGCAGTCCGGCGGGTCTACCCAGCAGGGCGGCCAGCCGATCTTCAAGGATTGGGCCTCGATCTGACCCCCCTGCCCGGCTCGCTAAGCCGGATGACCAGAGATTGACAAGACGAGGGCCAGCCGTAAGGTTGGCCTTGTTTTGTTCCGGGCCCTACCGATGTCGAACCCCGTCTCTTCCATCCCCAATCTCGGCCCTGCCTCCGAGCAGGCCTTCGCCCGCGCAGGGATAACGACTGCCGAGGAGCTTCGCGAGCTAGGCCCGGATGAGGCTTACAGCCGTCTTCTCGCCACGGGCTCGCGCCCGCATTTCATCGGCTACTACGTGCTGGTGATGGGCCTGCAAGGCCGCCCCTGGAACGACTGCAAGGGCGACGAGAAGAAGGCGCTCCGCAAACGTTTTGACAAGATCTGCGCGGGTTTCAACGGTTCCGAGGCGAAACTCCGGGCCGATCTGGAGGCGACGCTGAGCTTCCTTGGCGTGATCGAACGCCAGTAGGGTGTGCGT
>NZ_JBOFBI010000310.1:0-5646 GCF_051645465.1 Tabrizicola sp. | reverse complement strand
CGTCGATCTGGTCATAGGCGCGGAATTCGCCGAAATACTTCGTGATCGCCGCCGTCAGCGTCGTCTTGCCGTGGTCAACGTGACCAATCGTCCCGATGTTCACATGCGGCTTGTTACGTTCAAACTTTGCCTTCGCCATAGCGCTTTCCGCCCTTGTTCTGATCGCATCCCTATCAGGCCCATGCGGGGGCCCGTCTTCATACGCGCGGCGGCTTAGCCCGGAGAGCGGAGAAATTCAAGCCTGATTGGCTGGGAGACCATCGCCCGCGGGGATGCGGCAACGATGCGCTTTGCCTGCCCGTCGCGGAGGGCTATCTTTCCGACATCATGACCGAGCTTCATCCTCCCCCCTCACATCCCCTGCCCGTCCGTGTAGCGCTGCACACAGAGCCGATGGGCATCTGGCAAAGCTTCCGGGCGGCGCAACGGAACGTGCTGGAGCTGATCCCGGAGGTGGCAACGCGGGTGCCGATCCTGTCGGGCCGGACGGGCAAGCGCTGGCACATGCTGATGGACCCGGAAGGGCTGCGGCAGGTGCTGCGGGACAAGGTGGCGGATTATCCGAAATCGGTGGTGACGAAGCTGATCCTGGAGCCGGCCATCGGTGACAGCCTGTTTGTGGCGGAAGGCGCGGAATGGATGTGGCAGCGCCGGACCGCGGCGCCGGTCTTTTCGCACCGCAATGTCTCTGCCCTTGGGCCGGTGATGACGGCTGCGGCGGAACGTTCGGTGGCGCGGCTGGAGGGGTCGGTCGGACGGGCGGCGGACCTTTTCGAAGAGATGGTGACGGCGACCTTCGAGGTGATCGCGGATGTGACCTTCTCGGACGGGTCGGGGTTCGACCGGGGGGCGGTTCACAAGGCGATCGAGCAGTATATCGGCGAGACGGCGAAAGTGTCGCTACTGGATATTCTGGGGGTGCCACCCTGGGTGCCGCGGCCGAACCGGCTTTTCACCGGATCGGCGATGCGCGACACGAAGCGGCTTGCGGACCGGGCGATCGAAGCACGGAAGGCGGAAGGCGCGAAGCTGCCGCCGGATCTGCTGGACCTTCTGATGGCGGGGTCGGACCCTGAAACCGGCCGGAAGATGACGACGGCAGAGCTTCGGGACAACCTTCTCACCTTCATCGTCGCAGGGCATGAGACGACGGCGCTGACGCTGTCCTGGGCTTTGTATCTGTGCGCTTTTGACCCTGCAGTGCAGGAGGCCGCGCGATCCGAAGCGCAGGGGGTACTCGGGGGCCGGATGGCAACCGCTGCTGACCTGCCCGGCCTGCCGCTGGTCCGCCGGATCGTGGATGAGACGTTGCGGCTTTACCCGCCGGCGGCGTTTCTGTCGCGGACTGCCATGGCCGAGGACCGGCTTTGCGGCCGTGACATCCGGAAGGGCGATACGGTCATCCTGCCGATCTACGCGCTGCACCGGCACCGGCTGCTCTGGGAGGATGCCGATGCCTTCCGCCCCGAACGCTTTGCCGATCCGAAAGCGGTGCCGCGGTTCCAGTACCTGCCGTTTGGCGACGGGCCGCGGGTCTGCATCGGCGCCTCGTTTGCGCTGCAGGAGGCGGTGATCGTGCTGGCAAGCCTTCTGGGGCGGTTCCGGTTTTCGCCGGTGCCGGGGAAGAACCCGAAGCCGGTGATGATCCTGACGCTTCGGCCCGAGGGCGGGGTGTGGCTTAAGGTGGAGCGGGTCTGACCCGGGGGCCTCCTCGTTCGACTTCGTCTCCTCGTCGGGGGCGCCGAGCGAGGAGTGACGAAGTCATCGACGAGCGGCAAGTCAAGTAAACCGGTTGTCCCTCGGGAAGCCCCTAGGAGCCATCTTGCCGGCACTGGCACGAGCCCCGGTCCATTCGGCAAGCTCGGTTTCCGTCCGGGTCCGGCCTGCCGGATCTTTCCAGGAAAGGCCCTCGGCTAGGGTGAACGTGATCGCGTCGGAAAGCCCGCCGTCCTTGTACTTCTGCAACCTCACGCCCTTGCCCTTGGCCATTTCCGGCAGTTCGGACAACGGGAAAACCAGCATCTTCCGGTTGTCGCCGACCACCGCGATACTGTCGCCCCGGACGGGCGTGCAGACCGCGGTCTTCACGCCGTCACGGACGGTCAGCACGGCTTTCCCGGCCTTGGTCTGGGCAACCAGTTCCTCGGACGGGACAATGAAGCCATCGCCAGCGGTCGAGGCGACCAGGAGTTTCTCGCCGGGACGGAAGATCAAAAGGTCGGTGATCCCGGTGTCGTTCGGCAGATCGACCATCAGGCGGACGGGTTCACCCATGCCGCGCCCGCCGGGGAGGTTGGCGCCGAGGAGCGTGTAGAACCGGCCGTTTTCGGCGACGAGGAGAATCCTGTCGGTGGTTTCCGCATGGAACGCGAAACGGGGGCCGTCGCCGTCCTTGAACTTCTGTTCGGTGGAAAGGTCGACGTGGCCCTTCATCGCCCTGATCCAGCCCATCTTCGAGCAGATCACCGTGATCGGCTCGCGGTCGATCATCGCCTCATAGGGGATATCCTCGATCTCGGTCGCGTCGGCGAACTGGGTGCGGCGGGCGCCGAGGGCGGTTGCCTTGCCGTAAAGCTTGCGGACCCCGTCGAGGTCCTTGCCGATGCTCTTCCACTGACGCCGCTCGCTTTCCAGAAGATCGGCCAGGTCGGCGCGTTCCTTCATCAGCGCATCGCGTTCGGCGTTAAGCTCCATCTCCTCCAGCCGCCGCAGACTGCGGAGGCGCATGTTGAGGATCGCTTCGGCCTGGTTGTCCGTCAGCTCGCCTTCGCCGGGCGCTGGGGGGCGGTAGTCCTTTTCGGACGTCGCGCGGATGTGGGATTTTGACCAATCCTCGGCCATCAAGGCGGCCTTCGGGTCGTCGTCGTATCGGATAATGTCAATGACCCGGTCGAGGTTCAGGAAGGCGATGATCAGGCCTTCCAGCACCTCAAGCCGCGTGTCGATCTTTTCGATCCGGTGCTCGCTGCGCCGACGCAGGACGTCGCGGCGGTGGTCAAGGAAGGCGCGAAGCACTTCTTTCAGCGAGCAGACCTTGGGGACCTTCCCATCAATCAGCACGTTCATGTTAAGCGAGAAGCGGACCTCGAGGTCGGAGTTCTTGAAGAGGCTGCCCATCAGCACCTCGGGGTCCACGTTCCGGGCGCGGGGCTCAAGGATCAGGCGGATGTCTTCGGCGGACTCGTCCCGGACATCGGCAAGAAGCGGGACTTTCTTGATCTGGATGAGCTCGGCCAGCTTTTCGATCAGCTTCGACTTCTGGACCTGGAACGGGATCTCGGTGACGACGATCTGCCAGGTGCCGCGGCCAAGGTCTTCGACCTGCCATTTGGCGCGCGTGCGGAAGGCGCCGCGACCTGTCGCATAGGCTTCAAGGATGCTGTCACGGGGTTCGACGATGACCCCGCCGGTCGGGAAATCGGGGCCGGGGATCAGTGCGACCAGAGCCTCATTGGTGATGTCGGGGTCGGACAGCAGCGCCTGGCAGCCGTCGATCAGCTCATCCAGGTTGTGCGGCGGGATGTTCGTGGCCATCCCGACCGCGATGCCGGAGGAGCCATTGGCCAGAAGGTTGGGGAAGGCAGCCGGAAGGACAACGGGCTCTTCCAGGCGGCCGTCATAGTTCGGGCGAAAGTCGACGGCGGTCTCGTCGATCCCTTCCATCAGCGCTTCGGCCGCATGGGTCACTCGGGCCTCGGTGTAGCGGGAGGCCGCCGGGTTATCGCCGTCGATGTTGCCGAAGTTGCCCTGCCCGTCGACCAGCGGGTAGCGCATGTTGAAATCCTGCGCGAGCCGCGCCATCGCGTCATAGATCGCCTGGTCGCCGTGGGGGTGAAAGTCCCCCATCGTGTCGCCGGAGATTTTGGCCGACTTCAGGAAGCCCCCGGTGGGCGTCAGCCGCAGCCGCCGCATCGCCCAAAGGATTCGCCGGTGGACCGGTTTCAGCCCGTCGCGAGCGTCCGGAAGCGCGCGGTGCATGATGGTGGAAAGCGCATAGGTCAAATACCGCTCACCGATCGCGCGGGAGAGCGGTTCGGAGAAGGTGACGCCTTCGTCGCCTATCTTGGGTTCGTCGTCATCCGAGGTCATGTATGTTGTGTACGGAAAAGCGCGGCGGCGGTCCAGATCGCATTGCCACAGACAATCGCAAAGCGCCACGGTTGCAATTTTTTCCTCAACTCTCGCAGCCGGCCTGTGCTAAGACGTGCACACAATCTGAACGGATCCCCCCATGTTTCGCCTGACGTTGATTCTTTGTTTCGGCATGTTCGCCACCCTGATGATTGCGGGGGAGGACCGGGGGCAGCTGCGCCCCGGACTGGCCGAAGCGGCCGCCAAGAAGGTGCTTCCCGGGTCGGAACTTGTGGCGGGCGCTGATTCGGTCGTGCCCCGGGTGACGGCCACTCCTGCAGTGGATACAGCAACCGCAAGACCTTTGGCGACAGAAGCAGCGGCCGTGGCGCGTGCCGAGCCCGAGCCTTATGTCGAGCCGGAGCGTGAGGTCGTGACGGCGGTCGAAGAGCCGATCTTCTCGCTATCGGCGGTCGGGAACGAAGAGGTTCCGGCAGGTGCCGAAAGCGAGCCCGCGCCGGAAGCCCTGGCCGAGGGCGAGGGGACGATCTGGTATGTCAACGCCGACTCGGTCAACGTCCGGGCCGAGCCGTCGACCGAAGCCGAAATACTCGACCGGCTTGGTTCGGGCGAAGCCACGTTGATGGTCCAGGCGGTCAACGACGAATGGGCGCGGATCGTCATCCAGGGCGACGGGGTGGAAGGCTTCGTCGCTTTGCGCTACCTGAGCCCCGAGGCCCCCTGAGGGCTTTGCGCCCCGGGAGCCCAGATGTCAGCACGTTCGATTTTGATCACCGGGTGCTCTTCGGGCATCGGTCTTGATGCAGCGCGGGGTCTTAAGGCGCGCGGCTGGCGGGTCTTTGCGACCTGTCGGCAAGAGGTGGACTGCGAAAGGCTGCGGGCCGAAGGGCTGGAGAGCTTCCGCCTGGACTACTCCGACGAAGACAACATCGCGGCGGCGGTCGAAGAGGTGAAGACGCGGACCGGGGGGGCGCTCGACGCGCTTTTCAACAACGGCGCCTTCGCCTGCCCCGGCGCGGTCGAGGACCTGCCGCGGGGCGCTTTGCGCGAGATCTTCGAGGTCAATCTCTTTGGCTATCATGATCTTGCGCGGCGGGTGATCCCGATGATGCGGGCGCAAGGTCATGGGCGGATCGTGAACTGCTCGTCGGTCCTGGGACTGGTGGGCATGACCTGGCGCGGGGCCTATGTCTCGACCAAGTTCGCGATGGAGGGGCTGACGGACGTCCTGCGGATCGAGATGAAGGGCACGGGGATCGAGGTGATCCTGATCGAGCCAGGGCCAATTGCGACGAAGATCCGCGAAAACGCGATCCCGCATTTCGAGAAATGGATCGACTGGAAAGCTTCGGCAAGGGCAGAGCAGTATCAGGCCTTGCGGGGGCGGCTTTACGACAAGAAAGTCAGGAAGGATGCTTTCGAACTGGGGCCCGAGGCGGTGACGGCGAAGCTGGTTCATGCGCTGGAGGCGAAGCGACCGAAGGCGCGCTACTATGTGACGACGCCGACTTACCTCATGGGCTTTGCCCGGCGGGTTCTGCCGACGCGAGCGCT
>NZ_JBOFBI010000309.1:0-11316 GCF_051645465.1 Tabrizicola sp. | reverse complement strand
GGCAGATCAATGATCTCCAGCCGCGCACCCTCGGCAACCGAGCCGCGCATCACAGCATCAAAACCAAAGCGCAGCGCCGATTGCTCGATGCCGGCGAAAGCGCCGATTTCCAAAGTGATCCTGCGCACGGAGGAAAAGCCGTGCTTGCGGGCCTGATCCTCGATCACACCCAGGATACTCTCGCAGATCGACACTTCGTGCATTTCGATTTCAAGACATCATGCGACGGCAAAAGGGTCATTGATCTTGATCAACTGGACAAGCGGAATGAACTGGTGAAACCGGTTCGCGTCCGACGGACAAGTGGACTGCCACCGGTCAAAGGCTCTGGGCCGCCGCGACCAGTGCCTGACCCAGGGCAAGGCTGCCGTCATTGGGTGGGGTCGAGCGATGGATCATCACCGGCACACCCTCAAGCGCACGAAGGGTCATTGCCAGCAGAACCGCGTTCTGAAAGCAACCGCCCGACAAGGCGACCGCTTTCGCGGCACCGCTTTCGACCAGTTGCCGTGCGCCGTCGGCAAAGGCCTTTGCAACGCCTGCATGAAATCGCGTGGCCATGCTGGCGGGCGGGATTTTCGCCGATCGGTCGTCGGCCCAGGCCTGGAACAGCGGGCTTGGGTCGATCAGTACGCCTGTCGTCATCGGATAGGGCTCGGCCTTGTCCGTCACACTGGCGGCCAAAGCTTCCAGTCGCATCGCGGCTTCGCCCTCATAGCTTTGTCTGCCAGGCATCAGGCCCAAGGCCGCCGCGAATGCATCGAACAATCGTCCCATCGAGGATGACATCGGGGCGTTGACACCGGCCTTCGCGACCTGTCGTAGCAGTGCCAGCGGAAGGTCGGGGTGAAGCTCGTCCATCAGACCGCCCAGACCGGCCTGATCCAGCCGAACCAAGAGGTTGCGGTAGGGTTCGATGGCGGCCTTGTCGCCACCGATCAACGGTGCAGGGGATAGGTTCGCAGCGCGGGCAAAGCTGCGGTAGTCCCCCAGCATGACCTCACCGCCCCAGAACGTGCCGTCGTTGCCCAAGCCCAGGCCGTCCAGCACGATCCCAGCCACCGGCCCGGCTTCCAACGGCCAAAGGTTGTCGGCCAGACAGGCCGCCAGATGCGCGTGGTGGTGTTGGACCTGGACCAGAGGCAGGCCACGCGCGGCGGCGAAGCGAGAGGCGCGGTAGTCGGAGTTCAGATCGCACGCGACGAGCGTCGGGTGATGATCAAAGAGCGCCGCATAGTCTGCGTCGGCGCGCTGGAATTCCGCCCAGGTCAGCGCGTCATCCAGATCGCCAAGATGGTGCGACAAGAGCGCTTGGCCGTCCTTGAGGAGGCAGATCGCCGCTTTCATCTGGCCACCGTAGGCCACGACCTCTGGCGCATCCGCAAACCCGGGTGGCAGCGGCAAGGTGCCGGGGGCCAGCCCCCGCGCCCGGCGCATTACTATCCGGCCGTGAGGTGTAATGCGTTCGACAGAATCGTCCAACCGCCGTTCGATGTCCCGATCATGCATCAGAAACGCGTCGGCGACATGCCCCAGTTTTTCAACCGCTTCCCGGTTGCCGATCACCTGCGGTTCGCCGGAGAGATTGCCGCTTGTCATCACCAGCGGCCCGCCGAACGCGGCCAGCAGAAGGTGATGCAGCGGTGTGTAGGGCAGCATCCAGCCGTGGACCGCCAGACCGGGAGCGATGCCTGGCGCAAGCGGCGTGTTCCTTGGCGACAGAAGCACGATCGGAGCGGACGCACTGGCCAGGATCGCGGCCTCCGCGCTCGAAACCCATGCGTGCTCGGCGATCATCGCTGCGGTTCCCATCAGCGCGAAGGGCTTGGAGGGGCGATGTTTCCGGGCGCGCAGACGATCTACGGTGTCCGCATTGTGCGCATCGCACGCCAGGTGAAATCCGCCCAAGCCCTTGATCGCCAGTATCTCCCCGGCCCTCAACCGCACAGCAGCCTGTGCAATGGGATCGCCCGCGATTTTGGTGCCATCCACCTCAAGCCAAAGCCTGGGTCCACAGACGGGGCAAGCGATAGGCTGCGCGTGAAACCGGCGGTCGGCCGGTTTCGTGTATTCCGCGGCACAATCCGCACACATCTCGAACGCGGCCATCGAGGTCTGATCGCGGTCATAGGGCACGCTGCGCAGGATTGAAAACCGTGGACCGCAGTGGGTGCAATTGGCGAAAGCATAGCCATAGCGGCGCTGGGTCGGATCGAAGATCTCGGCCAGACAATCGGGGCAGGTCGCTGCGTCCGGCACGACCCCGGTCTGTGCTCCACCGCCTTCGCTCGCGGCAATCACAAACCGTTGGGGCGGACTAGGAAAATGGTACGGTAGCGCTTCCACGGCGTCGATCCGCGCCAACGGTGGCACCTCGTCGCGCAATGCTGCCTCGAAGGCGTCCAGATCCGTGCCTGCGATACGGATGAGCACCCCTTCGGCGTCGTTCAGGACATCGCCTGACAGCCCCATCCGGTTGGCCAGCTGCCAGACAAACGGACGGAAGCCCACCCCCTGCACTTGTCCACGCACCCGGATCCGGCGCCCTTTGATCATTCCGCACTATGCACTGCAGCACCACGGATTGTGCCTGCCGCTTGCCCCGCTGCGATCCAGTCGCGCAAAAAGGCCACCGCGCTCGCCAGATTGTCGCGGGCGGATGGGCTAAGTCCTTCCTTGACCTCGCCGAAGTCCTCTCCGGCGATTGCCAGCATCCAGCCGGGCGGCGCGTGCCCGAATAGGAGCTTCGCAAGCGCCAAAGCTGCCACTGGCGAAACCTGATGGCTGCCCAGCGTCGCAAGCTGGGTGCCGTCGACCTTGGCAAAACGGAACGGGTCGGCGAGGCCGATCATCGCGTCGGCAAACACCACCACGTCATGCGCGGCGATCAGCGACGCATGGTCGACCGTCAGCTGATAGTCGATGTCGACGGTCACCCCCGCGATCCCCAGCGCCTCGATCTCTGCCGCAAGTGCGGGGCCTAGCCCATCGTCTCCTCGACCTGGATTGCCATAGCCGATCAGCAGAATCCGCCGCACGGGCATGTCCGTCATCCCATGCATTGCGAGGCCCTATCGAGCAACCTGGCGTCAGCGTCGTAAATCTCGACCTGCAACGGCATCTGCCCCAGTGCATGGGTCGCACAAGACAGGCAGGGGTCGTAGGCCCGGATCGCCACTTCGACGTGGTTCAGCATGCCCTCGGTGATCTTCGGCTGACCGGAAAGATGGGTGACGGCTACGTCCTTCACAGCGCGGTTCATGCCTTCGTTGTTGTGGGTCGTCGATACGATCAGGTTGCAATAGGTCACCTGATCATGCTCATCGACCTTGTAGTGGTGGATCAGGTTGCCGCGCGGGGCCTCGATCACGCCGATGCCTTCAAAGCGTCGCTCGCCCTTGGCCACGAGGTCGGTGCCCTGCAGGTCGGGGTCATGCAGAAGCTCCCGGATCTTTTCCACGCAATGCACGACCTCGATCATCCGGGCCCAGTGGTTGGCCAGCGTCGAGTGGTTCATGCCGCCCGAAAAAGCCCGCAGCGCCTGATGCGCCGCATTGGCCAAGGGTGTGTCGATGAAACTCGCGGTGTTCATCCGGGCCAGGGGGCCGACGCGATACCAGCCGTCGTCGGGGCCGAGGTCGCGGATGTAGGGAAACTTCATGTAGGACCAGCTGCGCACATCCTCGACCAGCACTTTGTGGTAATCGTTGTAGTCGAGCATGTCGAAGATCGGTGCCCCCGCGACGTTCAAGGCGCGCAAGCGACCGTGATAGAGGTCGAGCGCCCCATCCCCTTCGCGCACCAGCGCCATGTGGGAGGACGGGAAGCTGCCGAAACTGTCCACCAGTGCCCTGTGGTCCTGCACGTAGTTGCGCGCGATGGCCAAGGCGTCCTGTGCCCAGGCCAGCATCTCCTCCACCCGGGCCAAAAGCCGGTCACGGGTGGCGATGTCGAGGTTGCGGTTGATGCCGCCCGGTATGGCCCCGGTGCCGTGGATCTTCTTGCCCGCCGTCGCCTCGATGATCTCCTGCCCGAACTTGCGCATCAGGACGGCGCGCAGGCCAAGTTGCGGGTTCTCGCGGATGACCTCGAAGATGTTGCGCTTTTCAGCTGGGGCGCCGAAGCCGAAGAGAAGGTCAGGGGCCGAGAGGTGAAAGAAATGCAGCACGTGGCTTTGCATCACCTGTCCGTAATGCATCAGGCGGCGCATCTTTTCCGCCGTGGGGGGCAGCACATCGACCCCGACGATCTGGTCCATCGCCTTGGCGGCGGCCAGATGGTGGCTGACCGGGCAGATGCCGCAGAGGCGCTGCACGATGACCGGCACCTCCCACAAAAGCCGCCCGCGGATGAACCGCTCGAACCCCCGAAACTCGACGATATGAAGGCGCGCCTCATCGACCTGGTTGTTCTCGTCAAGGTGGATCGTCACTTTGCCATGCCCTTCGACGCGGGTGACGGGCGAGATTTCGATCAGTCTGGTCTCAGCCATGCCGCAGCCCCTTTCTAGTCGAACCGCAGGGTTTCGCGTTCAAACCCTTTGAACTTGCCGTCCAGAAGCGCGACAAGCGTGGAAAAGATGATATCGCCCGACGGCGCGCAGCCGGGAATCTGATAGTCGATGTCCACGATTTCCGAGCACGGATAGACCTTGTCCAGGATCAGCGGCAGCACCGGATCGTTGGGGATCAACCGCGTCGTGTTGCGCAGGTAAGGCCCTGAAATGTAGGCCTCTTCCAAGCACTCCCGCAGCGGTTCCTGGGAATGCATGATAGCGTTGCGCATCGCCGGCAGGCCGCCCATGATGGCGCACTGGCCAAGGGCGATGAGCACGTCGCAGTTCTTGCGGAAGTCGATCAGCGTATGGACGTTTTCCTCGTTGCAACAGCCGCCCTCAATGATGCCGATGTCGCAGCGCCGGGTGAACGTCTTGATGTCGGTCAGGGGCGAGCGGTCGAACTCAACCCGCTCCATAAGCGCGATCAGGCGCTCGTCTATGTCGAGGATCGCCATGTGGCAGCCAAAGCATCCAGCCAACGAAACAGTGGCGACGCGCGCCTTGCGGGGTTCGGTCATTTGCGCTTCCCCTCGATCTCGTGCCCGATCAGGCCATGGTCGAAGTGCCGCTCGCCGATGGGCTGCGAGAAACCTTCGCCCTTTCGGATGATGCAGCCGACCGGGCAGACCGCCATCGCTTCATCGGTAACGGCGGCATCGGTTTGGGCCAGATCGGCGCCATTCACCGCGACACGGCGATGGATGCCGCGCCCGACATAGCCGAACACCCCCTTGCCATCGACATCCTGCGACGCCCGGATGCAGCGCCCGCAAGAGATGCAGCGGTTGGTGTCAAGCGCGATGTCGGGATGCGAGGCATCGAGGTCCCGGCAGGGTTCCAGATAGGGAAAGCGGGTGGCATCAGTCATCTCCAACCGGTAGGCCATCGCCTGCAATTCGCAGTTCCCGCTTTTCTCGCAGATCGGGCAGAGGTGGTTGCCTTCGTGGAACAACATCTCCACCAGATCGCGGCGCACCCGGTTCCGCGCCGGCGTGTCGTTCTCGACCTCCAGCCCCGGCTCGGCGGGCTGGGTGCAGGCAGCAACGCTCCGGCCCCCCGCCTTGACCGTGCAGACCCGGCAGCCGCCCTGATGGCGCAGGCCCTCATGGTCGCAAAGCCTTGGGATGTAGATGCCCGCGGCATCGGCGGCCTCCATGATGGTCTGGCCGGGGGCGGCCGTGATCTCGACGCCATCGATACGGAACACGAAGGACTCACTCATTTGCTGAAATCCTTGTCGAAGATGTAGGACCGCCGCTTGGCGATGTCGCGCGCGCCGCTGATGGCGGACTGGATATCGAACGTGGCCTTGATGCCATCCTGCGTGGGCTTGGTCAGCGCGGAATAGACCAGCGGGAAGTTCTGCAAGGACGACAGCACCGGGTTGGGCGAGGTCATGCCCAGACCGCAGCGGCTGGTCTCGATGATCGTCGCAGAGAGGTCTTTCAGATAGGCGATGTCGTCGTCATTAGCCTGACCCTTGCGGAACTTCTCGATGGCTTTCTTCAGGAACACGTTGCCGACCCGGCAGGGCGTGCAATAGCCGCAGCTTTCGTGGACGAAGAACGACAGGTAGTAGTCAACGATTTCCAGGATGTTGCGCCGCGCCGAAAACACTATCACCGCACCCCCGGTGGCCAGATCGTCAAAGGTCAGCCGCCGGTCAAAGCTGTCGCGACCGACCATTGTCCCGCTCGGCCCGCCGACCTGCACCGCTGCCGCGTCTTCGGCCCCGGCAAGCGACAGAAGTTCGCGCAATGTGAGGCCATAGGGCAACTCGTACACGCCAGGGCGCGCGCAATCGCCCGAGACGGAGAAAAGCTTGGTTCCATGACTCTTCTCAGTCCCGATGGCGTTGAACCACGCCGCACCCCGGTCGAGGATGCGGGCGACATGGGCAAAGGTCTCGACGTTGTTGACCACCGTCGGATGCCCGAGATAGCCACGCGTTACCGGGAAGGGGGGCCTGGTCTTCGGCTCGCCCGGCAGGCCTTCGCAGGAACTGATCAGTGCGCCCTCTTCGCCGCAGATATAGGCACCAGCCCCCATCTGGATGCGAATGTCGAAATCGGCACCCAGCACACCGCGGGCGCGACGCGACGCCAGCACGGCCTCCAGATGATCGCGCAGGTAGATGTATTCGCCGCGGAGGTAGAAAAGGCCCTCGCGCGCGCCCACAGCGCGGGCGGCAATGGTCATCCCCTCGAACACCAGGTCAGCGCGTTCGGTCAGCAGGACCCGATCTTTGAACGTGCCCGGTTCGCCTTCGTCAGCATTGCAGATGACAAAGCGGCGGTCCGACGGGGCGTTGGCAGCAAAGCGCCACTTGCGCCCAGTGGTGAAACCCGCCCCGCCGCAGCCGCGCAAGCCGCTGGCTTCGACCATGTCGATGATGGCCGAAGGCTCCAGAGCAGCGGCCGCGCGCAATCCCGCGTCTTCAGGCACCGATCCCAGCAACACCTCGCCCGCATGGCGTATGTTGTTTTCAACCATGGCACGGGCCCGTTCGTAGGGCGACAGCGAGTCATGATCCGCAACCAGCACGTCCGCAGCAGAGAGTCCCTGTTTCAACCCGCGCGCGATCGCCGTGGCGCGCTCCGCAGTCAGGTTCGTCGCCACGACATCATTGATCATCGCCGCAGGGGCCTGGTCGCACAAGCCGATGCACGGAGTGAACTCCAGCGAAAACGCCTGATCTGAGGACGTCTCGCCGACCCTGATCCCAAGCTCCGCCTCGAACGCTGCCACAACTGCATCAAGACCGCAAAACCGGTCGACGATGTCGTCGCAAAGCCGGATCGTCACCCGCCCCTTGGGTGTAAGCGACAGAAACGAATAGAAACTCGCCACGCCCTCAACAGCAATTCGGGTCAAGCCGACAGCCTCGGCAATGGCGTCCATTGTCGACGGCGTGATGCAGCGGCGCGCTTCCTGCACCGCCAGAAGGATGTCCAACATCCGGTGGCGATCGTTCCCGTAGCTTGCGCAGATCGCCACTAATTCGGTGTCTCGCGGCGGTTCAACCTTTGTCTCGGTGGTCATGGCTGAGCGATCCTAAAGGTGAGTCCACGGCGCGTCGGTCGACAAAACACCCACCGTTGCCGCGGCCCATTCGGTTGTCCTGCGGTGGCTCCTGGTTGCGGCATCATTTTGCCTCGTAGTGGGTCAGGCGCATGTGGCCATAGGTGAATGGTCCCTCGGGCAGGTGCCAGATGGCGTCGCCTTCGCTGGCCACACGCCAGCCGCCGAAATCGCGGTACGTACCCAATGGCGTCGTCCAGCGCAGGATACGCAGGGAGCCGTCCTTTTGCAGCATCCCCCGATCCTCAGAGATGAAGTCGACAAGCTCCCCTTCTGCGTTGAAGACCAGCTCTGCCGAGACCGTATTCTGCCCCAGGGCAAAGGTCACCCGAGCACGCGTGTCGTCGATCGCGGTCCACGTGAGGCGCTCGTCGACCAGGCGTGAAGGTGCGTAGAAACAAAGGTCATTCAGAATTGTGACCGTCTCCGTCCGGGTAAGCTCCGGCCCACCAAGATCGACGACGTTGACCAGACCCGCCAGGCGGACCCGCATGGTCGCATGATCGCTGTCAAAGTCGTGCAGCACGGCTACCGGAAGCCCCTTCATCCGGGTCGTCATCAGGAAAAGCCGCCGGGGAAGATCGAAGCGCTCGTATTGCACCACTGGCCCGGTCATCCCCGGCGCGCCGGGCGCATCGAACATCGTGGCCTCGAACTCCATCGTGATCTCGGTGACCACCGGCCGCCCGATCGAGCCAGTGAGCGCAATGTAGCGGCGGACCGGTGGCGGCAGGTCGGCGATGTCGGCCTCGGTCAGAAGCCTCGCGTCTTCGCGCGGGACGGCCATCGCCTCGGCCCGGCGGGTTTCGAAAGCCCTTGGCAGGCTGGTCGTCCACATCAGCAGACCAAGCCCCAAGGCCAAAACGGAGGCGGCGACCAAAGCCCAGATCATGAACGTCTTCCTCATTGGCTTTCCAAAGAAACAGGGGCGGATCCCGCGCCCCGGACAAAGCCCGAGATGCGCTCGGCCACCTCATCATCATGCCCAAGCCAGATATGTCCGCCGGTCGGGTAGATGGTGATCTCTGCGTCGGGGATGCGTTTGGCCAGCAGCCGCGCCGTCGCGGCGGTGCCGAAGAGATCGTCCTCGCACGAAAGGACCAGTGCCGGAACGGAGATCCGCTCATAGGCGGTGGTCGACGGCGTCCCGGCCCAGAAACCATCCGTCCGCAGCCCGTTGACCTTGCGGCTGATCGGGAACAGCTGGTCGAGGATTGTCGTCGCGCGTTGGCGTTCGGCCTTCGGCACCTGGTCGAGAAGGGCAGGATCGGTTGCGAGCAAGGTCCGGATCATCTGGCCGGGCATCAGACGCGACAGCGACCAGAACCAGAAGTCCGACCCGAGGACTGCATTGACCGCAAGGCGTTGCAGCGCCGTGAACTCAACCGGATCGCGGTTCGTCAGGTTGGCGGCAGGGACCAGCAACGCGAGATGCGAACATCTGTCGGGATGCCGAAGCGCGAACTCCGCCGCCGTCAGCGCACCCGCCGACCCTCCCACGACGGCCAGACGTTCGATACCGAGATGGTCCAGAAGGTCGACCAGCGTGTCGGCCTGATGGGCGGGCGACGCGCCGTCGGGGAACGCGCTGCCGAGATAGCCGAACCGGGACGGTGCGACGATCCGGAAACCGCGCCGGCGCAGGCCCGCGGCGAACAGCAGACCCTGATCGAAACCACCCCCGGTTCCGTGGATCATCATCAAAGGCGGGCCGTCCCCAACGACTGCGTATTCAAGCTGCCCCGCGCGCGTGTCCATCACGGAGCCCTGGCCAAAGAGCCGGCTGTCGGCCAGCCTTCGCGCCTCACGGAAAGAGCCGGCGGCATAACCGCTCCCGGCAAGCGCCAGACCACCAAGACCCAGAAGCATGCTGCGCCGCGTTGTCATTCAGGTCACCTCACGGAAGCCTTGGAGGCCAAGCGGCTGCCCATTCGCCGATCCGCTCCAGTCGCCGACAGGCAACTTCGCGACCCCTGTGACTTCTCCCAGAAACCAACGCCGGTCAGGCAACTAAATGGCCAGCATCTCGCACCCGATGGAGGGTCTCGCATCATGCCAGCACCTCGCTGACAGGCCGACGAAGCGACATCGGTAGTGCTGGCGCGCGGCCAAACCGGACAACGAGATCGGGGCGGGCATCGGGCATCCCCAGCCAGCGTGCGAACTCAGGCCGGACCGTCGCAACCTCGACGGGCTGGTTCAGGTGGGCGTTCCGGATGCCAAGCGCGGTCGCCCGCAATGCAAAGCGCTGAAAACTGCGCCCGACCTTGATCCAATGCTCCGGGTCGGGCCGGTCACCCGCAAAGACCGCGATCCCTGCCGATGACCGGATCTGGTCCCGGTATTTGTCGTTCTCTGACTCTTTGGTGAAGAACAGCCGGAACATCTGCCCCCCGATCCAGTCCGGCAGGACCGGATTGCCCGAGCAGGCCGAGAAAAGCCCGTCACCGGTGGTCAGGGCGCGGGCCGGACTGAAGCGCAGCCAGTCACGCAGCTCCTGAACGAAGGCTGGATCGTCCATCTGCGTGCTGTTGCCCTGGATCACGAAATCCAGGATCGCATCGCGCGCCTCGGCTGCGGTGAAGAACAGAACGGACACGCCGTCGTCCCGCGCGGCCGCCTCAAGCAGCGCCATATCGGCGCCGGAGATCGGCTGCCCGTCATACACCGAACGCGTCGACTGGCGCAGCGGGATTGCCTGATAGAGCTCACTCTGCACGGGTTCGGCGGCCGAAAGCGCGATGTCGATCTGCGGTTCAGCTGTCGGCTCCAGCACCGCCTCGGCCGCTTGGCCTTGCGCTGCAGCCGCGATGATCAGGTTCTCCGCCGCGCAGCCGAGGCTGACATAGAGGTGATGATCGTCCGGGTCGACGACAGCTGTACGACGCGAGAAATCCGGCAGGATGGTGACCCGCTGGTCAGCCAGGCTGAACGTCCAGGGTTGCGTGTTGTGGCCGTTGGCCGCAAGTGTCGCCATGCGGACCAGATCCCTAAGCCCGGCGTCAGACGAAAGGAGCTGCCGCTGCCGCTCCACTTCTTCCCGGTAGCTGTCCATGCGCGGCCAGACACCGAACCCGATCGCCCCCAGGGCCGCGACCGAAAGGCCAAATCCGATAGTTGTTCTGCGAGAGATGACCGCCATTAAGCGAACCCCCAAGTCGATGCTTGATCAGAGTTTGCATTCAGACACGCGATCCCACATTGAGTTGGATCAACTCGAAGCCGATGCCTCGTACGATCGGCCAAGAACGGCCTGCGCCTCGCACATCGGGTGTTCCTTGCGACATGTCTGGTAGATCCCTTCGGCGTCACGGCTCTCCGCGTCCCCTTCAACTGCGCATGCGTCAGGACAAACCTGAAACCTTCAGTTAGGCGCTGGGGCAGTAGTGCCGCATGCCATTGACGTCAAAGATGCCGAAGCTGCCCGACAAGAGTTTCTGCGGCAACGCGAATATCGGCTTGTGGTTTGTGCCCTGAAATCGGCGAGCGGCCCCTAACGGGATGTTGCAGCGCAGCGACCGGTCACCGTCGAATGACCTGTGTGGATGGCTCCTGCAATGCAAGAGGTTTTTGGCGATGCTGCGACGGTCGTCAGTACAGTCGTGTGTCCGGCCTATTTGTGCGGCGGCGTAGCCACCCCTGGCCCTGATGAGTTCCGCGAGCAAGGTTCCAAATCG
>NZ_JBOFBI010000308.1:0-8895 GCF_051645465.1 Tabrizicola sp. | reverse complement strand
GTCCCGTCCGACCAGCTCCCCCCGCTCGCCATTCCGCCCCACCTGCGCTAAGCCTCCCTCGCCGGACCTGCGAGAGAACTCATGACCCCCTACCCCCAGATCCGCGACCTCGTGCTGATCGGCGGCGGCCATGCCCATGCGCTCGTCCTCCGGATGTGGGGCATGAACCCATTGCCCGGCACCCGCCTCACCCTCATCAACCCCGACCCCGTTGCCCCCTACACCGGCATGCTGCCGGGCCTCATCGCGGGCCACTACCGGCGGGACGAGATCATGATCGACCTCGTCCGCCTCGCCCGCTTCGCCGGCGCCCGCCTGATCCTTGACCGCGCCACCAGCATCGACCGCGACGCCCGCCTGATCCACCTCGCCACCCGCCCGCCGCTCCCCTACGACCTCGCCGCGATCGACGTCGGCATCACCTCCGACCTCCCTCTCCCCGGCGCAGCCGAGCATGCCGTCGCCGCCAAACCCCTCGGCCCCTACGCCGCCGCCTGGGAGACCTTCCTCGCCCGCGGCCTCGCCTTCCCCCGCATCGCCATCCTCGGTGCCGGGATTGGCGGCGTGGAGCTGGCCCTCGCCTCCGCCCACCGCCTCCGCACCCTTGGCACTGACCCACAGATCACCCTCCTCGACCAGGCCGACACGCTCCTCCCCGCCCTCGCCCCCACCGCCCGCCGCAAGCTGCAAGCCGAACTTGCAGCCGCCCGCATCACCCTCCGCCTCGGGACCACAGCCACCGCCATCGGCCCCGCCAGCGTCACACTTTCCAATGGAGAGGAGATCGGCTCCGACCTCACCATCACCGCCACCGGCGCCCGGCCCCAAGGCTGGCTCGCACGACTCGGCCTCACCCACAACGACGGCTTCCTCCTCACCGACCGAACCCTCCGCACCTCCGACCCCACAATCTTCGCCAGCGGCGACTGTGCCACCCTGACCGAAGACCCCCGCCCCAAGGCAGGCGTCTTCGCCGTCCGCGCCGCGCCCGTCCTCCTCCACAACCTCCGCGCCACGCTCGCAGGCCAACCCCTCCGCCCCTTCCGGCCGCAACGCGACTACCTCAAGCTCATCTCCCTGGGCTCGAAATCCGCCGTGGCCGAGAAGTGGGGCCTCGCCCTCGCCGGCCCCCGCCTCTGGCGCCTCAAGGACCGTATCGACCGCCAGTTCATGGACCGCTTCGACACCTACCCCGCCATGCCCCGACCCAAGGCCCCGCCCCTGGCGACCGAGGGCCTCACCGCCCACCTCGCCCAGCGCCCCCTCTGCGGCGGCTGCGGCGCGAAGCTCGGGCCCGGCATCCTCCGGACCGCTCTCACCGCTCTCCCAGCGCCAACCCACACCGAAGTCCACTCCGGCCCCGGCGACGACGCGGCGATCCTCACCGGCCCCACCGGAGTGCAGGTGATCACCACCGACCACCTCCGCGCCTTCTGCAACGACCCCCGCCTCATGGCCCGCTTGACCGCGCTTCATGCCCTTGGCGACATCTGGGCCATGGGCGCCGCCCCGCAAGTCGCGCTCGCCCAGATCACGCTCCCGCCCCTCGGCCCCGACTTGCAGGCCCGCATGCTGGCCGAGATCATGGAGGAAGCCGCCACAACCCTCCGCGCAGCAGGGGCTGATGTGGTCGGCGGCCATTCCACTGAAGGGGCCGAGCTGACCATCGGCTTCACCGTCACCGGAACCGCCCCCCGCGCCATCGCCAAAGGCGGCGCCAGGCCGGGCGACAAGCTGATCATCACAAAACCCATCGGCTCCGGCACCATCCTCGCCGCCGAGATGGCCATGGCCCAAGTCCCGGGCCTCCTTCTCGGAGAAGCCTGGGCCGCCTGCATCGCCCAGATGACCCGCGCCCAAGGCACCGCCGCCGCTATCCTCGCCCCAAAGGCCCGCGCCATGACCGACGTCACCGGCTTCGGCCTCGCCGGTCACCTCCTGGAAATACTCGACGCCTCCTCAGCCGCCGCAACGATCCGGCTCAAGGACATCCCCCTCCTGCCCGGCGCCGCAGAACTGGCAGCCGCAGGCCACGGCTCCTCGCTCCAGCCCGCGAACCTTGCCGCCGTCAGCTGGCGGATGACCGCGCCGCAAGACCCGCGCACCGCTCTCCTGACCGACCCGCAGACCGCCGGAGGCCTCCTGGCAGCCGTCCCGCCAGACGTAGCCGACGCCCTCCTCAATGCCCTCCGCGAAGCCGGGCACAACGCCGCCATCATCGGCGAGATCACCGCAGGTGAGCCCTACCTGACCGTCACCACCTGACCCCCCGATTTTTCGTCGAAAAATCGGCGCAACGGCCGGCGCTCAGCGCCCGGCCAGCCCGCCCACCGCCTTCGCCACCCGCCCGGCAATCCCCACCAGGTCCTCAGGCCAAAGCCGCTCCACGGTAACCTCCGCCACCGGCACCGCCATCCTCGCCCGGTGCTTGCCGTAGCGCGGGTCGTAATGCCGCTCCATCAGGTCAGCCGCCAGCGCCTGGAACTCCCCCGCCCCGGCCAGCGCCTGCCACTCTTCGATCACCTCGCGCGGATGGAGCGCCTTCAGCAGGTCCACCGTCGCCGCCAGCCGCCCCGCATCCGCCGTCAGGTCCGCATAGGCCCGCGCCAGATACGCCGCCCGCGCCGCCCGAGGTGCCACGATCGCCACACGAGGAGCCGCGACCATCGCCTTCCAGATCTCAGACGGCAACCGCCGCTCGCCGATCTTCGAGCTCTCCGCCTCCGCCACCACCGGCCGCGAGGGGTCAAGCCCCGCCAACGCCAGCGCCAAGGCCCCCTCGAACGCCTTCTGCGACGGCTGTTCCCCCACTGCCCCGAACAGCGACCCCCGGTGCCGCGCCAGCCCCTCCAGGTCAATGACCTGCACCCCAAACCCCGGCAGAAGGTTCAGCACCTCCGTCTTCGCCGACCCCGTATTCCCGTCCAGCACCACCACCGGCGCCCGCACGGGCGTCTCATGAACCTCCCGCACCACAAGCCCCCGCCAGGTCTTGTACCCACCGGCCAAAGTCTCCACCCGCCAGCCGATCTGGGCAAGGATCGTCGCAAACGACCCCGACCGCTGCCCGCCCCGCCAGCAATAGACCAAGGGCCGCCACCCCCCCGGCCGGTCCGCCAGCACCCCCTCCAGATGCCGGGCTGCGCTCTTCGCCACCAGCGCCGCCCCCAGCTTCCGCGCCGTGAAGGGTGAGACCTGCTTGTAGATCGTCCCCACCCGCGCCCGCTCGTCATCGTCCAGAACCGGCAGCGAAATCGCCCCCGGCAGGTGATCCTCGGCAAACTCCGAAGGCGACCGCACATCGATGATGTCATCGAAGCCAAACGCCGCCAGATCGGCCAGAGAGGTGAGCGTAACCGCCATCACGCATGTATTACCGGCCCCGGCAAAAAGGCGCCAGCCCTTGCCAAGGGGCAGAAATCCCCACTCGCCAACCTCCCGCGAAAGGCGCATTATCGGCCCATGCGAAGCCTTGTCCTGCTCCTCTCCATGGCCCTCGCCGCCCCGGCCTTTGCCGGATCGGAGCCTTCGCGCATCACCGAAGCCGCACGCGATCAGGTCGGCGTGACCCTCACCTACGACCCGGCCTACGTGCCGCTCGACTTCCCGGGCGGCGATATCCCGCGTGACCGTGGCGTCTGCACCGACGTCGTGATCCGCGCCCTCCGCGACGGCTGGGGTATCGACCTGCAGCTCGCCGTCAACCGCGACATGAAGGCCGATTTCGGCGCCTATCCCGCGCTCTGGGGTCTCACGACCACCGACCGCAACATAGACCACCGCCGGGTGCCGAACCTGCAAACCCTCTTCGCCCGCATCGGCGCCGAGGTTCCCCTGGAGGACGGCCCGACCCCCTACCTTCCGGGAGACATCGTCACCTGGACCCTCCCCGGCAACCTCGCCCATATCGGCATCGTCTCCGACCGCCGGGCCGAGGACGGCACCCCCCTCATCCTCCACAACATCGGTGCCGGGGCACGTGAGGAAGACATCCTCTTCACCTACCCGATGACCGGCCACTACCGCATCGGCGCAGACGAGGCGGAACGGCTGGCCGCGCTGACAAAGTAGGTCGGGCTTCAGCCCGACTCTCGTAGGGTGCGCTACAGCGCACCGTTCAATTTCCGCACTTAAACCGCCGTCGCACAGAAGCGCACCACCCCACACGCGCCCAGTTCCGTCAGGCGATGACGATGCAG
The DNA here is from genome assembly GCF_051645465.1 of Tabrizicola sp. GTDB lineage: Bacteria > Pseudomonadota > Alphaproteobacteria > Rhodobacterales > Rhodobacteraceae > Tabrizicola. Next base: position 4,696 of record NZ_JBOFBI010000308.1, on the reverse strand, counting down.
GGTCGCATGGGCATTTGACGAACACGGATTCCGGCGGGTTTAAGTGCCGATCTCAGCCGGTCGGAGAGGAAGATACGACCTCGGAAATTGGCGTCAATCCACAGGTCGGCGCCTGGAGCTGCATCGGCGCGCACGGCCAAGACGTCGTTTTCGCGAGCAGCTTTCCATCGACCGCTGCCCGCGAACGTCTCTTCGACATTCTCCGACTTCTCCGGGATCACCGTCTTCTTGTTCGCCGTGATGTGCAGGATGAACCACCGCCCGGGCCGCCGGGTCGTCTGGTCATATTCATAGAGCGGCACCTCGTGGATCAGCGAGTTGCCCATGTCGAAGTCCGCCAGAAGATCGCGGAACTTCTCAGAGATCACCAAAAGCCCGTTGGTGATCATGACCAGATCGGGGGTCTTTGTCTTATAGTCTTCCTTGATGTCCCGAAGATCAAAAAAGATATACTCCGGCACCAGATCCGCTGGCAGGGGCTTACCATCCGGGTAAAGGAAGCCGTTCGATCCTTCGATTCTGCGTTGTATGGTGTTATCCCTAATGTGGTAATTGATATTCCGGACGTTGATCGTGTGATCGGTAAAGGTGGTGTTCCAGATTTTCGGAAGTGCTTCGGTCATGGTGATCCTCGGCCAGTGTCAGGTTGCGGATGGTGCAGCGGCCCACAGGGTGCGTGATTTCACACACCACCGCCAGATACCAACCCCGCCTTCCCGCCATTCCCTCACCCCCCAATCCCCTAACAAACCCCTAGCGCCCCCACCCAACCCCTTGAAATTCCCTCGCCGCATCATGCTGTCCACCGTGGACACCTGCTATCCCTTCACCACTAGAAACGCTCTCCACGAAAGCCCCCCGGCTCGCAAACCAAAAAAGGGGGACCAACCGGCCCCCCTTGCACTCACCATACAAAAGGCCCGCTGCTTAGGCGGGCATCATCACGGTGTCGATCACATGGATCACGCCGTTCGAGGCGCCGAGGTCGGCCGAGCTGACCTTGGCCGCGCCGACATGGACAGACCCGTCCTTGCCGATCACGGTGACTTTCTCGCCACCAAGCGTGGCGATATCGGCGGTCTTGTCGGTGAAGTCCGACGCCATGTGCTTGCCCGAGACGACATGCAGCTTCAGGATGGCGGTCAGCTTGTCCTTGTTGGCAGGCAGGACAAGATCCTCAACCGTGCCCGCAGGCAGCTTGGCAAAGGCATCGTTGCTCGGGGCGAAGACGGTAAAGGGGCCGGTGCCGCCCAGGGCTGAAGTCAGGTTGGCCGCAGCCAGCGCGGTCACAAGCGTCGAGAATGCCGGATTTCCGGCAGCCGTTTCAACAATGTTCATGAAAGTCCTTTTCGGCGGACGGATGGCCCGCTTGAAGACATATGGAGCACGGAGCGAAGATTGCGAGGGGCAGGACAACGATTGTCGTCCACGTCAGCGATCTGGGCGCGTCTCCGCCCATCCTGGCGGGCAGTGTGTCCAGTTCTGGCGGCATCGAAATGTAGGGTGTGTGATTTCACGCACCACTAAAAAACGGAAGTCGTCTTTCCCCGGAATTCCCGCAAACCCCTAACAAATCCCTAACGCTACCACGCAACCCCTTGAAATCCCGCGCATCACCCTGCTGGGCACCGTGCCCACCCCCAGGGGAGCCCCTTGCGGCCCCGCCCTCCCGGACCCACACCCTCCTCGTTCGACTTCGTCTCCTCGTCGGAGACCACCCGAGCGATGAGTGACGAAGTCATCGAAGAGCGGCCCCCGGGGCCCCTCAAATCCCCGCCTCCAGCCGGCCCACCAAAGCCCCCAGCATCCCCCGGCACCGCTCGATCTGCTCGACCGCCACGAACTCGTCCGGCTTGTGACCCTGGGCCATCGACCCCGGCCCGCAGATCACCGTCGGCACCCCAAGCCGCTGGTCGAAAAGCCCCCCTTCCGTCCCGAACGCGACCTTGATCGTCCCGTTCGCCCCCGTCAGCCCCTTCACGAAATTCACCACCCCCGCATCTGAAGGCGTCCCGAGCCCCGGATAATCCCACAGCCGCTCCACCCTGATCGCCGCCTCCGGAAACTCCCCCCGCAACGGAGCCACGATCCCCTCCGCCTCCGCCTCCAGCCGCGCGATCAGCCCCGCCACGTCCTCCCCCGCCAAGGATCGGATCTCGAAGTCCAGCACCGCATGGTGCGGCACGATGTTGACCTGCACCCCGCCCCACATCTTCCCGACATGCAGCGTCGTGTACGGCACGTCATAGTCCCCGTCCCGCAGCCCCGTCGCCGCCACCTCCGCCTGCAGCCGCCTGACCGCCCCCAGGAAATCCGCCCCCAGATGCAGCGCGTTCAGCGCCATCGGAGCCAAGGCCGAATGCCCCTCCCGCCCCGCACAGGTCGCCCGCAAGGCCACCTTCCCCTTGTGCCCGGTCGCGACCTGCATCCCCGTCGGCTCCCCGACAATGCAGAACCGCGGCTTCACCGGAGCCACCGCCAGCATGTCGATCAGCGACCGCACCCCCATGCAGCCGATCTCCTCGTCATACGACAGCGCCAGATGCAGCGGCACGGCCAAAGGCCGCCGGGACGCCAGAAGCATCGCCTCCACCGCACAGGCCACGAACCCCTTCATGTCGGCCGCCCCTCGGCCGAAATACCGCCCCTCGGCTTCCGTCAGAGCAAAGGGCGGCCTGGTCCAGACCTGCCCCTCGACCGGCACCACATCGGTATGCCCCGAGAGCATGACGCCCCCCAAGCCCTCCGGCCCGGTCGAGGCGTAAAGGTTCGCCTTCCCCCCCGACGCATCCGGCACCAGCATAACCTGCAGACCGGCGCCCTCAAGCAACCCTTGCACATAAGACATCAGCGCGATGTTCGGCTTGGAACTCACCGTGTCGAAGGCCAGAAGCCGCTCCAGGATCTCGCGCATGTCTCGCCTCCCTTTCCCCCCTGCTACCGCGAAACCTCCGGGGCCGAAAGCTTTCCTCACTTGTCCCTGCCGCCCGGCTTTGCGACAGTCCCGCCACCCCGACGAAAGCCCGCCGATGCGCCGCCTTGCACTGCCCGTACTGCTTGCCCTTACCCCGCCCGCCCAGGCCGAGGCGCCGAACCTTGCCCCCGAACCCGACGGCACCCCCGGAACCGCCACCCGCCTTGTCCTCGCACAGCGAACCTACGAGGCGGCGATGACCAACGGCGACGCGATCCTGCTGCTGGCCGCCATCCGCCTTGCCCGCAGCGTCACCCCGCGCCCACCGACCGCCTGGGAGAAGACGACCACCGGCGATGCCCCCGGCGACGAGGCCAAGGGCCGCCCCGCAGCACCCGATCCCGCGGGACCCGAGGCCATTGCCATCGCCCAGGGTCTGGCCGGTGAGGACCCCGACCTCCAGGACCTCGTCTACGACCTCGACGCCCAGCTTCCCGACCACCGCACGGAAACCGCCGTCACCGTCAGCGCCGAGCTCGGCGCAGGCCAGACCGACAGCTGGCGGATGCCGCTTTTCGGCGAGGTAGCTGCCGAAATCGGCCTGATCGGCGATGGGGACGGACCACTGGCCCTGACGGTCACCGACGAAGGCGGGACGCCCGTCTGCGCCCTGCCCCCAAGCACCGCTCCCGCGCTTTGCCGCCTGACGCCCGCCCGGAACGGGTTCTTCACCGTCTCGGTCAGCAACCCCGGCACAATGGTCAACACCTACCGCCTTATCGGGAACTGAGGCAGGTGACGGCATTTGTCACGCCATACACCCTTCTCAACAGGCGGCCAGCCTGCAAATATGCGTCTATCCCGTCCCACCCTGGGGCGGCCAAACCCGTAGGACAGGACATGACATTGAAATCCCTTTCTGCTGCACTGGCCACCACCGCCCTGGTCGCCCTTGCCCTTCCCGCGCTCGCCCAGGACAAGTCCGGCACCAACGCCGGCGTCACCGCCGAAGGCGCTGCCCCCGGCGGCGCCTCGACCATGGGCCTCGCGCAGGACCTTTACGCCCTTGGCGTGGCCCAGGGTGACGCCGTGACCGTGCTCGCCGCCGCCAAGCTGGCCGCATCCGTTGCCGTGGAAACCAAAACCCCCGCCGCACTTGAGCTCAGCGCCGAAGAGATGGCCGCAATCGCCAGCAAGACCGCGCCCAAGGGCCGCGAAATGCCCGCCGAAGCGACCGTCTCGCTTGCCAGCACCTCGTCCGGCGGCGACGCAGGCGAGGAAGGTGCCGCCGAGGCGCCTCCGACCGCCGACGTGATGTTCGCCAAGGCCAAAGAGCTTGCCGCGGATGACGAGGCCCTCATCGGCCTCATCGAAGACGCCATGGCCGAAGGCTCGCGCGGCCGGATCGGCGGCGGGGTCGAATGGCTCTCGCGGCTCCCCGCAGGCCAGACCGATGTCTGGGAAATCCCGTTCTACGGCAACTCCTACGCCGAAGTGGCCATCGTCGGCGACGGCGACGCGAACCTCGACGTGGCCGTGACCGACGAGAACGGCAACGTCATCTGCTACGACGTCAGCTGGTCCGACAAGCTTTACTGCGACTGGACCCCGGCATGGGACGGCTACTTCTACGTCACCGTCCAGAACATGGGCGGCTCGCGGAACAGCTATTACCTGATGACGAACTGACCCCCGTCAACCGCAATAGAGAAGGCCCGCAGCACAAGACTGCGGGCCTTTTTCGTTGCTGCTCGTCGAGCACTTCGTGCACTCCTCGCGAGG
>NZ_JBOFBI010000307.1:0-19872 GCF_051645465.1 Tabrizicola sp. | reverse complement strand
CCCCGTGGAACCGTGGTTGAATATGATCGTCGGAAACGGCCCATCGTGTCGGGGTTTTGCGACGACAATCTCTAGGTTCACCCCGGCTTCGCTAGAAGGCACGAATGTTTTTTCAAGCTCGATGTTGCCTACCAATGATCAGTCCACTCCAATGGGTCCGGCTCGCGCCTTTGGCGATGTTAAACTGAACCTCGACTGTCCGGTAAGGGCTCAGAGCGACATTTCCCAGAACGCACACTCGTCACTAACGACGCCCCTGGATGGCCGATCTGCCCGTCATCCAAGCCCCCTTAACAAACCCTTACCCACCCTCCCAACCCCTTGAAATCCCTCACCCTCACCCGTTGTCCCACCGTTGGACACAAAACCGGGGCCGCCCCAGGCGACCCCGGCTTTGACGCTGCTCCCAAGGGGAAAAGGAGCTGCATCAAGGGCTGACGACGTCCCAGACGCCGTCGGTTTCGACCGCGCTGACCGCCCCGGGCGGGGGCCCCATCAGTATAAAATCGATGGAAAGCGCGGTCTTCTTCATGTCAAATCCTTCTGTCGCAATATCACTGGTCAATCCTCGGCCCGCCGCCCGGAGGCACTTGCCCCCGGACGCCGGATAACTCCCCCCAATATGCCTGATCTCTTCGGGTCATCCGGGCAGAGAGGCAAGCTCTCGCCCGCCTCACCAACCCAACGCCGCTGGGCGCGGATCTATTCGCTGCCGGATGAAAAAAGTTCGGCATAGGCCCGGCGCAGCTCGGCCTTCTGCACCTTCCCCATCGCGTTCCTGGGGAGGTCGTCCAGGACCAGCACCCGCTTCGGGATCTTGAATGCCGCAAGCCGTTCCCGCAGCGCCGACCGGACCGCCGCTTCGTCCAAAGCCGCCCCCGCCGCAGGCACCAGGCACGCCACCACCGCCTCGCCGAAATCGGGATGCGGGACACCGATCACCGCCGAGGCCGCAACCCCCGGAAGCTCGTCCAGCGCCGCCTCGACCTCGGCGGGATAGACGTTCAGCCCCCCGCTGATCACCAAATCCTTCGCCCGACCGAGAATGCTAAGATACCCCGCGGCATCGAACGCCCCGAGGTCGCCCGTGACAAACCAGCCGTCCCGGAACTCCTTCGCCGTCTGGTCCGGCATCCGCCAGTAGCCCCGAAAGACATTCGGCCCCCTGACCTCGATCGCCCCCGCCTCACCCAGCGGCACTTCAAGGCCGTCCGCCCCGGTCACCCGCACCTCGACCCCTGGCAGGGGCAGCCCCACCGTCCCCGCCTTGCGAGCCCCGTCGTAGGGGTTCGAGGTGATCATATTGGTCTCGGTCATCCCGTAGCGCTCCAGGATCGCATGCCCCGTCCGATCCTCCCATTCGGCATGGGTCGCAGGCGACAGCGGCGCCGAGCCCGAGATGAAAAGCCGCATGTGCGCGCAGGCCTTTCGCGTCAGGCCAGCCTCGCCCAGAAGCCTGGTGTAGAAGGTCGGGACGCCCATCATCACGCTCGCCTGTGGCAAGGCTGCGAGCACGGCACCGGGACTGAAGCTTCGCTGGAAGATCATCGAAGCGCCAGAGTAGAGGACGCAGTTCGTCGCGACGAAAAGCCCGTGGGTGTGGAACACCGGCAGCGCGTGGAGCAGCACATCCGCCCCGGTGAACCGCCAGAGCCCGACCAGAGCCTCGGCATTCGACGCAAGGTTCTCGCGCGAAAGCATCACGCCCTTCGACCGCCCCGTCGTGCCTGAAGTGTAGAGGATTGCGGCCAGATCATCGGGCCCATGCGCCGGATCGTCGTGCCCAGCACCTTGCACAGCGGCCAGCGCCAGAAGCTCGTCCAGCGGGATCGTCCGCGCACCAAGGGCCGCGAGCCCTTCCACCCGCGCGGAATCAACAACTGCCAGCGCGGGCCGGGCGTCCTTCAGGAAATGCTCGGTCTCGGCGACCGTGTAGCCGGGGTTCACGGGCAGGAAGACCACGCCTACCCGCAGGCAGGCGAGGTAGAGAGACAGGACCGCCTCGCATTTCTCGACCTGCAGCAGAAGCCGGTCGCCCTTCCGCAGCCCGAGCGCCATGAGGGCATTCGCGAGTTGCCCGGTCTCGGCCAGAAGGTCGGCATAGGTGACCGGCCCGTTCCGCAGCCAAACCCGGCCCGGCACCGCCGCATGTTCCTTCAGCTTTGCAATGACATCCGCGCTCATGGCCACCCCCAGATGCCGGGGCCTTTACCCGCAACTTCGGCGCAACCCAAGATTTTTCGCAGAAAAATCGTGTGTCCCGCGCTATCAGGCCTTGATGATCCGCGGAGGTTCAACCGCCAGCCGGAACTCCTCCAGCACCAGCTCGGCCCCGTGCTGGTCGGCAAGCTTCAGAAGCGCAAACCGCACCCGCGCGACTTCGCGGTAATAGTTCAGGAACGCCGCGTTCAGCGTCGCACCCGAGACCGCCCCGATCACCGGCACGGCCTGCGCCGCAAGCTTCTGGCCCAGAACCGCTGCCAGCTTCGGCGCAATCGTCGTGATCAGGTTCTGCACGGCCGACCCCGTCAGCGCCAGGCGGGCAGTAAGGAACGAGGTGTTCACACCGTCATCCTGGGCCAGAGGGCTGCCTGCGCCAAAGACCTGAAGGCACTCGGCCCGCACCCAAGGCGCGTCGGGGTCATGGCCATGCTCAACCGCGACCGCCCGGATCGTGTTCAGAAACAGCGTGACCGTGATGGGAAGCTCGGCGATGGCGGTCGCAAGCCCGCCCACACCGCCTGCCGCGCCGGTCGCGATCGCCGCAACCATTGGCCCGCGCTCGCCCAAGTCCGGCGCCCGCCCGGCAATGCCGTAAGAGGTCTCGAGCGCCTGCGCCGTCATCCGCTCGATCTGCCCGCGAAAGCCCGCAGGCAGCGCGGAAAGCTGGCCTTCAAGGCTGCCGCCCAGCCGGTTGACCAGCTGCATGACCGGTCCGTTGGCGCGTTTGTAGCGCGCGGCAAGAAGGGCGATGTCGACCGAAAGATCGGTAGGGCGAACGGCGGGAAGTGTCTGGTCCATAGGCGAGATATGGGAACCCCGCCCCCCTTCGCAATCCCCTCAGGTCGCTTTCGTCACAAGGCCCGTCACCCCCGCCCAGGCTCCGGCCTTCAGCGCCAAGCCCAGAACGCGGTCGGGGTTCGTGGGCGGCGGCATTTCCACCCCATGAAGCTTCCTGAATCCGAAGCGCGAGTAGTAGGGCGCATCGCCCACCAGCATGGCCCGTTCCCAACCCAGGCGCCGCGCTTCGGCCAGGCTTTCGTTGATCAGAAGCGCCCCAAGACCTTCGCCCTGGTGCGTCGGGTGCACCGCGATCGGCCCCACCAAAAGCACGTCATGCTCGCCGATCAGCGCGGGCCAGTAGCGGATGACGGCGGCCAGCGCCCCCTCCTCATCCCGCAAGGTCAGGCAGAGGGGGGCTACCGTCGGCACGCCGTCCCGCAGGCGGTAGGACGACAACGCGGTCCGTCCCGGCGCAAAGCAGAGGTCGTATAGGGCCTCGACCTCCCACCAGTCCGCCTCGGTCTCTTCCTCAAGCCGGTACACGCGTCTGCTTTCCCCACCCGATGCCGCAGGCACGCTGCATGGCCGAATCCACTGGAACCGGCCCGTAACATGGCGCAGTGTCACGATCAATTTGTGAAACGGGATTGCCGATGTTCTACCGCCCCGCCGACGGCCACGGACTGCCGCACAGCCCGTTCGCCGCCATCGTCTCGCCCCGCCCCATCGGCTGGATCTCGACCCGCTCCAGCACAGGCGACAACCTTGCCCCCTATTCCTTCTTCAATGCCGTCGGCTATACCCCGCCACAGGTGATGTTCGCGGGCGACTTCCGCGACAGCATGGCGAATGCGATGGAGAGCGGTGTCTTCGCGGTGAACGTCGTGGCCGCCGAGGCGCTGGAAAAGATGAACGCCACCTCGGCCCGGTTCGCCCGCGGCACCGACGAATTTGCAAAGACCGGGGTCGCCAAGGCCGAATGCGTCGCCATCGACTGCCCCCGGGTGGCCGATGCCCCGGCGACGCTGGAATGCCGGGTGGTGAAGCTTGTCGAAATCCTTGGCCCCGAGCGCATTCTGGTGGGCGAGGTCGTGGGCGTTCACCTGCGGGACGACTGCCTGGTCGGGGGCCGCTTCGACGTCACGCGCTACTCTCCCGCGGCGCGGCTGGGGTATCACGACTATACCATCGTGCGTGACGTGATCGAGCTCCGCCGCCCGAAAGATCCAAACCCCGTGTGACGCCCTTGCGCCCCTTCGGCAAATCTGTATAAGGCCCCATCCTTTCCGCATATCCATGAACCGGCGATGCCTCTCGTGGACGGGCCGTGGAAAGGGTTTCGCCCGTCCTTTGAAGCCGCCCCGAAACGAAGGAAGACCGCGTGCCATTGTATGAGCATGTCTTTATTTCGCGTCAGGACTTGTCCAACACGCAAGCCGAAGGCCTTATCGAACACTTCTCGACCGTCCTCGCGGACAACGGCGGCAAAGTCGTTGAAAACGAATACTGGGGCGTCAAGACGATGGCCTACAAGATCAACAAGAACCGCAAGGGCCACTATGCCTTCCTGAAGTCGGACGCACCTGCGACCGCCGTGCAGGAAATGGAGCGCCTGATGCGGCTGCATGACGACGTGATGCGCGTGCTGACCATCAAGGTCGACAAGCACGGCGAAGGCCCGTCGATCCAGATGCAGAAGCGCGACGACCGCGACCGCGATGGCGAGCGTTCGGATCGTGGCGACCGGGGTGGCTTTGGCGGCGGCGAACGCCGCGAGCGCAGCTTCGGCGACCGTCCGGATCGCGGCGACCGTGGCGACCGCCCGTCGTTCGGCGCTCCGCGTCGTTGATCCATAGCTTGAGGAAAGGTTCATAAACCATGGCGAACAAACCGTTTTTCCGCCGCCGCAAGGTTTGCCCCTTCTCGGGCGACAATGCACCGGCGATCGACTACAAGGACACCCGTCTTCTGCAGCGCTACATCTCTGAGCGCGGCAAGATCGTGCCCTCGCGGATCACTGCCGTCTCGGCCAAGAAGCAGCGCGAACTGGCCACGGCCATCAAGCGCGCCCGCTTCCTGGCGCTTCTTCCCTATGCCGTGAAGTAAGGAGCGACGAACATGCAAGTCATCCTTTTGGAACGTGTGGCCAAGCTGGGCCAGATGGGCGAAGTCGTAAACGTCAAAGACGGCTACGCCCGCAACTTCCTTCTGCCGCAGGGCAAGGCGCTGCGCGCCAACGAATCGAACATCAAGTCGTTCGAAGTGAAGAAAGCCCAGCTGGAAGCCACCAACCTCGAAACCCGGAAAGAAGCGGAAGCTGTCGGCGCCAAGCTCGACGGTCAGACCTTCATCGTGATCCGCTCCGCCTCGGACGCGGGCGCGCTTTACGGCTCGGTCACCCCGCGCGATGCGGCGGAAGCCGCGACCGACGCGGGCTTCACCGTTCACCGCGGCCAGATCGTGCTGGACAAGCCGATCAAGGAACTGGGGATCCACACCGTCTCGGTGCAGCTGCACCCGGAAGTCACGGTGAAGATCAAGCTGAACGTCGCCCGTTCGGTCGAAGAGGCCGAGCTGCAAGCGTCGGGCAAGTCGATCCAGGACCTCGCAGCCGAAGCGGAAGCCCAGGCCGAGTTCGAGATCGCCGAGCTTTTCGACGACGTCGGCTCAGCGGCGTCGGACGAATAAGCCCTTATCCCATAAGGGATTTCGAAACCGCGCCAGGGCAACCAGGCGCGGTTTTTCTTTGTAACTGGCTCATGTACTACAATTGACTTCAGTTGTAGTACATGGCGCTTGCCAGGAATGGCGCGCTCATGTACTACAGCGATGACCCTTTGTAGTACATGGCCATGAACCGCCTAAGCTCCATCGCCCATGCCGCCTACCTAGACCTCCGCAGCGCGCTCGTTGACGAGGCCGCAAGCGAAATCATCGGGACACCCCGCCTTGAACGGCGCGGAGGGAAATCCTACTGGTACGACATGTTCCGCGTCGGCAGTGATGTCCGCAAACGCTATATCGGCGAGGACACGCCCGAAATGGCCGATCGTATCGCGCGGCTTCAGGACCTCAAGAGCGCAGCAGCAGCACGTGCGGCGGATCGGGCGCGCCTGATCCGCATCCTGCGTACAGAAGGGGCGCAAGCCCTTGATCCAGCGACAGGCTCGCTCCTTGCCGCCCTCGCCCAAACCGGAGCCTTCCGACTGGGTGGAACAATCGTCGGTACAAATGCTTTCCGACTCTACGAATGCGAGCTGGGCATCCGCATCTCTCAGACAGAGATCATGCAGACTGGCGATCTCGACATCGCGCAGTTCGAGCGTCTGTCGCTTGCCTTGGGCGATGCCGTGGAAACCCCGCTAGCAGATAGCTTCGCCGCATTGGATTTCGCACCCGTTCCTTCAATCAACCACCGCTCGGTGTGGCGCTGGCGGCAGACACGGTCGAACACAATGGTCGAATTCCTCACCCCCTCCTTCCGCCCCGAAGAGGATATCCGCGAGCTTCCCGCCCTGGGCGTTGCCGCTCAGTCGCTCCATTTCCTGAACTATCTCATCGCCGAGCCGATCAAGGCCGCCGCCCTTTATCGCTCGGGCGTCCTCGTCCAGATTCCCCGGCCCGAGGCCTATGCCATCCACAAACTCATCGTCGCCGACCGCCGCAAGGGGCCGGACCAGCTGAAAGCGCGCAAGGACCGCGCACAGGCAAAGCTTCTGATCGAGGCGCTGGCCGAAGACCGGCCCGACGAACTCCGCGAGGCCTACAGCGATGCGCTCGACCGTGGCCCCCAGTGGCGCACGCACATCGCGGCGACCCTGAAGCGGATGCCCGAAACCGCCGCAAAGCTTGCCGCCCTCTGACAAGCCGCTGTCGGCGGCAGGCAAGCCGTCGGCCAAGGCTTGGCTAGCTTGACGGGCATGACCCTGTCAGCCACCCATCGCGGCATTCTGGCCCTTACTATGGGGATCGCGATCTTTTCGGTGCAGGACGTGATCCTGAAGCAGCTGTCGGGCGACTATCCGCTGCATCAGGCCATGGTCCTGCGCAGCCTGACCGCCCTTCCCTTCCACCTCGCCATCGTCTGGTGGTTCGACGGGCGGCTTTCTACCATCACGACACCCAACTGGCGGAAGATGCTGGCGCGGGGTCTGCCAAGCTTTGTCGCCTATACCGCCTACTACCTTGGCCTGGCTTATGTCCCCATGGCCGACGCGGTAGCACTTTTCTTCACCAGCCCGCTTTTCATCACCCTTGCAGCGGTCATCTTCATGAGCGAGCGGGTGAGCCTTCTGACGACTGTCGCCCTGGCGGGAGGTTTTGCCGGGGTTCTTCTGATCGTGAAGCCCGGTGCCGCAAGCTTCGACCTTGCCGCCCTGCTCCCGATCCTTGGAGCGTTCGGCTACGCGATGACGATGGTGATTGCGCGGTCGCTGGGCCGGACTGAATCGGCCGCAGCGATGGCGTTCTGGGGCAACGTCTGCTTCCTCCTCTGCGCCTTGGCGCTGTCGGCGCTCTACGGGTCCGGCGCTTATGCCGGGGCCTCGCATCCCTCGCTTGCCTTCCTGACGCGGGGCTGGGTCATGCCCGATGCGACCGACCTGGCGCTGATGGTCAGCTGTGGTGTTATCGCCGCCGTGGGGATCACGCTTCTGACCTACGCCTACCGGATCGCGCCTTCATCCTCCGTCGCTCCCTTCGAGTACAGCTTCATGTTCTGGGGGGTGCTCTGGGGTTGGACGATCTGGGGCGATTTCCCCGATATTCTCGGCTGGGTCGGTATCGCCATCATCATCGGCGCAGGGCTTCTGGTGATCAGCGCACCCCAAAACGAAAAGGCCGCACCCGAGGGCGCTGCCTGAATTTCCCTTTCGCATCGATCCGTTACGAAACCTTCAATCGCGTCGATTAAGGCTTGCGGTGCAACCAATCCGGGCGTTTCATTGTTATCGTTCAATTCTGGAGTGACTCACATGACCCTCCACTTGACCCGCCGCGGCTTCATCGCCGGTTCCGCCAGTCTGCTCGTCCTTCATCCGTTTTCCGTCCGCGCCCAAGCCAACCAGGCCCATCTGCGGCTGATGGAGACGACGGACCTCCACGTCCACGTCTTTCCCTACGACTACTACGCCGACAAGCCTATCGACACCGTGGGCCTCTCGCGCACAGCGAGCCTGATCGAAGCGATCCGGGCCGAGGCGACGAATGCGCTGCTCCTCGACAACGGCGACTTCCTGCAGGGCAACCCGATGGGCGACTACATCGCCTACGAGCGCGGAATGGACCAGGGCGAGATGCACCCGATCATCTCGGCGATGAACGTGCTTGGCTATGATTGCTGCACCCTCGGCAACCACGAATTCAACTACGGTCTGACGTTCCTCATGAACGCCGTCGCCGGGGCGAAATTCCCGGTGATCTCGGCCAACGTCGTCAAGACCGCAGGCGCCACCCCGCGCGAAGACGCCACGCTCGTGCCGCCTTACGTCATCCTCGACCGGACCATCACCGACGGCGCAGGCACCAGCCATCCGATCCGCATCGGCCTCATCGGCTTCGTGCCGCCGCAGATCATGACCTGGGACAAGAAGCATCTGGAAGGCAACGTGACCACGCGCGACATCGTCGCCACCGCCGCGGCCTACGTCCCGCAAATGCGTGAGGAAGGCGCCGACATCATCGTGGCCCTCAGCCATTCGGGGATCGGCGATACCACCGCAACCGATGGCATGGAAAACGCCGCCGTGCCGCTGGCCGCCGTCGAAGGGATCGACGCGATCCTGACCGGCCACAGCCACCTTGTCTTCCCCGGCCCCGATTTCGATGGCTTTGCGGGCACCGACAACGCCACCGGAACCATCTCGGGCAAGCCCGGCGTGATGGGTGGGTTCTGGGGCAGCCACATGGGCCTTGTCGACCTCCTCCTGGAACGCGACGGCAACGGCTGGCGCATCCTCTCGCACACCTCCGAGGCGCGCCCGATCTCCAAGCGCAACGAAGACCGCAGCGTCACCGCGCTGGTCGAAGATCACGCCCCCGTCCTTGCCGCGGTACAAGCCGAACATGACGCGACGCTGGAATACATCCGCCGCGCGGTCGGCAAGACCGAGGCGCCGCTCCACAGCTACTTCGCCCTCGTCGCGGATGACCCTTCCATCCAGATCGTCTCGATCGCGCAGATGTGGTATGTAAAACAGATGCTTGCGGGGACGGAGCATGAAACCCTGCCCCTCCTCTCCGCCGCAGCACCGTTCAAGGCCGGTGGCCGAAGCGGGCCGGAGTTCTATACCGATGTGCCAGCCGGGGATGTCGCCATCAAGAACGTGGCCGACCTTTACCTTTATCCCAACACCGTCCGTGCGGTGTCAATCACCGGGGCGCAGGTGAAGGAGTGGCTCGAACGCTCTGCCGGGATTTTCAACCAGATCAAGCCGGGTGAAGCGGATCAGATGCTGATCAACACCGACTTCCCCAGCTACAATTTCGACGTGATCGATGGCGTCACCTACAAGATCGACCTCAGCCAGCCCTCGAAATACGACAAGGATGGGCTGGTCATCGACATCGCCGCCAGCCGCATCACTGACCTGATGTACAACGGCGCCCCCGTCGACCCGGCCCAACGCTTCGTCGTCGCCACCAACAACTACCGCGCAGGCGGCGGTGGCAAATTCCCCGGCGCCGATGGCTCGACCATCATCTACGAAGCGCCTGACACCAACCGCGACGTGATCGTGCGCTACATCGTCGAGCAGGGCACGATCAATCCCACCGCCGACGCGAACTGGGGCTTTGCGCCGATGCCGGGCACCAGTGTCCTCTTCGACACCGGTCCTGGCGGGACCAAGTACCTGGCCGACGTGAAGGGCGTGAAGATCGAGCCCGCGGGTGACGGCGAAGAGGGCTACGCGCGGTTCCGCATCACGCTCTGACAGCCGGGGCAAAAACGAAAAGGCCGCACCCGAAGGCGCGGCCTGATCCCCTGTCGGACCTGACCGGTCTCTTACATTTCGTCCAGCGCCTCGACGGCCTTCTGAAGCTTCTCTTTCGAGATTTCCTTGTCGGTCACCTTGGCCAGGCCAACGAGGTGGTCGACAACCTTGTCCTCGAAGACCGGCGCGCGCAGTTGCTGCTGCATCTGCTGGTTCTTCTGCACGAACTCGAAGAACTGACGCTCCTGCCCCGGATACTGGCGGGCAGCGGCAAGAACGGCCTGGGTCATCTCGGCATCGGTCACGGTGACTTCGGCCTTGCGACCGATCTCGGCGAGAAGAAGGCCCAGACGCACCCGGCGCACGGCCAGGGTCTTGTGTTCGTCGGTCGGCTCGATGGCGCCGTGGTTGTGGCCGTGATCGTCCGGATGCTCTTCGTGGTAAAGCTGGTGCGCGATCTGGTTCGCTTCCGCATCCACCAGGTTCGCGGGCAGGTCGAACTTGACCATACCGTCAAGCTGGTCAAGGAGCGACCGCTTCATGACGGCCCGGGCCGCGCCCTTGTATTCGGCCTCAAGCCGCTCGGCGATCTGGGCCTTGAGGGCCGCCAGGTCATCGGCGCCGAATTTCTTGGCCAGTTCATCGTCAACTTCGGCAGCTTTCGGCTCTTTCACCGCCTTCACGGTGCAAGCGAAGACCGCAGCCTTGCCAGCCAGATGCTTGGCACCGTAATTGTCCGGGAATGACACGTTGACGGATACCTCGTCACCCACCTTCGCGCCGACAAGCTGGTCCTCAAAACCAGGGATGAACGAGTTCGACCCCAGGACCAGCGGATAGTCCTCGGCCGAGCCGCCCTCGAACAGCTCGCCATCGACCGAACCCTTGAAGTCGATCACGATCTGGTCGCCGTCCTTGGCCTTGGCGCCCTTCTTGCGGTCGTCGTAGGATTTGGCGGAACCCGCCAGATTCTCCAGCGCCTCGGCAATCGCCTTGTCGTCGGCCTTCACGATCAGACGCTCCAGCTTCAGCTTGCCGGCATCGACATCAGGGATCGGCGGCAGGGTGTCATAGGTCATCTCGACCACGACATCCTGACCTTCTTTCCAGGCGTCGCCGCCAACCATCTTGACCTCGGGCTGCAACGCCGGGCGGTCGCCGGTCTTGTCGAAATGGTCCTTCATCGCGCCGTCGATCGCTTCCTGCATCGCGTCGCCCAGGATCCGGGTGCCGAACTGCTTCTTCAGGATCGCCAGCGGCACTTTGCCCTTGCGGAAGCCCTTGATCTCGACCTCAGGCTGGGCTTCGAGCAGCTTGGCCTGCACCTTGGCGTCCAGCTCGGCGGCCGTAACGGTGATGGTGTAGCCACGCTTAAGGCCTTCGTTCAGGGTCTCGGTGACCTGCATGCTGGGGTGTCCTTCCTCGATCATTCGGGCGCATTTGCGCAATAGCGTACTGGCGCGAGGCTGGCGCCCTGCGCTAAGTCGCGCGCCTTCTAGCAAAGCTTTCGGCCCGGTGTAAGGGGTAATTCATCGCCTGCCACGATGGGGCTGTATGGTGCGGGTGGAGGGACTTGAACCCCCACGCCTTGCGGCGCCAGAACCTAAATCTGGTGCGTCTGCCAATTTCGCCACACCCGCATGCGCGCCTTCTAGCAAAGCCCGGTTCGGGGCGCGAGGGGCAAAACGCTGCCCCATTCCCGCCACACACCCTGCGAGATCGGGCCACAACTGCCCCGAAATCAACGAACCGGGATCGAAACTCGACCACAAACCGACGGCAAAACATGCAAGAGACAGAAAGTGAAGGACGGGTCATGGACGCCGAAGGACCATTTTCCAGATCAGCAGGCGGGACCGAGGTCCCTGTTGCACCGGGCCTGCGCGCTGGCACGATCGTGCGGACGCTTGACGGCTTGCTTCCCGTTGAATTCCTTGCCCCGGGCGACCGTATCGTGACCCGCGCAGGCGCGCGTCGGCTGGTTTCGATTTCGGTTGCGGCCCGGAAGCAGGTTGACCTCGTGCGCATCCGCGCCTCGACAATGGGGCATGACCGGCCCGACCAGGATCTCTTCGTTTCCCCCGACCAGCCGGTGATCATTCGCGATTGGCGGGCAAAGGCGCTTTACAACGTTGACGTGGCCGCCATTCCGGCGTCGCGGCTGGCGGATGGCGAGTTCATCGTTCTGGAAACCCACCGGAACGTAAAGCTCTTCACGCTCTGCTTCGACGACGACGAAGTGATCTATGCCGAAGGGCTGGAACTGGCCTGCCCCGCGTTCCTGCCAGAACTCGCCTGATCCAACACTGGGCCCCGGATGGCAGGCCGCTAAACCGACGCTCTGCGCGCCATGCTGGCAAGGGCTATCAGCACGGCCAGTCCGGCAACGGCATAGACCGCCAGAATCACCCTCATTTCAGCATAGGGCATCGCCGCTTCGGTGGTGCTTTGCGCAGCGGCGAGGCTAAGGGTGGCCGCAAACAGCAGCCGCGCGGCAAGGCTTTTCACTGACAGATAGGTCGCACGTATTCCATCTGGCAACAGCAGCTGGGTGCGGGCCTGGATGAAGGGTTGCGACAGCGAGTCAGGCACCATCCGGAGGAGCAGGAGAGCAATGACAAAAAGGCTGTTCGAGATCGCCAGCGCTGCCGTGAGTGCGACCTGCATCCCGAACGCCAGTAGCAGGATGCTCGGCAGGCCAAGAATCCTCCGCAACCGCAGCGCCACGAGCGACACGGCGACCGATATCATCATCATCGAAAAGCTCACAGTGCCCGAGATCAGCGGCGTCTGCGCCGCATAACCTGCATTCGTCAGCGCTTCGCGGATGAACGGCTGGCCAAACACAAATGGGATATGGCTGAACACATACATCACCAGCGTCAGACACAAGAGCCACAACAGCGTTGGCTGGGCAAGACTTGCGCCGAGTGCGCGAAGGTTCTCGCGGTGATCGGCGGTTCTTGAATGCGGCGGTTCGCGGAAGAGAACAGTGATGACCAGAAGTGCCACCGCCGCGATCGCCGTGGCCACGTAGGGCAGCACGTCGTCATACTGCGCAAGCGCACCGCCGGTCAGCGCAGACAAGGCCAGCGCGGTGAAACTGTAACGCCAGGCTTTCAGTTCGGCGGCCTCTACCTCTGCCACCCGATCTTCTGCCTTCAGGCTTTCATATAGCAATGAGGTGTCGGTACCTGAGGCAAAAGCCCCCGCCGCGCCCAACAGCCCATTGGCCAGCGCGAACTGGGCAAAACCGTCACCGAAGACAAAGATGACGGCCCCGGCAATGCCGCTGAAAGCCGCGACCATCAAGGTCAGTTTGCGCCCGAGCCGATCCGACATGTACCCCGAAGGAACCTCGAGAACCGTGGTGCAGATGTCAGACACCACGTAAAGCAGAATGGCCTCGGAGGCGGAGAGACGGCTCTCGAAGTAAAGAAACCAGGTCGCCTGCCAAAAGATCAGCTGCTGGGCGAACTTGAACCAGGGATAAAGCGCAATGTTGCGATGCATTCGGCAGTGTTAACTGGCCGGCTGAGAGTTGGCGAGGCTCGATCTGACAAAGGCCGTTCGGATGGGCCCTAGGGTCCGAAAGGCCGTAAAGCGAGGGCGCCCCTAGCCCTCGAAAGCGCGCCCCTATCCTCCTGACGTCGCGTTCCTCTGGGCTTGCGGGCGGGATCGGCTAGACTTCCCCAATGCAAGTCGTAAGCCCACCCACCCGTCCGATCCCTGATCCCTTCCCGCCCCAAAGCCCGCGCATGATGCGGTTGGCAGGCATGATCAAACGGTTCCCCGGATGAACGACTTCGACGTCATCATCGTCGGCGCGGGTTCCGCCGGCTGCGTCCTCGCCAACCGGCTCTCTGCCGATCCCAGCCGCCACGTCTGCCTGATCGAGGCCGGCCCCCCCGACCGCAACCCGATGATCCACATGCCCTTCGGCCTTGCCGGGCTTGCGCACATGCGCTGGCTCAACTGGGGGTACGAGACGGACCCCGAACCCGCCCTGAACAACCGCCGCCTCTTCTGGCCGCGCGGGCGCGTCATGGGCGGATCGTCGTCGATCAACGCGATGATCTACATGCGCGGCCACCCGCAGGACTACCGCGGCTGGGCCGAGGCCGCGGGGGAAGCGTGGGACTGGCCTCGCGTCCGCGAGATATTCAAGGAACACGAAGACAACCGGGCCCTCACGGACGACCACCACGGCACCGGCGGCCCCCTGACCGTCAGCAACCTGATGCAGCCCAACCCGCTCAGCCGCGCTTTCGTGCGGGCCGGGGCGGAATGCCAGCACCCGATCAACCCCGACTTCAACGGGGCCGACCATACCGGCGTCGGCCTTTATCAGGTCACCCAGCGCGATGGCCGCCGCTTCAGCGCAGCCCGCGCGTTTCTCGAACCCGCCCTCTCCCGCCCGAACCTGACGCTGATCACCAAAGCGCAAGTCCACCGCGTCCTGATCGAAGACCGTCGTGCGGTCGGCGTCATCCTCGCGAACCGCGAGCTTCGCCTCCGCGAGGGCGGCGAGGTCATCCTCTCCGGCGGCGCAATCAACTCCCCGCAGCTTCTGATGCTTTCCGGCATCGGCCCGGCCGCCCACCTGCAGGCCATGGACATCCCGGTCGTGCATGACGCGCCAGAGGTCGGCGCGAACCTCGCCGATCACCTCGACATCACCGTGCAGGCCGCACTGAAAGGCCGCGAAGCCATCGGCATCGCCCCCACCTTCCTGCCCCGCGCGGCACGGGCCGCATGGGCCTATCTGCGCCGGGGACAGGGCGAGTTTACTTCAAACATTGCCGAAGCCGGAGGTTTTGTAACATCCGATCCCTCCCGCGACCGACCGAACCTGCAATTCCACTTCATCCCCGCCTACCTCCACGACCACGGGCGACGCATCTCGTGGGGCTACGGCCTCACGCTCCATGTCTGTGATCTTTTGCCGAAGAGCCGGGGCCGGATCACCTTGCGGACGCCCGACCCAATGGCCGCACCGAAGATCGAGGCAAACTACCTCGGCCACCCCGACGATCTTCCGGTCCTGATGAACGGCCTAAAGATCGCACGGAACATCGTCGCGGCCCCAGCACTTCGCCGCTATGTCCAGCAGGAAACCCTGCCCGGCCATAAGGTTATCAGCGATGTCGAGCTGGAAGCCGATATCCGCGCGCGGGCCGAAACGATCTATCACCCCGTCGGAACCTGCCGCATGGGGCGCGATGAAAGCTCGGTCACCGACCCGCAAGGCAGGGTCCGGGGGGTCGATGGTCTTCGTGTCGTCGATGCCTCGCTCATGCCGCAGATCATTGCCGGGAACACCAACGCCCCCACTATGATGATCGCCGAAAACATCGCCCGGATGATGCTGGCCCGACCGACAGACCTGCCCTAGCGTACCGCCACAGACCTGTCACATATATTTTACAAACCTGATAAATAAGCTTCACGCGTGGCGTCTAGAGCCGGTTCAGGCCGCTATCGAGGCCGACGCAATGTCGCACGCAATCAGGAGTGCTCCCATGAAATCCTTCCACGTTACCGCCTCGGTCATGGCCTTCGCGGCCGCCGCAGCGATGCCCGCCGCCGCGCGTGACCAGATCCAGGTCACCGGCTCGTCCACCGTTCTGCCCTATGCGACCATCGTAGCCGAGGCGTTCGGCGAGAACTTCGACTTCCCGACCCCGGTCGTGGAAGGTGGTGGTTCGGGTGCTGGCCGCAAGAAGATGTGTGAAGGCGTTGGCGAAAACACCGTCGACATCGCGAACTCTTCCTCGCGCATCTCGCAGTCGGACATCGACCTCTGCGCGCAGAATGGCGTGACCGAGATCATGGAAGTCCGTTTCGGCTATGACGGCATCGTGTTTGCCTCGGACGTGAACGGCCCCGAGTTCGCCCTGGCCCCCGCCGACGTCTTCAACGCGCTGGCCGAAACCGTGCTGGTTGACGGCGCGCTGGTTCCGAACCCGCACACCCAGTGGGCCAACGTGAACCCGGCACTTCCTGCGCAGGATATCCTGGTCTTCTCGCCCGGCACCAAGCACGGCACCCGCGAAGTCTATGACACCAAGGTCATCGTCGCTGGCTGCGAGGCGACCGGTGCCATGGCTGCGCATACCGCTGCCGGCCTCGACGAAGATGCGGCCGAAGAGGCCTGCATGAAGCTTCGCACCGACGGGCGCAATGTCGACATCGACGGCGACTATACCGAGACGCTGGCCCGTCTCGACGCAGACAAGAACGCCGTCGGCGTCTTCGGCCTGTCGTTCTACCAGAACAACACCGACAAGCTGCGTGTCGCGACCGTGAATGGCGTCGCACCTTCGGCGGAGACGGTTGCTTCGGGCGACTACCCGATCTCGCGTCCGCTCTACTTCTACGTCAAGAAGGCGCACATCGGCGTGATCCCCGGCCTGAAAGAGTACATCGAGTTCTTCGTGTCCAATGACATGGCCGGCCCGGATGGCCCGCTCGCAGCCTACGGCCTCGTGTCCGACCCGGAACTGGCCGCCACCCAGGCTGCAGTTGCTGCCGAAACCCCGATGGGTCCGCTGGAATAAGACTCAAGTCCGGCAGGCGGGGCTCTTGGCCCCGCCTGTTGATTCATGCCCGGCGGTGCAAGCCGCCATGGTCCCTCTGACTGCTGCAGGTTGACCGATGTCCGTGCTCATGCTCTTCGCCGCCATAGCGGTCCTTGCTCTCGCCGCCTATTTCCTCGCGCGCCAGCGCTCTCTCGCGTCTTCTGGCGGAAACCCCAGACTCCTGCACTCCCTGCCACTCTACTATGGCTGGTATGGCGCACTCGCCGTTCTGATGCCGGCCCTTGGCGCGCTCGTGGTCTGGCTGATCGTCCAGCCCATGGTGATCGAATCCCGCATCTCGGCCGACCTCCCCGCCGAGCTTGTCTCCGACGCAACCCAGCGCGAACTGACCATGGCCGATGTCCGCCGCGTGGCCGGAGGCCTTGACGCCGCGGTCGCCCAGGGTGCGATGACCGAAGAAGAAGCCGGGATGATCCGCACCGAGTTCACGAATGTCCGCGACAAGCTTGCCCGCGTCGGTGTGGCGCTTGGCTCGGACGTCACGAAAGAGGTGCTTTCGGCCGCGCAGGACTATCGTGAGCTGACCAGCTGGGGTGCCGCCGGACGGACTGTTCTCATTCTCGCACTCGCCGTGCTCGGCCTCTTCTGGGGCGTGACCCGCGCCCAAAAGGACTTCCGCGCCCGCAACCAGGTGGAAAAGGTCATCCTTGGCCTCCTGATCGTGGCCTCTTCGATCGCGATCCTCACTACGGTCGGCATCGTCTGGTCGATGGTGTCCGAAACCTTCGAGTTCTTCACCAAATACCCGATCCAGGATTTCTTCTTCAGCCTCACCTGGTCCCCGAACTTCCGCGGCGGGTCCGAGCTTGGCATCATCCCGCTGATCTGGGGCACGCTTTACATCACTTTGGTCTCGATGCTGGTTTCCGTGCCCATCGGCCTCTTCACCGCGATCTACCTGGCCGAATATGCGTCGAAACCCGTCCGCAACTGGGTCAAGCCGCTGATCGAGGTCATCGCAGGCATCCCGACCGTCGTCTTCGGCATCTTCGCCCTTGTCACGGTCGGCCCCTTCCTTCGCGACTACTTTGCCGAACCCTTTGGCCTCGGCAACTCGGGCTCCTCCGTCATGACGGCGGGCATCGTGATCGGCATCCTCAACATCCCCTTCATCTCCTCGCTTTCCGACGACATCATCAACGCCGTGCCGCAATCCCTGCGCGACGGCAGCCTTGGCCTTGGTGCCACGAAGTCCGAAACGGTCAGGCAGGTGATCCTGCCCGCAGCTCTTCCGGGCATTGTCGGCGCGATCCTGATGGCCGCCTCGCGCGCGATCGGCGAGACGATGATCGTGGTCATGGGCGCAGGCGCCGCTGCCAAGCTTGACCTCAACCCGTTCGAGGCGATGACCACGATGACCGTGAAGATCGTGGGCCAGCTGACCGGCGACACCGACTTTGCCGCACCTGAAACCCTGGTGGCCTTCGCCCTTGGCATGACGCTCTTCGTCATCACGCTTGGCCTCAACATCTTCGCCCTCTGGATCGTGCGCAAATACCGGGAGCAGTACGAATGACCGACATCTCCGCCGTCCCCGGCTTCGCAGCACGGCCGAAGCAGTCGATCCTGACCGCCAGCGCCGAGATGAAGCGCCGCAACGCCGCCGAAGCGCGCTTCAAGGCCTACGGGATGATCGCCATCGCAATCTCGCTCGTGACCCTCGCGATCATGCTCTTCACGATCTTCCGGGATGGCGTCTCCTCCTTCCGGCAGGCGCAGATCACCTTCCCGATGGAGCTTTCGGCCGAGGTGCTGGACCCCGAAGGCAACCGCAACCGCGCCGAGATGGCGAAAGTCACGACCGTGGGCTACAGCAAGGTCCTGGTCAGCGCGCTCGTGGCCGAGCTTCAGAAGCGCGACATCGCGCAAGAGGGCGTCTCCGACGCAGAGATCGGCGCTCTCATCTCGAAGGATGCTGCCGGCCAGCTCCGCGCCGAAATACTGGCAAACCCCGCGCTTGTCGGCACCACGATCGACGCTTCGGTCCTGGCGGCCGGTCGCGTCGACGGATACCTGAAGGGTCGCGTCACCCTGGAAACGGCCGAACGCGACAACCAGATCACGCCCGACCAGCTCCGCCTGGCCGAGCAGCTGCGCGAGGCCGGGCTTCTGACCTCAAGCTGGAACTGGGGCTTCTTCACCAACCCCGACGCCTCGGACCAGCGCCCCGAAGCTTCGGGTCTTGGCGTGGCGCTTCTCGGCTCGGCCTACATGATGCTCCTGGTGCTGGTGACCTGCGTTCCGGTGGGTGTCGCCGCCTCGATCTACCTTGAAGAGTTCGCGCCCAAGAACCGCTGGACCGACGCGATCGAGGTCAACATCTCGAACCTTGCGGCTGTGCCGTCCATCGTCTTCGGGATCCTGGGCCTCGCGATCTTCATCAACTTCGCGGGCCTCCCGCAGTCCTCCAGCGTCGTCGGGGCACTCGTGATCAGCCTCATGACGCTGCCCACGATCATCATCGCGACCCGCGCCGCGATCAGAGCGGTTCCGCCGTCGATCCGCGATGCGGCCTTGGGCGTCGGCGCGTCGAAGATGCAGATGGTCTTCCACCACGTCCTGCCCCTTGCCATGCCCGGCATCCTGACCGGCACGATCCTGGGCCTCGCCAGCGCATTGGGCGAAACCGCCCCCCTTCTTCTGATCGGCATGGTCGCTTTCGTCGACAACTATCCCTCCGCCCCGCCCGAGGGCTTCCTTGACCCGGCAACGGCGCTTCCGGTGCAGGTCTACTCCTGGGCCAGCCGGGCCGACCCGGCCTTCATCGAACGGTCCAACGGCGCGATCATCGTGCTTCTGGCGTTCCTCGTAGTCATGAACGTCGGCGCGATCCTGCTGCGCCGCCGCTTCGAACGCCGCTGGTAAGGATATGCCCCCGATGAACGACATGACCCGCACTGCACTTGAGGTCGAAACCGCCGCCTCGAAGATCACGGCGCGAGGGGTTCAGGTTTACTACGGGACGAACCATGCGCTGAAGGATGTGGATGTCGACATTCTTGACCGCGCGGTGACGGCGTTCATCGGGCCGTCGGGCTGCGGCAAGTCGACGTTTCTGCGCTGTCTCAACCGGATGAACGACACTGTCGCCTCGGCCCGGGTCGAGGGGAAGATCCTTCTGGAAGGCGAAGACATCTATGATGCCCGGGTCGATCCGGTGCAGCTGCGCGCCAAGATCGGCATGGTGTTCCAAAAGCCGAACCCGTTTCCGAAGTCGATCTACGACAACGTCGCCTACGGCCCCAAAATCCACGGACTGACGCGCAACAAGGCCGAGCTTGACCAGATCGTCGAGGCCTCGCTGCGGAAAGCCGCACTCTGGGGCGAGGTGAAGG
>NZ_JBOFBI010000306.1:0-15413 GCF_051645465.1 Tabrizicola sp. | reverse complement strand
GGGCATGGTGAACTTGCCCGCAAGATCGCGCTTGGCCACCGTCTCGACCTTGGCCTTCCCGTCGGGATCGGCGATGTCCATCAGGTCGATATGGCCGATGCGGCGCACAAAGCCCTCGGCATCGACGGTCGCGGTGTCGATCAGCACCACCCGCTTCAGCATCGCCGGTTCGGGAAAGCAATCCGGCGCCGGATCGCCCGCGCAGTTCAACGAAGGATCGCCCTCGCCATTGTCACGCTCGATCACCAGCGCACGGGTCTCGTCGATGAAGTTGAAATCGCCGATCGCCGCCGCCCCTTCGGCCAGCGCGAACTTGAAGCTCGCCCCGGTCCATTCGCCCTGGGCAGGATCAAAGGCCATGGCCCGAAGGTAAGTGCCCTCCGGTTGGCCATCCTCGCCCAAGAGCGGCTTTTCCAGCATCGCCCACAGCAGGTTCGTCCCCGGCTGCAGCGCCATCCCTTCGTATCCGCCCGACCGCTGAACCGTCCAATCCTTGCCCATCACCGACATGGCGTTGATGCCGGGGGCGTCCGGACTTTTCAGAACCGTCTCGCCCATCTTTGTCGGGTAGACGGCCAGCACCTTGCCATCCAGACTGGCGCGGATGATGGAGGGGCCGAACTCATCCCCGATCCAGACCTCGCCGTTCAGCACCTGGATGCTCTCCGTGTCGAAATCGCCACCGGTCAGATAACGGGCCTCCGTGCCTTCATAGGCGATGCGGAACGGTACCTTGAAGTCCGGATCGTGCAGGAAGACGGTCTCCTTCACCTCGACCGCGCCGGTCGCGAAATCCGGGGTCATGCGGTGGAAGAACAGCATCGCATCGGGGCTGTTGGCCTTGTTGCCAAAACCGTTGTCGGTCAGCACGAAGGTCGATCCGTCTTCGGCCGTCGTCATCGCAAAGCCCGACAGACCCTGCAGCGGCTGGCCCTTGAACGGCAGCATGACGCCGGTCGGTCGCTTGCCGTGAGTGGCACCCGTGTCGCCCATCACCGTCTCCGGCTCCATCACCCGGTCGCCCCCGGTGAACTTGCCGCTGATGCCCGCATCCTTCGGCGCATCGGCGGGCGGAGGGATGAACGTCGCCGCCGGGATCAGCGCATGACCGGCAAGCGTGGCGGGATAGGCTTCTTCGGCCCAAACAGGGGCTGCACTTCCCAGAACGGCTGTCGTCAAGGCAAGGAAACGGATCGGCATGGCAGCACCTCCTGAAGGTAAATCCTGCCAACCGTCCTGCGCAGCTTCGATGACGTTCCTGTGACGCGGGGGTCACGAAATGGCGAAACGACGGCGTCAGAGATCCTTCAGCTGATCCCCGAACCGGTCCAGAAGCCCGCTCCGCCGCAAGGTCACCGCCGGGTAGTTCGGCTCGTTCATGATCCGGTCCAGCGTGAAGTCCGGCTCCACCCTGAGAAGGCCCTTCAGCACCCCCGCAGCCTTGTCGCGTTTGCCAGCCCACAGATACAGGAACAACAGATGCCGCATCGCCGCCCGAAAGCTGGGCGCGCGGTAATAGGCCGCCTCGTAATGCGCAATCGCGGCTGCATAAAGCTCGCCCCTGAGCGCGGCCAGGCCGGACAGCGCTTCCCACCAGTGCACATGCGGGGTGCGGGCGGCGATTTCCACCCCCCGGCGGGCCGCCCCCAGCGCCCCCGGACTATCGCCGATCCGGTTCAGTGACGCAGCTTGCGCCCAGTGGCCAAAGGCGTTGAACGGGCTTAGCGCCACCGAATCCCGGGCCAGAACCATGCCCGCCTCGGGGTTTTCATCCACCATGACCCGCGCTTGGCTGACCAGCGCCAGAACCAGCGGATTGGCCTTGGACAGTTCCAGCGCCTTGCGCGAAAACTCGTCCGCCTCTTCGATCAGCTTGGGGTAATCGGTCTCGGTCCGCTCCACCAACATGATCTGCCGTACCAGGCATCGCCAAGCGTAGATGCGGCCCGAAGCGGCGATGTCGTGGGCCTCGATCAACATCTCGTCAGCCACTCTCAGCCGCACCGCGTCATAGCTGAACATCTCGGTCAGCGACCGGGCGATCAGCGCATTCGCCCGCCGGGGCCCCGTTTCGCATTCGGCCAGGCGCGGGAAGTAGGCCAGCGCCGCATCCGCCGCCTGAAACACCAGCGGCGGCAACTCTCCCGACCCGATCAGGTCCGCCTCTGCCATCGGTATGGCTGCCCGCTGGTTCCAGATCGTCTGTCCGCTCGCAATCGACGACAGGCTGACCAGGACATGCACCCGGTCCATGATCTCGGCCCCTTCGATATGCAGCGCCATGCCTTCGCGGGGCAGATCGGCGGGTATCGCCGTACCCCCCGCCCCGAACACATCCACATGCGCGAATTCCGACATCAGCCGCCCGATGGCATCGGCCAGCGCCATCCCGGCGAAGATGCCCACACCCTCCGGCAGGCTGCCCAGCCGGATCACGAAGGGCAAACGCGCTGTCCGTGCCAATGGCATCCGTGCCAATGCCGGGCGCGTCGTGCCCATGACAGCCTCGACCCGCGCGCGTTCCTCGCGCAGCCAATCCTCGAAGGCGTGGTCGATGATGTCGATGCCTTCCAGAAACTCCCGCCCCGACTGCAGTGCCTTGGCCGCTGCCGCTTGGTCCTGCTCGAGATCGGTCACGACACCGCTCAGCCGCACCGAATCACGGTCCGCCTCCAGCCGGTCCGCTTCGTCCCCGAGGGCTTTGCGAATCTCCATCAGCGCCTGCCTCAGGCTGCCGCTCGCCTGGTCCGCCCCCCGGTCCGACCAGAGCCGCGCTTCCAGCCAGCGGCGGGCCCGGCGGCGGTCCGGCGTCTGGCACAACATCGCCAGAATCGCACGCGCCTTCGCCCCGCGCGGCGTGCAATCACGCCCCGCATCATCCCGCACCTCAAAGACGCCCACCAGGCGTATGAACATTCTCATCTCCGAAACGGTCGACTGAAGGCTATGCCGTCAGCCGGACAGGTGCAATGACCGTGAATTTTCCGTCAATCTCGTGAATGCCAATCTGTGTCGGCTTTGCCGATCAGAATTTCCAGTGCACGTTGAGTTGATTGGCAGCGGAGGTCTTGATGTCGGTATTTGGATCACACGGTTCTCACGGATCACATGGCTCCCACGGATCGCATGGATCACACGGTTCTCACGGATCGCATGGCTCCCACGGATCACACGGTTCCCATGGGTCACACGGCTCCCATAGCGGCGGCGCCTCGCCGCTTATCGCTTCGGCGCTGGGTCAGACGACCGAAGCGCTGATCGGATACTGGGACGGCTCCGTCCCCGCCCCGAACCCCAACGTGGCCGATCCTCTGACCCGGCTTATGCGGCTTGCCCCGTTCCCCCGCGCCTCGGTTCTGGCTTACGAGGGGATGTCGCTCTTCACCGCGCGCCCCGGCGCCAAATCCGCGAATGTCGTGCGCGCCGAAAGCGACCTCGTCAGCCTCACCCCGCCCAAACCCGCCAAGATCGCCGAGCAGATGGTGGAGGTCCGCACCGCCATGGACCTGCGCGCCGACCGGTTGCCGGAAATCCTCGCCCAGTCCGACGGGTTCATGGCGTTCTTCGCCGCGCAGAACCCGTTCGGCATCAACCGGCGGCCCCATACCGTGCACCTGATCACCGCGCTCCACGATACCGTCATCGCGCAGGAACAGCGGATGAAGCACCTCTGCTCGGTCGCGCGCCCGGTCGATCTGTCGCCGCAGGTCCAGCCGATCATCGAAACGCCAGGCCATTCCGCCTACCCCTCCGGCCACGCGACCGAGGCGTTTGCCATCGCCACCATCTTTGCCGCCCTGCGCCTGTCGGCGGGTGGAGCGGCGGATGCCGACCTGATCGACAAGATCCTCGGCAAGCTGAGCCCGGTGGTTGAAGCCGCGCCGGTTACCGACCCCTACATCCTTCTCTACCGCCTTGCTGCCCGGATCGCCGACAACCGCACTGTCGCGGGCGTGCATTATCCGGTGGATTCCGCCCATGGCGCGCTTCTGGGCCTTGGCGTGACGCTCGCCTTCGTCGGGCATTGCCTGGGCGGCGGCAAAGCGATCAAGGTGCCGCAATGGGCCGCCAACGGCAATGACTGGAAGGGCGACTTCTCTCTCAAGAAATGGTGCGAAGCTCTGGAGCGCGAGCCGAACCAGCGCTGGCGGTCAGGATCGGCCACGCTGCCCGAGGCGGAAAGCTGGCACGTCCTGCCCCCGCTCTGGCGCGCGGCCGTTGCCGAATGGGGTGGCTCCGGCGCTGCGGCGCAAGACACCAGCGGTTGATTTCGGGGGGCTAGCGCCCCCCAATTTCACGCGATCAGCGCCCCAAGATCAGGCTGCGCTTCGGGCACGCCGCAGTCATCGCGCGCGATCAGCCCACCATGACCAAGGCGCGGATGGGGCACATCCTCCCACACCTTGCGCCCGGTCAGGAACAGCCGTTCAGCCTGGCCCTCGGGCTTCTCTCTGCGCTCAGCCTCAGGCACCGTCAGGAAATAGGCCACAAGCGCCCGCGCCACCGCCGGTGCCGCCATGCTGGTCCCCGACATCCGCACCACCGACCCGCTCAGCACCCCCGCCCCGAGCCGCCCCGGCAGCGCCGTTCCGTCATCGCCAAGTGCTACCAGCGTCGGCCCCGCCGATTCGCCGGGCCGCGCCAGATGCCGCACCCCTTCTGACGAATAGGGCATCGGCCGCACCTTCCCCTCTGCGGTGGTATCAGGCCGTGCGGCTCCGACGAACAGGATGCGCGGATCGGTGGCGCCCGCATAGGCAACGTAGGATCCCTCGCGCGTTACCGGACAGCCGGGCGCATCCGCGACGGGCCTAGGTGCCGTGTCGCTCCGGGTGGCGGCGTCCCACTCCCAGCCCTGCGGGTGATCGAGCCAGCTCTGCCGACCCAGCGTCTTGTAACCGGGCGGAGTATCATCACGCTGCAGCCGGGCGGTCAGCCGCACCGGCTCGTTCTTGGTGGTATGGACCTCGACCTGCCACGCACCGGCAGGGCAGGAGGGTAGCCGGCCCTCTGTCACGGTCGGCCCCAGCGCCAGATGCAACAGCGCCTGCCCCCCCCGTTCTTTCACCGAGGTGACGGCGGCCAGCGGCCCGGCCAGCTGCCAGCCCTCGCCCGGCTGGGGCCAATCCACCGACAGCTTCGGCAGACCGGATCCGACAGGCGGCGTCAACACCAACTTGATACCGTCCGCGACCGGCGTATCGACGTCTCGTGTATCGTCGACCCGCAGCTCCAGAAGGCTCGAGGTGTGGTCGTCCGGCAGCACCCGCCATTGCAACGTGATCGGATGCGAGATGCGCAGCTCGTCCCGCGCCGCCAGACGGCTTTGCCGCGCGTTGCCGTAGGCGATGACCAGCCGCAACTCCTCGCCTTTGGTCATCCGGGTGTGACGGTCCAGCTCATATTCGAACCAGTCGGCCAGAAAGGCGGTCTTGTCGCCCGGCCCGGCCAGCGACCCGAGGCTGATGTTGATCACCAGCGGCGGCACGTCCGTTTTGTTGGACAGCCGCAGCGCCTCGGCCAGAATCCAGCGCAGACCCTGCACCAGATAGGCCTCCATCCGCCGCCCCGCCGTTTCGCGGATCGAGGCGGGCGGCAACTGCACGGCCAGCAGAGGCACCGCGAGCATGGGGTCCGGAACCTTGTCCTTGGCCGCCCAGGGCGCCGCCCCGGCGGCGAGGTCCAGCACATGTGTGCCATGCGCCGTCCGCTGGTTGGTCAGCACACCATCCATGAGCCGATGCAGTTCGCTGTTGACCTGCCGGTAGACATCCGCTTCTTCCAGGCCGTCTTTCAGATGTTTGTTGATATCCACTGACGTCAACACCCGGCCCGCAACCACGTCCCGTTCTGTGCTTCCGTTTCGGTCCTGCACATGTTCCGCAGCCTGCAGCCAAACTGCCTTGAACCGCGTCTCGTTGCGGCTCTTGCGGAAGCGGGTGTTCAGAAAGCCGATCCCGTCATCGATCACCGCGACCAATGGCACGTTCGGGTCCAGCGGGCCGACCGTCGTGACGAGATCCCGGCCCACCTCTTTGTCGGGCATCTCTGGAATGGCAAGCGCCGGTCCGACATGCAGGACGTCCCAGAACGGCGGCAACGCCGACAGCATCGTCAGCGGGCAGAACACAACCGCCCGCACTCTGATTGTGATGTCCCAACCTCCGGCTTCGGTCTTGGCATCGGCCTTCGCCGTCGCCAGAAGATCGCGCTCGTGTCGGCTGAACAGCACGCCCGGCAGCTCCAGCGTCGCGTCGATCGCGTCTTCCTTCGTCATCGCCGTGCCGCCGGGCTTCAACTCCAGGAACACCGGCACATGATCGCGCCTGCGTGACCCTTTCACCTCTTCCACCTCTGCCACCGCCGCTTCCCAGGCGACATAGCCGCCAAGCTCCAGCCCTGTTGTGACCTTCTGCCAATCCGTCATGACAATCCTCCTGACATCTCCAATTCCCGCAGCATGCCACAGTCTTTTTGGCAATTCGCGGGGGATCACGCCCCATTCGCAGATTTCACGGGGAATTAACGCGCATCCAAAGACGTTCGTAGGCAGGTTGCCGTCACGGCGCTGTGTGCCGCCTGTGAACGGTTGCTTCGTTTCTTTTTCCTGCAAAAGATCGCGAAAGGTTCCGACATGCACCGGCTTGCTGCTCCATCATCCGCCTCGATCCTGCTCGACCCGTCGCTTTCAGTTCAGCCGCCCGCGGTCGAGCCGCGCATCGCCCATGGCGTCGCCGCCGCACACTGCGCCGTGTTCGATCCGAAGGGCCACGCCGCCGCAGGCATGAACTTCGCCGCACAGGATTATCTGTCGCTCGCTGGCCACCCCGCCCTGCGCGCCGCCGCCGCGACGGCCCTGTCGCACCACCGCCTCGGCGCCCCCGGCACCGCGCCGCAGCTGGGCCTGACCGTCCCCGCATTGACGCTGGAAGACCGTGTCGCCCGCTTTGTGCAACAGCCCGAAGCCGTCGTCTTCCCCTCGGGAGCCGAGGCGATCCGCGCCACCCTCCGCTGCACCTTGCGCGAAGGCGACCATCTGATCGTCGACGCCGGTGCCCATCCGGCCATGTTCGACACGGGCATCGCCACCCGCGCCACGGTCCACCGCACCCCCCCGGGCTCGGTCGACGCGGTCGAACGCCGCCTCCGCCGCCTCTCCGGCCAACCCCGGCAAGGGCGGCTCTTCGTGGCCGTCCCCGCCGTGTCGGCCCACGCCTCGGTCATCGCCGATCTTCGCGGCCTGGCCGATCTCTGCCGCGACTACGACGCCACCCTGATCGTCGACGTCACCCATGACCTCGGCTCCATGGCCCAGGGCGGAGGCGGCGTGATGGAGATTCAAGGCTGCCTCGGCCGCGTCGGCATCGTCGTCGGCAGCTTCGCCAAATGCTTTGGTGCCGCAGGCGGGTTCGCCGCCTTCGCCGACCCCGAACTGAAACAGGCCCTGCGCCTCACCCAGCACGGCCAGCGCCAGACCGCTGCACTGTCGCCGGTGAATGCCACCGTGATCCTCGCCGCCTTCGACCTGATCGACAGCGTGCAAGGCCGCATCCGCCGCCGCCGTCTGCATTCCAGCGCACTGCGCCTTCGCAACCACCTGATGGCCGACGGCATCCGCGTCATGGGCCAACCCTCGCCATTGGTGCCG
The DNA here is from genome assembly GCF_051645465.1 of Tabrizicola sp. Taxonomy (GTDB): domain Bacteria; phylum Pseudomonadota; class Alphaproteobacteria; order Rhodobacterales; family Rhodobacteraceae; genus Tabrizicola. The sequence goes on along the minus strand of NZ_JBOFBI010000306.1, from coordinate 7,765 downwards.
ATCCGCCTGCCGATGATGACGGCCCGCCCCCGCACGGCCCTTATGGAAAGCGCCGGGGCGCTCGTCACCCTGCTCATGGCACCCGCTGTCGCCCTTCATGCGCCGCGCTGGCGGGTGCAGCTCATGGCCGATCACAGCGCCGCCGACATCGACGACCTCGCCGATCTGATCCGCGACGTCACCCGCGTCTTCGACCGGCACCGCCCCCTAGCACCTTCCCCCGCGCCGCTGGCTCAGGCCTGAGGCTTCACCGACGCCGTCACATAGTTGCACGACAGATCCCGGTCAGACAGGCTCCACCGCCAGCTGACCGGGTTGAACACCATCCCCTTGCGATCCACCGGCCGCAAGCCCGCCGTCCCGATCAGCGCATAAAGCTCGTCCGGAGTGATGAACTTCTGCCAGTCATGCGTGCCCTTCGGCAGCCAGCGCATCACCCATTCCGCCCCGACGATCGCCATCATGAACGACTTGGGGTTCCGGTTCAGCGTCGAGCAGATCATCAACCCGCCGGGCTTCAACAGCTCCTGACACGCGGTGAGATAAGCTTGCGGGTCCGCCACATGCTCCACCACCTCCATGTTCAGCACGACATCGAACCGGTCTCCCGCCGCGGCCATCGCCTCTGCGGTCGTGTGGCGATAGTCGATCTTCAATCCTGACTGTTCCGCATGAACCTGCGCCACGGGAATGTTCCGCTCCGCCGCATCCGCCCCCACGACGTCGGCCCCCAGCCGCGCCATCGGCTCCGCCAAAAGCCCCCCGCCGCAACCGATGTCGAGGATGCGCAAACCCTTGAACGGCATGGGCTTTGCCAGATCCCGCTCAAATTCCGCCGCGATCTGCGAGGTGATGTAATCCAAGCGACAGGGGTTCAGCATATGCAGCGGCTTGAACTTTCCCTCCGGGTCCCACCACTCCGCCGCCATCGCTTCGAACTTGGCCACTTCGGCCGGATCGACGGTTGTCGTCGTTTCCATCGCTCGCTCCTGTTTGCCCTTCGACTCCGGGCCCTGCCAGCGCTATATAGGACGGCGATGGATCAAAGATCAGGTCAAAAGCGCGCAGTCGAATTCCTTTACCCGCCGATCGACCCCTTCGATCAGCGGGTTCTCGACATGGGCGACGGCCACCGCATCTATGTCGAACAATGCGGGCATCCGGATGGCATCCCGGTCATCGTGTTCCACGGCGGGCCGGGCGGCGGCTGCAGCCCCGCGATGCGCCGCTACTTCGACCCCACCGTTTACCGCGTGATCCTCTTCGACCAGCGCGGCTGCGGCCGGTCACGCCCGCATGCCTCGGTCATCGCCAACACCACCTGGCATCTGGTCGAGGATATCGAGACGATCCGCAAGACCCTCGGCATCGACCGCTTCATCGGCTTCGGCGGCAGCTGGGGCGCGACGCTGGGCCTCGTCTACGCGATCACCCATCCGACCCGTGTGCTGCATCTGGTCATGCGTGGCGTGTTCCTGATGACCAAGGCCGAACTGCAATGGTTCTACGGCGGCGGCGCTGGCGCCTTCTTCCCCGAGCTTTGGGGCCGCTTCGCCGCCGCCATTCCAGTGGCCGAGCGCGACAACCTGATCACCGCCTACCACCGCCGCCTCTTCTCCGGCAACCTGATGGAGGAAACCCGCTTCGGCCGCATCTGGGCCAACTGGGAAAACGCCCTCGCCTCCTTGCACCATGACGGCCCGATGGGCGAAAGCCCCTCCGACTATGCCCGCGCCTTCTCGCGGCTGGAGAACCACTATTTCCACAGCGGCGGCTTCCTGCAGTCCGACGGCTGGATCCTGCGCGAACGCCACCGGATCGAGCATATCCCCGCCAGCATCGTGCAGGGCCGCTACGACATGATCTGCCCGCCCGTCTCCGCCTGGAAACTCGCCGACGGCTGGGCGAAATGCGACCTGCAGATGATCTCCCTCGCCGGCCACGCCCTGTCCGAACCGGGTATCAGCGAAGCGCTGGTCCGCGTGATGGATGGCCTCCGCCGAAGCTGACCAGTCATCGTAGGGTGTGCTTCAGCGCACCTTCCTGTTGTAAGCCATAGCTCATAGCTGTTCCTGGAATTACAATGGTCGCTTTGAGCGGGTCCCGGTTATGCGTCTCCCACGCGACAGCGCCGCAGACCAAATCCCTTGGTCAGCTTCGCGTCCTTGATGGTCTGAGCCAAGCGGTCGCTCATGAAGACGCTGCCTCGCAAAAGCGGGTCGTGCCACAGATCCACTCCCGGCAGGGCAGCTTGGCTTAGCGCGATGGCGTCATTGTCCACGTCTCCGGTCGTGCGCCAGAGATCGACGTTTTCCTAGGGCTTGACCAAGCCTGACGATTGCTCCGGCAGGACGGCCGTCTTGGTCTCGCCGATGTGCAGAATGAAGTAGGTGCCGTCGACGGGTGTGATCCGGTCATGCTGGCGCAGCGCGAGCGGGAAGAGCCCCGTCCTTCCAAGGTCGGCCGTTCGCAAGATCGTGGCGACCGCGTCCGAAACAACATAACCAAGCGACGCAGCAAACACGTCGGGTTGCCGTCCTTTCTTGCTGTTTGGATACATATAGTAGGCCTCCGACGGATAGGCCTCTTGTGGAACCGGCTCGCCCCGGTTACGTCTTTCGGCGAGCGCGATACCGCGGTCGCTCCCGGGGCCGGCCATAGAAGTCGTCATTCGCGAAATACTTGATGAGACTGGGATCATTCCTCAGCGAACTGTACCAAACGGGGGTCTTGGTCATTGGCTCTCTCCGGGCCTTGCGGCACTTGCAGTTGCGGAATTCGTGCCGCGCATCTTTGGTATGTCTGTTAGCCGCATGGCACCCGGGTTGGCCAGCAAGTCGGACCTGGATAGCTGATGACCTCACGGAAGCAAGCCATGGGCGGGCACCAATACATCATTTCTCCTTTCCCCCGATTCGCCCCAAAACGGTTAACGCCCCTTTCGTCTTCCGAGCGTAGAGACGGAAAGAAGACCCGGAAAAACTGGCTAAACCATTGGATTAACACCCAGATCGCCTTAGATGTTCAGTCCCGGCATTTGGTGGATCGGGTTGATGGTGAAGCGTTCTGGTTCTGAAGTCCAGCATTTGCAGATGAACTCGTAAGGGGTGAGGCCTTTGAGGGTCTTCAATCTTCGCCCGAAGTTGTAGGCGCTGATAAAGTTGGCGATGTGCTGGCGCAGCTGATCGTGGTCGTCATAGTGGAAGCGTTTGACGGTGGCGTCCTTGATCGTGCGGTTCATGCGCTCGGCCTGGCCGTTGGTCCAGGGGTGTTTGGGCTTGGTGGTGCGGTGCTCGATGCCGAGCGTGGCGCAGGCGTATTCGAAAGCATGCGCCCAGAAGCGTTCGCCCTTGGCCAGGGCCTCGACGATCAAAGGTGCGGCCGATCCGCCTGCACCAGGCGTTGTGAAATGAGTGCCGTTATCCGTGCGCACGATGTTGATCCTGTAGGGCACGGCCTCGACGAGATGCCGCAGGAAGTCACCCGCAGTTCTGCGCAGGGCCTTGCGATGAAGTTCGACGAAGGCGAATTTGCTCGTGCGGTCAATGGCCACGAAGAGATAGAGCCTGCCCTCCGCCGTCTGCACTTCGGCAATGTCGATGTGGAAATACCCGATCGGGTAGGCCTTGAACTTCCGCTTCGCGGGCTTGTCGCCCTCGACCTCGGGCAGGCGGCTGATGTCATGGCGTTGCAAGCAGCGGTGCAGCGATGACCGTGTCAGATGCGGGATGGTCGGCTGCAAGGCATAGAGGCAATCGTCCAGGGCCAAGAGCGTGTGCCGCCGGAACGCGACGATCATCGCCTCCTCGTCCAGGCTCAGAACGGTCGATTTGGCATCCTTCGGCCCGGTCGGAAGATCGGCCACCGAAGTCCGCCTCTTCCACTTCGCCACGGTCTTCTGGTTGATCCCATAACGCGCCGAAAGCGCCCTCAGGCTCTCTTCACTATTCTGTATTGCTCCCCTCTCGGCGATTGCTCCGCAATCACCTGCCGGGCAACGGACGGACCGCCTCTGTCGTGGTGGCGCTGCCGTGTAGAACCTGGCCCATAGTGCCTCCTTCCATCCCAAGGAAAAAATCGCACCATCAAAGTCTGGGATCAAACATCAAATCACGCCGGAAACTGTCCAAAAGATGGGGAGTAGCTCATATCGAACAAAATCTTCAGCGAGCCGTAGTGCTTGAGCGCTTCGTTATAGACGCGTCAGTTCCTGGTCATTTAAGCGGGGGGTAGGTCGGCTTACGCAGATAGGCTACTATACTGTGTTCACGAGACGAATCCCTCATCGGATTTATGCAACAGAGCCGACCATGGTGAGAAAGCGCTTCGCATGTGCACTTGCGAACGCGGCGTGACCACCATGATTTTCCGAAGTGACCTTCTCCAAGGGTCAGATGGCGATGGGTGTCCCGAGGCGGCTTGGACGATGCAGCGCCTCTTCCTCGCTGATTGGTATCAAAACCGGCTGAACTTTGCTCGACGCAACGCCAGTCATCAGTTCCACGGCGGCACGGCGCGCGTAGAGTGGCGAGGCCATGCTTGTGCCGGAAAGACGGATTGCTGACCCGCTCCGTGTTCCAGCGGCCAGTGCGCCACGCAGGGCTGTAGAGGCATCCGCAGCCATCGAGAGGTCCACGATTCCCGGCGCTCCCTCAGGTGCGTAGAGTGGTCCGGCGCTGGCGTAGTCCGTCGCACGTCCGGTGTCTGCGAAGTACGATGAAACGACCGTAACCTGATCGTGGGTGGCAAAGCCGTTCAGCGTGCCCATGCGGCGGACAAATGCACAATCCGGGTTTTCGACCCGAGACGGCGCGCCATCGGAGGTGTAGCGCATGTCGGCAGGATCGTCGAAATAGCTCTGCCGTCCGCCGCGACGATAGCCGTATGGGTCGCTGTCGCGCTGGATGCGGCAGGAAACGGGCCGATCAGGTTTGGCTCCGCTGGTCAATGTCAAAGAGACTTTCCAGAGCCCTGCGGGTGCGGCGGGCAGGGACGCCGGGCGCGGCTCGGTCGGCACGAGCGCTATCCGCACCAACATCAGTCCCGTCCCGCCGAACTTTGGGATTTCGATGTCGCCGATTTGTGTGTTGTTCGCGAAAAGCTGAGCCCAAACCCTTTGCGTGCCCGGTGCCACGTGGAATTTCAGATCTGGGCGGTTCGCGACCTTAATCGCGCTGCCGTCCGGACCAGCAAGAGCAAGATTGTATTCTGCCGGCCCTGCCGACGCCGGAATCCAGAGTTCAAGGTAGCTCGTGGTGGCGTCGTTCGGCTGTATACGCCAGGGTATGTCGAAGGGCTTGCCCGTCGCCAGATCAGCCGGGGTGATTTCGCCATACATCCGGTTGGCGAAACTATTGCCCGCAGGCATCACCAACGTGGTCGGTTTGCCGGCTTTGTTGCGAAGGTCGATGAGTTCCTTCATCCCGAGCTCGACCTCGTGCTCACCGTCGTGCGGCCCACCGGTGATGCCGTAGCTGAAGTTTATGACAAGCGGCAACGGCGCATTGGCATCGCCAAGATAGGCCCGCGCGATGTCATCGGCCCGCATGAAGATGTAGTGCATCGCCGCCAGCACAGGACCCTTCTTGTAATAGCCGGTCGTGTCGATAGTCACGGGCGCGGGCAACTGGACTGCGATGATGCGCATGCGATCAAGGTCAGGTTCATCCGGGCGCTTGCCCGCTGCCGCATCCAAAACATGCGCGCCATGAGACGCGAAATGGCCAAGGGTCGCGCTGTAGTCTGACGTGTCCTCCAGCGCACCTGACCGGCGGTAGAGCGCGTCCTCGTCGGGGCCATGGGTCGCGATGAGCGCGTTGATGTCGGTGCGTGTGAACTCCCTGCCGATAACAGGTGGCGGATTTGTCGCATCGATTGACTGAAGCCAGCAATAGTCGATGCGTGTGCTGTCCCCCGCCTCGTTCAGAAAGTTGCGGTGCGCGAAAGGAATGCCGTCGTCTATTACCGCCATGACAACGAGCTTCTCGCCGGGACCGCCGCCAGGAGGCCGGACTCGCGCCAGCACCTGCGGATCAGGTTCCGATATCCGCAGCTCGCCCTGACCATCGTCAGGAAGCAGCGCCTGCACCTCTGCACCGGCTTCCGATGTCCGCAGCTCGCCTGACTTGGTTGCAACCGTTGCCGCAGGCAGGGGGGCGTCCAGCGTGAAAACTGGCAGAGGTGCTTCGGCGATACCCGCGCGTCGGGTTAGATCGAGCAGGGCGCTGTTGATGTACTCCGCGTTCAGTTCCACCCGCTCACCCGTAACTCCACGCTCGCCAGGATCGCCGAAGTCGAGAAGAACAGGCCAAACCGTCCTCTCCCCGCTGCCGTGCGGAACCCCGTTCCACAAAGGAGGCAAAAGGATGCGGGTAAGGCCATCCTCCTTAGGATGGACCAGCCTTTCCAGTGGGATCTCTGGCGGCAGTTGCACTATTGCGGGCACATAGCGGGCTTCCGACAAAGGGACCGTCAGAGCCGCATAGCGGGCTCCAAGCCCGTAGGTCCAGCTCTCGTAAGCGCCCGTCAATGAGGGCTTACTGTCGCCGTCTTTGTGCTCGCTTCCATCAGCTTCTACGCCCATCGCCATATGCTCCTTCCCAGGTGTTCGCTAGGTTTTTCCGGTCAGAGCTTGTGCTCGCCCAGAACCTTGCCCCAGAGCCAGCAGAAGAGCGGGCTTTGCGGTACGGCGACGTCAGGGTTTGCAGTGCGCTTTAGCCCGTGCTCGGTAGGATCGCCGGTGCCACTGGTGATTGTCGGGTTGAAGTTGGCGAGCATGAAGTCACTATCTGCGAGTTTGAAGTTGCTGTCCGTCGGGTCGTAGGTACGCGATGTCGCTTTACCACCCTTGCAAAGCCCCAGAATAAGCTGGCCTACCGCCTCGCCAAGTGCCGCGCCCGCCCAGCTGTCAATCGGGAAATGAACCCCGGCGACAGTCCGGTTCACCGCGATGCGCTCGGCTTGCTTGTGGAGGAGCTTGATGAGACGGTCTGCTGAAGAGAAAGGATAAGGCCTGTTCGGCACCGGCAAGGTCTCAAGCGTTTCCACCAAACCCGACAGCACGGTCGCTACCGCGAATGCCTCAGTTGCATGCCCGCTGGGGAACGAGCTGTGAGCCGGAGTTGGGATCATCGGCATCACCGTCGCCCCACGCCTGTCGGGGCGCAGCGATGGTACGTAGTGTTTGGTCGTTAGCACAACACTAGAAGCTATTGCTTGTGTGACGGCGATAAGCTCGAAGGTGAAGCGGTGCGAGTCTCCATTCAATCCCAGAATATTGGCAAAATAGTCTGTTGGGTAACCGGTCTGGGTCAGGATTTCAGGGGCGCGATCGGCGCGCTGATCGGCGTAAGCGCGCAGAAATCTGAGTTGCCGACGGAACATGTCGGGCAGCGGCCTGTGCAACTTCACCAAGAGCTTTTTGTCATAAGTAACCTCGACCGCTACTTGACCGGCAACTGTGATCTGCTGCCAGTCCAGCTTTCTCAGGGTATTGGTGATGTACAGCGAGCCTCTCACGGTGGGTGCCCACAGCGCCATGTTGTCGGCTGGTCCGGTGGGCAGGTCGTTGTATTGGTATATTCCAGGGGGACCAGGATCAGTATCGTCCTTGCCAGCGATGTGGTTGATAGCCGAGGCAGCCGTAATGAGACCGTGTGCAAGTATCGGATTGAGACCAGCCGTTTGTCCGGATTGCCCGGACTGTCCCGATTGCCCAGATTGTCCCGATTGCCCCGACTGCCCAGATTGTCCTGACATGATAGAC
>NZ_JBOFBI010000305.1:0-6199 GCF_051645465.1 Tabrizicola sp. | reverse complement strand
GAGGGAGGCACCGGACGCATGCGGCGGGAAAGCACGTCGACTGTGGTTCTCGGGTGAAGGCCGGGGACCGGCCACCTCCCCTCCCCCTTGTGGGGTGGGGTCGGGGGTGGGGGGCACCAGTCGAAGGTCGGGCGGGATGTCGGGCGTGCCCACCCTCCCCAACCCTCCCCCACGAGGGGGGCGGGAGGCGAGGGGCGGAGACGACTGGAGAGTGCAACGACTGTCGTCCTTGTCTGGAGCGCAATGACCGGGGGCCTCCCCTCCCCCTTGTGGGGAGGGGTCGGGGGTGGGGGGCACCGGTCGAAGGTCGGGCGGGACGGCAAGCGTGCCCCCCCTCCCCGGCCCTCTCCCACATGGGGGGAGGGAGGCGCGTTCCCTGCACTGGTGCAAAAGGCGCCCATCCCTGCTCAGACCCCCAGAACCTTGCGGATCGCGGCTTCATTGATGTCGCCCTGTTCGGCGATCACCACCAGCTGCGAGCGGCGTGGGGAGGTGCCCCAAGGGCGGTCGTATTGCGTCCGGACCCGTGCGCCGACGGCCTGCACCAGCAGCCGGAGGGGCTTGCCTGCGACCGCGACATGACCTTTGACCCGGAGGATGCTTTGCTCTTCGGCCAGCCGGGCGATGGCGGCCGAAAGGGCCTCGGGGTCGGTCACTTCGGGCAGGTCGATGACGACCGAGTTAAAGTCGTCATGCTCATGGTCGTCCTCGCCATCGTGATGCGAGGGACGGGAGGCGATGTCGTCCTCGGCGGCGGCGTTGAGCCCGAGGATGACGCGGGGGTCGATGACGCCTTCGGTCATAGCGAGCATGGGGACCGGGCGGGTCATTTCGGCGCTGATGACCTCCCGCGCCGAGGCAAGACCGGCCTCACCCGCTAGGTCGGCCTTCGAGAGAAGGATCAGGTCGGCGCAGAGGATCTGGTCCTCGAAGACCTCGGAGAGCGGTGTTTCGTGGTCGAGCGAGGGGTCGGCGGCGCGTTGGGCGTCGACGGCTGCGACGTCCGGAGCGAAGCGGCCAGCGGCGACGGCTTCGGCGTCGGCGAGGGCGATGACGCCGTCGACAGTTATCCGGCTGCGGATGGCGGGCCAGTCGAAGGCCTTGAGGAGCGGCTTCGGGAGGGCGAGGCCGGAGGTTTCGATCAGGATGTGATCCGGGCGGATGGGCATGGCCATCAGCGCCTCGATCGTCGGGATGAAGTCGTCGGCGACGGTGCAGCAGATGCAGCCGTTGGCGAGCTCGACGATGTTTTCGACCGGGCAGTTTTCATCGGCGCAGGACTTCAGGATGTCGCCGTCGACCCCTACGGTGCCGAACTCATTGACCAGGATCGCGAGCCGGCGCCCCTGCGGGTTCTGCATCAGGTGGCGGATGAGGGTGGTCTTCCCCGCGCCAAGGAAGCCGGTGATCACGGTCACGGGGATTTTCGTCAGGTCGGTCATTCGGCGGCCTCTTCAAACGGCATTTGGGGCGGGATACGGGCCATGCTTTGCTTGCGGAAGACTACGGGCCGCTCTCGCCAGGGGACGATGCCGTCCGTTGTGGCTGCGTACTTCCCGGCGCCTTCGAGGATCGCGGGGACGTCGTCAAGGGTCAGGCGGCCGTAGACATAGGACCAGGCGCCGGGCTTCGTCAGCGAGACGGCGCAGCCGGTGTTGCAGGCGGAGAGGCATTCGACGCCGACGATGCGGATGCCTTCGGGCGCACCTTTGGCGGCTAGCGCGGCATAAAGCCGGAGCCCTGGGGGCAGATCGCCTTCGGGCACAGGTTCCCCGGCCTTGCAGGTGGTGCAGACGTAAAGCGTAGTGCCCATCGCGGTCTTCCATAGGCGAAGGGGCATGGGCCAGAGAGGGCGTTTCCGCCTGTCCCCCGGTCGCGGAACACCCCGTCCGCCGGTTTCTTCCTTCGCGCTGGCAGGTCTCCCGGCTTGCGGATCCAGGGTTTCCCCAACGGTCCCTTGCCTTCCCGGCTGTGTGGCCAGTGGCGTAAGGGACCTCTCCGGTCACGGTCGCGGGGGCGGCTGCGATTGGGGCTTTCGGCTCATGTCCTCGGGCCCTGTCGCATTCCCTCTTCGCCTGTCATAAACAGGAACCAGCGCCTGTCCACCTGTGGCAGAAGGCCTACCAATGTCAAGGACGCGACCGACCATGACCGAGACCATTGCGACACCCGATACTGAAGCCGAGCTTGCCCGCCATGCCCAGAAGATGGCGAAGAAGAAGGCTGCGCGGGACAGGATCATGGCGGGGAAGGCCGGGGAGAAGGGGTTGATCATCGTCCATACCGGGGCGGGGAAGGGGAAATCCTCCAGCGGGTTCGGGATGATCCTGCGCTGTGTGGCGCATGGGATGCCCTGCGCGGTGGTCCAGTTCATCAAGGGGGCGTGGGATACGGGGGAGCGGCGGCTCTTGATGACCCATTTCGCGGACCTGTGCCAGTTCCATGCGATGGGCGAGGGGTTCACCTGGGAGACGCAGGACAAGACCCGCGACATTGCGGCCGCAAGGGCGGGGTGGGAGAAGGCGAAGGAGCTGATCCGGGACCCAAGCATCCGGCTGGTGCTGCTGGATGAGATCAACATCGCGCTGCGGTATGACTATCTGGACCTTGGGGAAGTGCTGGAGTTTCTCCGCTTGGAAAAGCCGCCCCTGACTCATGTGGTCTTGACGGGGAGGAACGCTAAGGACGAGCTGATCGAGGCGGCGGATCTGGTGACCGAGATGACCTTGGTCAAGCATCCGTTCCGGGCGGGGATCAAGGCTCAGGCCGGGGTGGAGTTCTGATGTGTCCCACGGTGGGACATCCTGGCGGCTGAAATAAAATCAATGGGTTGCGTCTGTGGGCGTTAAGGATTTGGCAAGATATCGGCAGGAGACGGACAAATGAAAAAAGCTGGAATGATGGTACTGCTTCTGACCGGGATGCTGGCGGTTTCCGCTTGCGGCCCGTTGATCGTCGGCGGTGCGACGGCTGTGGTCGCGGATGAGGTGATCGAGCAGGAACAGGGTGGCGACGGGTTGTTCTGAAGGGGCGCGCGCAAGGACCGGGCGCCTGCAGACTGTTATAGAGCGTCAGACGATCCGGCAGCGCCGCAGGTGAAAGACTTTGGCGAGACCCGCCTTATCAAGGGCCTTGCCCAGTCTTGGGCTGACGAAGAAGCCGATTTCCACCAATTCGTCACCCCAAAGATCCGCGCCCTCTAGGGCCGCCCGGGTGATGGCCATATCGTCGTCCTTGATCCAGAACTTTGGCCGGCATTTGCCGTTCGGATAGGGACCATCGATGGTCTGGCTAGAGCGGGATGAGTCTTGGCGGAACCTGCAGCTGCAGAGCCACGCCTGGAAGCCCTCCTCGTTCGACTTCGTCTCCTCGTCGGAGAAACACAGCGAGGAGTGACGAAGTCATCGACGAGCGATCCTGCGCGGACAGAAGTGCGACAATCTGATTCTGCCAGTCCGCATCCCGCTCTAGCTGTTGTATCGGCGGCGGTCTTCTTCGCACCGAAGTTCAGCGCCCAGAACGGGCCGTCGATCGGCGTGACGCCATCGCTGCGGAACAGCTCCAGCGGATAAAGCCCGCCGCTGCGCAGATCAAACTGGCGCAGCACTGCGGCGGCCTTCTCGGTCATGCACAGAAAGCCGTTCAGCTTGAAGAGATGCGACATCCGCGTGATCTTGCGGCCTTTGTGCTCGACGGCCCGCTGCGGCAGAAGGTTCGGGTCAAGATGCCCCCCGCCCCCGTGGAACATGGCGTTGTCTTCTCGTTGCGCTGACGGCGCGGCGCGGTCCTCCATTGTGAACCAGGCGGTCAGCTCGGATTTCTGCGGTGCAACGCTCAAGCAGACGGTATCTGTCATCGTCACTCTCCCTTGGTTTGCGAATAACCCATCTTCTCCACCAGCTCCTTCTCCACAAGCCCGCCGATCTGCGGATGCAGCCGCAGCTCGCCTTCCTTCACCACCTGGGCGAAGTTGGCGATCACCCGGCCTGCTGTCTTCCGGTCGCCTAGTTCCGCCTGCGGCCCTTTGATCGTCGGCGGTGCAACGGCTGTGGTCGCGGATGAGGTGATCGAGCGGGAAGAGGGCGGCGACGGGTTGTTCTGAGGGGGGCGATGATCGGCGCGCCATGAATGCGCGCCCTACGGCTCGCGTTCGCCCGAGGCGGGTTACTTCTTGAGCATGGCGCAGGCTGCGTCGCCTGAGGCTTCACCGATGATGGCCAGGTCGGCCTGACCGGCGCGTGGGAGGCCGAAGAACTCTACTCCGTCCTTTGTCACGTAGCCGGTCAGGTAGCTGCCAACTTCCCATTCGCCGACCTCGTTTTCACCCAGCGTTAAATCGCCGAAGATGAGGACCTCATCACCCCTGGAGGCCCGCTTGATGTAGATCGAGCCGTCTGAGACCGGCAGCGGCTGGTCCACCGGCAGTTCGCAGGCCTTCAGCAATTCGTCGCCATAGATATGCTCCAGAAGATCGGCTTTCGGTATGCCGACTGCTTGAAAATAGATCCTGAAGGACTGAAACGTGTCCTCCGGTCGGCCACCAACGGGCTTGGTCGAGAACTCGACGCCAGCAAACTCGATCCACGGGGTGGTATGGCTGAGACCAGCCAGGACATCCGCTTCGCTTGGACGACAGGAAGAGCCACCTGGCGCGCAGGCCAGGGCGGGGGCCGTGGTCAAGAGCGCAAGGAGGGGCGCAAGGAAAAGGGGGTTGGTTGACCGCATGATGGCTCCACCAGATTGACGATTGATCCGGGAGCCCGACAGAGGCGGTTTTGGGTGGGGGCGATGACAGGTGCTACGGCTCGCTTGAGGACGAAGCGGACCGCGAGCGGCGCCATTCGGCCGGGGGGGTGCCGAAGCTGCGGGAGAAGGCGCGGGTGAAGGCGGCTTCGGTGCCGTAGCCTGCGTCGGTCGCGATGGCGATGATCGGCTGCTGGGTCGTGGTCAGGTCCTGTGCCGCAAGGAAGAGGCGCCAGTCGCGCAGGTAGCGCATGGGGGATGTGCCGAGGAGTTCGGCGAAGCGGGTCACCAGCGCCGAGCGGGAGAGGCCGCTTTCCTGCGCGAGGGACGCGAGCGTCCAGTTCCGCCGGGGATCGGCGTGCAGCGCCACAAGGCCTCGGGACAGGGCCGGGTCGAGGATTGCTGCGAGCCAGCCATGGGGCGTGGGGGTCTGGAACTGGCGGCGGAGGATTTCGAGGAAGGCAAGCTCGGTCAGTCGTTCGAGGACCGGGCCGCCGCCGGGCTGGGGCTGGTCGACCTCGGTCACGATCTGGGCGACGGTGGCCGCCAGCCAGTCGGCCGCGCCTTCATCGGCGGTGCGGATGTGAATGAAGTCGGGCAGGACGGCGCGGAAGGGGGCGAAGCCGGTCGCCTCGCACTGGACGTAGCCGCAGAGGATGCGGACCTGGCTGCCCCGATCGGGGTAGCGCAGGATGGGCGTGGCGGGCCAGGGGCGGGCGGGAAGGTCGCCGCCGGGGTCGATGAGCCGTCCGCCTGCGCCTGCGCCAAGAACATGCGGGGTGCCGAAGGGGAAGGCGGCGATGTCGCCGGTCTGAAGCTGGGTGCGGTGGCCCTGGAGGTCGACCCAGCATGGGCCTGCGGCGACGATGTGGAAGCCGATGGCATCCTTCGGCCGCCAGGGCGCGGGGGTGGCGTCGGTCGTCCAATCCCCCTGCGGCATGAAGCAGTACTGCATGGAGCCGGAAATCCGGATGCGGCGGAGGGCCTGCGACAGGAGTTCGGCGGCGGGTTCTGGCAGATCGGTCAAGCTTTTCGGCGGGTCGGCCAAAGACAGTCTTCCCTTTGATCAGGCAAGGACGGTGCATCGGACACCATGCATTGCAAGGGAGATTATCATGGCAGATGGAACCGACAAACTTGTGGTGATGATCACCAATGGCATTGCGTCCGAGCTTTCTTCGGTCGGATTCACGATCGCGAATGGCGGGATCACGGCGGGGCTGAAGGTGTTCGTGTTTCTGACGTCGAACGCGATCGATCTGGTGCGGAAGGGCGGGCAGGCGATGACTCATGTGCCGCCGTTGGACCCGCTGGCGGCGCTGATCGCGGATTTCCAGAAGCGCGGCGGGGTGATCTGGGCTTGTACGCCATGTGTTGTGGCGCGGGGGTATGAGGCGGGGGACCTCTTGGACGGGGTGATCGTCACGGGGGCAAGCGTGATGCATGCCGAGATCAG
>NZ_JBOFBI010000304.1:0-14451 GCF_051645465.1 Tabrizicola sp. | reverse complement strand
CAGCTTCGGCGACCCCGAGGGCATGGTCGATCAGCGCGCGGCCCGCGATGGGGATCAGCGGCTTCGGTTGGTCGGCGGTCAGCGCTCCCATCCTGGTGCCGAAGCCTGCGGCGAAGACCATCAGCGGGAAGGGGTAGGTGGGCATTGGCGTTCGATCTTTTCGAGGATGGCGGGGGTGGGGGCGGGCAGAAGCGTGTCGCAGACGGTGCGTAGGTCGCTCAGGGCCGGATGGGCGAGGTTCCGCTGCAGCTGGCCCCAGACGCGGGGGATCAGGCGGAGGTACTGCGGTTTCCCGGCGATAAGGCAGAGCCTTGAGAAGACGCCCAGAATGCGCAGCGCCCGTTGTGCTCCAAGCGTGGCGTAGTGGGCGGCGAAGGCCTGGGGGTCGCGGTCGGTGGCGGTGACGAAGCGGGCGATCATCGCCGCTTCGGTCGCGGGTGCGACATCGCGGCGGGCGTCCTGCAGAAGGGAGACGAGATCGTAGCCGGGCTGGCCCAGCTGGCCGAGCTGAAAGTCAAGGATACCGACGCGGGCAATGCCGTCGCGACCAGGCAGCCAGAGGAGGTTTTCGGCGTGGTAGTCGCGCAGGATCAGGACCCTTGGGCCATCGGCATGGGTGCGGAGGGCGGCGGTCAGGGTTTCGAGAAACCGCCCGGCGTCGGGCTTGGCTCCGGTGGCCGCGAATGCGTACCAGTCAGGCGCGAAGGCTGCGGCGTTGGCCCAGTCTTCGGCGGAAAGGTTCTGCAGTCCGGGTGGCGGCGCGGCGGACTGGAGGTGCAGGAGCACGTCGACGGCGGGAGCGAGAAGGGCGGCCTCACGCGGCGGGTCGGCCTGCAGGAGGCGGGCGTAGAGATCGTCGCCGAGGTCTTCGAGAACGAGGAAGCCTTGGACCAGGTCCTCGGCCAGGACCTTGGGGGCCGAGAGGCCAAGCGACCGCAGGTGCCGGGCCATGGCCGAGAAGGCCGCGGGATCATCTGCCCCGCCGGGGGGGTTGTCCATCAGCACAGCCGTGGCCGCCCCGAGGCCAAGCCGTTCATAGCGCCGGTCGGACGCATCGCCCGCCAGATGCCGTCGGTCGGCCCTGCCCCAGCCGAGCCGGTCGAGGAACGCGGCAAGCGCCGCTGCACGCTCATCCATGGGTCGCGGCCTTGATCAGCGCGACACGTCCGCCAGAGACCTCAGCCCGACGGCCGTCACCCCAGGCGGTCAGCCGGATGTGCAAGGCGCCTTGCGGCACATGGCGGCCCAGCCGGTCCGGCCATTCCACCAGGCAGATCGCCGTCTCGAAGGCGTCGTCCAGTCCAAGCTCCCACACCTCGTCGGGATGCGTCAGGCGGTAAAGGTCGGCGTGCCAGATGTCGCCGCCCTTGGCCTGGTAGACCTGAACCAGGGTGAAAGTCGGCGATGGCACCTCTTCCGCGCGACCGAGACGGGCCTGGATGAACGCCCGGGCAAGGCAGCTTTTGCCCGCCCCGATCGGCCCTTCCAGAAGGATCGCATCACCCGGACGGGCGACTTCGGCCAGCCTTTGGCCAAGAGCGGCGGTATCCGCCTCGGTGGCCAGGTCCAGGATCAGGGGAGCAGGTGCGTGCTTCGCAATCGACATGCGGCGACTCTAGCCACCCGGCGCGCCGCCGCAAGCCCGGCGGCTTCAGGCCGTAAGCAGGCCCACCGGCACAGCGTCGAGAATCGGGGCGCCTGACGACACGGTCAGCAGTCGGAACGTGACCAGGGTCGCCCCGCCGGTCAGCGGGCGGAAGCGGCACGAGACAAGCCGACCGTCCAGAAGCCGCACTTCGCCGTCCCAGGGCGTCCGGTCTTCGGCGCTGGTGACATAGTCGGCGGCGTCGTCCCACAGAAGCGTGGGCGCCGCCTGATCCCGCCACCAGGCGCTGAGTGTCGCAATGCTGGCTTCGGACAGAAGGACCTGCGGATCATGCTGCCAAAGCTGGGCATAGGCGTGGTTCGACATGACCAGTTGACCACCGTGCGAGAAGACCGCGACCGCCTCTTCCACGGCATCGATCACCGATTGGCCAAGTTCCACGTCGGCCCGGTAGCGCCGGGTGCGGGACATTTCATGCGATATATCCTCGAACATGAACGCGAGCGCGCCATTCGGATGCGGCCGCCCGATCACCCGGTAGGTCTGGCCGCCCGGCAGGCTCCACGTTTCCTCGAAAAGGCCCATCGCCGCCTCTTCTTCCAGCCGCGCGAGCTGCTTGCGCCAGCTGCGGTAGTCACGCGGTTCGGGGATCATGGCCCGCGCCCGCATGGCATCGAGAAAAGCGTTCAGCGTCGGCCGCGAGATCAGAAGCTCGGGCGGCAGCGTGGTCAGGTCGGCCAGCGCGGGGTTGAACATCTGCAGCGCGCGCGACCGGTCGAAAATCGCAAGCCCGATGGGCAGATCGGCGAAGGTCTTGGTCAGGGTCTGCATGAATTCGCGCAGCGCCGTTTCGGCCTGCACGGCCTTGTCGGCGGCAAGCGCGTAGCACAGCGTTTCATCACCCGCCGGCATCCGCATCAGATCGAACCACTCAGCCCCGCTTGGCATCTGCAGCTTCAGACGGGGCAGGTGGGCCTTGTGCGCCTCGGGGTGGTCGAAGAGCTTCGGCAGCGGCCAGGACAAGTCCTCGCCTTCCGCCAGAAGCTCGACCGCGCGGATGAGATAGCTGTGGTTGGCCCAGATCACCGCGCCATCCGCCGCCTCTTTCCACATCAGGACCGGAGCCCGCGACAGCACGTTGCGCTGCGCCATCACCTCGGTATGGAGGGCCGCAGCCGTTGCGGCGTCCGCCTGTCCGCCGTTCACTGCGGCCTGGCCGCCGGACAGGGTCAGCCGCGTCAGGCCGGAGAGATGCTCGGCCGTCATGACCATCGCTGGCGAAACGCCGGGGAGGGATTGGATATGCAGCAGGCCCGCACGGGGCAGGCTGGCCAGCCGCTCGGCCAGAAAGGGGAATTCGGGTCCGAAGCGGGCCATCAGGCGTGCCCAGGCACGGCTGTCTTCGCCGAAGGGCAGAAGCGCGCGGGCCGAGGGCGAGGCATCCAGAAGCCGGTGGCCATCGAAAAGAAAGGCAATCCGCCCCGGCGACTGATCGAAGATGCTTGCCACCCGCACCGGGCGCCGCGACTGCCACGCAGACAGCAATGCCAGCACCGACAGCGCGATCAGCGTTGCGGTCAGAACCATGCCCAATGCCATCGACCAATCGCCCGTCACGTCTGACCCCCGATAAGGCTGCGCTTGCCGAGAGGCTAGAATCGAAACGGTTAATTGCCAGTTAACGCGGCACAAAGTCCTGATCGGATCGGGCGGGATCGCTATCGGCATGACACCTAACGCAGTCTTCCGTCGTCACCTCCTCGAGCACTTCGTGCACTCGTCGGGGGGTGCGGGAGCGAGGAGTGCACGAAGTGCTCGAGGAGCGGTTTGATGAGGTCCGCGCGCTAAGTCGTGATCGGGGCGTTTTCGCCCAAGGCCCCGGCGGCGGACGAGACGAGGTCCTCGACATCCCAGACCGCCGCGACGACGGCGCCGGAACGCTCGGGCCGGTCTTCGGGCGCCAGAAAGGGATCGGTTGCGTTGGCGAAGGACAGCTCGGCCCCGGACCGTTCGAGCAGGGTCTTTGCGATGAAGAGGCCAAGGCCCATGCCTTCATAGCCGGGGCGCAGCGCAGGCTCGGGGTCGGAGCGGCGGGCGCGGACGAAAGGGTCTCCGATCCGGCCGATCACGCTGGGCGGGAACCCGTCGCCATCGTCGGTGATCCGGACGGTGATCCGGCGCGCGGTCCATTCGCCTTCGACCCAGACGGTGGACCGCGCGAAGTCCACCGCGTTCTGGATGAGATTGCGCAAGCCGTGAATGACTTCGGGCCGTCGCAGGACGGTGGGCTGCTGCGCGTCTCCATCCCGCAGCGGCGCAAAGGCAAATTCCACGCGCTTGCCCCGCGCCATGTGCGGCTCGGCCGCTTCACGCAGCATGGCGCTGAGCGGGGCCTGCCGCATGTGCAGATCGTCCTTTCCGGCCCGGCCCATGTCGCGCAGGATGTCCCGGCATCGGTCGGCCTGATCGCGGATCAGCTTTGCGTCCTCTTGCAGGCTGGGCTGGCCGTCCAGTTCCTGCAGAAGCTCGGAACTGACGAGCTTGATCGTGGCAAGCGGCGTTCCAAGCTCATGCGCGGCGGCGGCGACCACGCCTGCCAGATCGGTCAGCTTCTGCTCACGCGCAAGGGCCATCTGGGTCGCCAGAAGCGCCTCGGACATCGACCGCATCTCGGTGGCCACCTTGCGGGAGTAAAGGCCGAGAAAGAGGATGCCGATGACGATCGACAGCCAGAAACCAAAGGCAAAAAGGCGCGGAATGACCAGCTCGCGGCCGTCGGCAAAGCGGAGCGGCAGGTGCCAGAACAGGGCCACCGTGACGAAAAGGATCGCGATCGCGCCCAGCGTCACTGTCGACCGCAGCCGAAGGACGCTGGCCGAGATCGTGACGGGCGCCAGCACCAGGATCGTAAAGGGGTTGGCCAGACCGCCCGTGAGAAAGATCAGAAGCGCAAGCTGAGCCAGATCGAAGAGGAGGGTCAGGAAGGCCTCGGCCTCGTTCAGCCGCCGGTTTTCCGGGAAGATCATGACCAGAAACAGGTTTACCAGAACCGAAAGGCCGATGGCCAGTGCGCAAAGCCCCAGGGGCAGGTCCAGACCGTAGACCTGGCTTGCCGCCAGAATCGCCGCCACCTGCCCGGCAATCGCCATCCAGCGGAGCAGGATCAGGGTCCGGAGACGAACCCAGTTGGCCCTCACTCCATGGACCTCGAAGCCGGTTGCCACTGTGGCCATGCTGTGACCGGATGTCTCCCCGTGGGCTTGGCCATTGTTAAGGGCGCCCCCATCTGAGATCAATGCGACCCGTAGGACCAGGGGAGGTCAGTATGATGAAGCTTTATGCCGGAGTGGCCGTTGCAGCCGTGGCGGCCCTGCTTGGAGGCTCGCTGATCTATATCCAGCAGCAGCGCAGCGGCGATGCTTTTGCCGAATGCCGCCAGGGCCAGATCGCGGGGGGCGATATCGGCGGGCCGTTCACTCTGGTCAATCCCGCGGGCCAGACGGTGACAGATGCCGAGGTGCTGACCAAACCGTCGCTCGTGTATTTCGGCTATACGTTCTGCCCTGATGTCTGCCCCCTGGACATGGCGCGCAATGTCGAGGCTGTCGATATCCTTGAAGAGCGCGGGTTCGACGTGACCCCGGTCTTCATTTCCATCGACCCCGAGCGCGACACGCCCGACGCCTTGGGTGACTACGCTTCCAACATGCATCCGAAGCTGATTGCACTGACCGGCAGCGCGGATCAGGTCAAGGCCGCGGCCAATGCCTACAAGACGATCTACAAAAAGCAGGAGACCGGCGACGAATTCTATCTCGTCGATCACATGACGTTCACGTATCTCATGCTTCCGGGGGAGGGTTTTGTGGATTTCTTCCGGCGCGAGATTACATCTGAACAAATGGCGGACAGCGTTGCCTGTTTTGTCGAGGCAGGTAACGCAGGGACTTGACGTTCCGCGACGCCGACCAGGGGAAAAACATGACTGATGACCTCGCCACCGATCTTGGACCGGATCGCACGCTGCTTCTTGTGGACGATGACGAACCCTTTGTGAAACGGCTTGCAAAGGCGATGGAGAAGCGCGGCTTCCTGACAGACACGGCGCAAAGCGTGGCCGAGGGGCGGGCGAAGGCTTTTGCCAGACCTCCGGCCTATGCGGTCGTCGACCTTAGGCTTGAGGACGGCAACGGGCTTGAGGTGATCGAGACACTGAGGGAACGGCGCCCATCGTGCCGCATTGTCGTCCTTACGGGCTACGGCGCGATCGCGACGGCGGTGGCAGCCGTCAAGATCGGTGCGATCGACTATCTTTCAAAGCCCGCGGACGCAGATGACGTGACGAACGCGTTGCTGGCAAAGTCGGGCGTGCTGCCCGAACCGCCAGAAAATCCGATGTCCGCCGACCGCATGCGGTGGGAACATATCCAGCGTGTCTATGAGATGTGTGACCGAAATGTTTCGGAAACGGCGCGCCGTCTTTCGATGCATCGGCGGACTTTGCAGCGTATCCTTGCAAAAAGAAGCCCAAGGTAAATTTCAATTCTTGCACCCCCCGACTCTTGGCCCTATTCAATAACGGTCTTTATCCGAGGGGGATCAGATATTGAATATCGACCTGAATTCGCTTTCCCTGAAAGAGCTGAAGGATCTGCACTCGCAGGTCACAAAGGCGATTTCGGGGTACGAAGACCGCCGCAAGCGTGAGGCTTTGGCGGAACTGGAAGAAAAAGCCAAGGCAATGGGCTTTTCGCTGGCCGAGTTGACGGGGGTCACGGTTGGTCGGAAGCGCTCGCCGTCTGTGGCGAAGTATGCCAACCCGGCCAACAAGTCCGACACCTGGTCGGGCCGTGGCCGCAAGCCGCGCTGGTTCTCCGAGGCGCTTGCCAAGGGGAAAAAGCCGGAAAGCATGGCGATCTGAGCCGCTAGCTCTGCGATTTCAGCCATTTCAAGAACGCCCGGGCCGCAGCACGCTTTGGCCCGGGTAAAGTCACGACGAAATAGGCCGGAAGCTTTTCGCGGCTGTCATGCACGATGCGCAGGCGCCCTTCGCTCGCGTCTGAAGCGACCAGCGCGATGCTCTCCACCACCAGCCCCAGTCCCTGCCGAGCCGCCGCTATCGCAAGCTCCTCATTGCCGATGTCGGTCCGGCTTAACGTATCCGGTTCCAGACCCAGCTTGCGAAGATAGGCGTCCTGTTCCGGCCAGGTCCGCGACAGGATCCAGTCCATCTCCCGCATCTCGTCCAAAGTGAGGGTGTCCTTGTCCCCCATCAAGGACGGCGCGCCCGCAATCACCAGTTGTGCCGAGGCGAGATAAGTGCTTTCCACGCCCGCCCAATCGCCATTGCCATAACGAATCCCAAGATCCATCCGCTCGCGATGTATGTCCACGACCCGGTTGTCGGGATGCATCGACAGGCCGATGTCGGGATGCTTCGTCCAGAAGTCCTTCAGCCGCGGCATCAGCCATTGCGCAGCGAAGCTGGCTGTCAGCGTCACCCGCACCGGGCGGTCAGCCTCACCGGTCTTCAAGGCCTCGACCCCACGCAGCATCGCGCCGAAGCCTTCGCCCAGCGCCTCGGCCAGCTGCTCGCCATCCGCCGTCAGGCTGACCCCGCGCCCGTCACGCTGCACCAGTGAGCGGCCAAGCTGATCCTCCAGCGCCCGCACCTGCTGAGCGACGGCGGCATGGGTCACGTTCAGCGTTCGCGCGGCCTGCGAAAAGCTGCGCAGCTCGGCCGTGGCCGCGAAAGCCCGCAAGGCGGTAAGGGACGGAAGGCTGCGCCAGTCGGTCGCCATGTGTAATCTCACCTAACAGTTCAGCAGGCTTTCTGAGTCGTAGCATGGCCGCTTTCATGGCAAAAGAAGTTATACAGACATGGAAAGGAGAAAGATCATGTTGAATATCTTTGCAGACGCCCTGCTGATCGCCAGCCGCCTTGGCCGGTTGCCCGAGGACAACCTGCCGCGCCATAACCTGCGCCGCAGCCCGCGCGAGTTCCAGGACATCGAAGGTCTGCGCATCGGCGATACGTTGCGGAACCACGGTCGTTGATGCCAGCCTACGCTGAACCAGGGTGCTGTCGCGCCGAATCCCTTCAGCCACAGGCTGACAGAAGCCTCGCGACCGTAGCAATGTAGTCCGCCCGCACCTCTGTGGGCGGACGAAGTTTGATTTCCAGCCGGTGAACCAGTTCCGGCGCGGGCCGCCCGAAAAGCTTGTCGGCCTCTGCCTCCCGAAATCCTGCAATCCGCACGGCCTCGAGCCAGGCCGAAACCTTGTCCGCCGCCTTGATCGCCTTCTTGATCGGCGCAGGAATCTGGGCGGGCAGGCCAAAGCGCAGATGCACCGCCGCCGTCAGCCGTTGATCCAGCTCGCCATAGCCCGGCCCGACCGCCGCCTTCACCGGGCTGATCATGTCACCGATCACATATTCCGGTGCGTCATGCAGCACCGCGGCCAGTCGCCAGCGTGGCAGGATTGCCGGATTGGCGCGGGCAAAGATCTCTTCGACCAGAAGCGAATGCTCAGCCACCGAATAGGGCCAGTCCCCCCGTGTCTGCCCGTTCCAGCGCGCGACGAAGGCAAGGCCATGGGCGATATCCTCGATCTCGATGTCCATCGGGGTCGGGTCCAGCAGGTCCAGCCTGCGACCAGACAGCATCCGTTGCCACGCGCGGGGTTGTTTCATCTGCGACACTCGGCCTTTGTTGTCTGTCTCGGCGATCAATGCTATCTGCCCGCGCAACCCAGGATCAAGGAGTGCGCCAAGATGGCGAAGGATTATATCGTCAAGGACATCGGTCTGGCTGAATTTGGCCGCAAGGAACTGACCATCGCCGAAACCGAAATGCCGGGCCTGATGGCCTGCCGCGAGGAGTTCGGGAAGTCTCAGCCGCTGAAAGGCGCGCGGGTCGCGGGGTCGCTGCACATGACGATCCAGACGGGCGTCCTGATCGAAACGCTGAAGGCCCTTGGCGCCGATGTCCGCTGGGCCTCGTGCAACATCTTCTCGACCCAGGACCACGCCGCCGCCGCCATCGCGGCCTCGGGCACCCCGGTCTTTGCGATCAAGGGCGAGAACCTTGAGGAATACTGGGACTACACCGACAAGATATTCCAGTTCGGCGGCGAGGGCGGCACCTGCAACATGATCCTCGACGATGGCGGCGACGCCACGCTTTACATCCTGATGGGTGCCCGCGTCGAAGCCGGTGAGACCGACCTGATCGCCGTCCCGACCAGCGACGAAGAGGTCTGCCTTTTCAACCAGATCAAGAAGCGCCTCAAGGCCTCGCCCGGCTGGTTCACCAAGCAGCGCGCAGACATCAAGGGCGTGTCGGAAGAAACCACCACGGGCGTGCATCGCCTTTATGAGCTGCACAAGAAGGGCCAGCTGCCCTTCCCGGCGATCAACGTCAATGACTCCGTCACCAAGTCGAAGTTCGACAACAAATACGGCTGCAAGGAATCGCTCGTCGACGGCATCCGCCGGGCGACCGACACGATGATGGCCGGCAAGGTCGCCGTCGTCTGCGGTTACGGCGATGTCGGCAAAGGCTCGGCGGCGTCCCTCCGTGGCGCGGGCGCCCGGGTGAAGGTCACCGAAGTCGACCCGATCTGTGCCCTGCAGGCCGCGATGGACGGCTACGAGGTCACGCTCCTGGAAGACGAAGTCGCCAGCGCTGACATCTTCATCACCACCACCGGCAACAAGGACGTCATCCGCATCGACCACATGCGCGCGATGAAGGACATGGCCATCGTCGGCAACATCGGCCACTTCGACAACGAGATCCAGGTCGCGGCGCTGAAGAACCACAAGTGGACCAACATCAAGGAACAGGTGGACATGATCGAGATGCCCTCGGGCAACCGCATCATCCTTCTGTCCGAAGGCCGCCTTCTGAACCTCGGCAACGCTACCGGCCACCCGTCCTTCGTGATGTCGGCCAGCTTCACCAACCAGGTCCTCGCCCAGATCGAGCTTTGGACCAAGGGCAAGGACTACGCCCCCGGCGTCTACATCCTGCCGAAAGCGCTGGATGAAAAGGTCGCCCGCCTGCACCTGAAGAAGATCGGAGTAAAGCTGACCGAGCTTCGCAAGGATCAGGCCGACTATATCGGCGTGAAACCCGAAGGCCCGTTCAAGTCGGACCACTACCGCTACTGATCAAGCGTCCGGCCCGGGTCGACGACCCCGGGTCGGGCCTTTCAGACGCTCTGGCGGGGCGCTTCAAGCGTTTCGGTGGCACCGCCTGCGGCTACAGGGGCATTCTGGTTCAAAAGCCCCCAGAGAAAGCCATTGGTGACCGACTGCACCCCCAGCGCGGCCAGCACTGCGACCAGCGAAGCGGTGCGGGTGATGGTGCCTGGGTCAAGCGGCCCGAACCCGTTGAAGGCCCAGAACCCGACCGAGGCCAGCGTGGCAAGAACAGCCATAAGAAGGAACACCGCACCGACCTGACAGGCCGTGTCTACCGAAAGGCGGGCGCGCAGGGACTCGAACTGTGAAGAGGTTGGCAAAAGGTTCATCCTGACCGCAAACAGACGGGCCAGAGCATGGAACCAGACCAGCTGAAAGCCGGTCATGATGAAGGTCGCCGCGAAGATCAGCGTGCCGGTGTCCAGCGTCACGCCACCCAGGGTGACAGGGGTGAACAGAAGCGGCAGGAACAGCATTCCGCCCAATCCCAGCAATGCGAGGCCGGGATACAGGAATATGCTGAAAGGCGCGAAGGTCAGAAGAAGCTTCAGGTGCCGCCAGCCGTCGCGCCAGGACCGCAGATGCGGCGGACGCGACCGGCCGTCGGGCGAAAGCGTCGTCGGCACCTCGGCAATGTTGAGCCCCGCCAACGAGGCCTTCATCACCATTTCCGACGCAAATTCCATCCCAGGGCTGGTCAGCCCAAGCCGCTGGATCGCCGCACGGGAAAAGCCCCGCAGACCGCAGTGAAAGTCGCCTACGGGGGTGCGGTAGAGCACCCGGCCAATCGTCGACAGCACAGGGTTGCCCAGATACCGGTGCAGTGCCGGCATGGCTCCCGGTGCGATCCCGCCCTTGAACCGGTTACCCATGACCAGATCAGCGCCTGCCCGGAGACGCTCAACAAACCCGTCCAGATTCAAGAAGTCATAGCTATCGTCACTGTCGCCCATGATGACGTAGCGGCCCTGGGCGGCGGCGATCCCCGCACTCAACGCAGCGCCGTAGCCTCGCATCGGAACCGGAACCACAACCGCCCCCAGACCCTCGGCAATCGCCTGGCTGCCATCGGTGGACCCGTTGTCGGCAATAAGGATCTCGCCGTTGATGCCCGATGCGTCCAGATAGGCGCGCGCCTTGCGGATACATGTCGCAAGCGTCTCAGCCTCGTTCAGGCAGGGCATGAGGATAGTAAGCTCGATCATCGGCCGATCCCTTTGGGGTCTTTCGCGCAGCATTGGCGACAGTTCCCGCATAATGCGCCTGCAACTGCGCCGAAAATGCGGCGTCGGCGGGCTAGAAACTTGGCGCCACTCAGGGATAGTCATGGAAGCGGGTGAGTTTCGTCACAGTTATGACTACTTCGGAATTGAGAGGTAATCCGCAGCAGCTTTGCTGATCAATGAGTGTCACGGAAACAAAGCAACCTACGCATGATCTTCAAGTCCTTCACCGAATCACGCAGCCTGGTCCTCTGGCTGATCTGCCTTGGCGGCATGGCCCTGGTGGCACTTCATGCATACCAGGATGCAGCGCAGATTTCCGAGCTGCTTCTGGAAGCCGATAACGACGACCAGATGCGCCTGCTCGCTGTGCGCGATCTTCTGGCCGGGCAATCCTGGTGGGACACTCGCCAGTACCGCGTCCTGCCACCCGAGGGCATTTCGATGCACTGGTCACGCTACATCGATGCCGGGATCGCAGGCATCGTTCTTGTGGCCTCCAACTTCGTATCGGTAACCTCGGCCGAGCTTGCCGCGGTGATCCTGTGGCCGAGCTTCCTTGCGGGCCTGATGATACTCGTTCTGGGCCACGGCACAGCGCGCATTCTGGGCACCGCTTCTGCCATTGGGGCGCTGGCGGTATTCCTCAGTTGGGCCAAGCTTGGCGGGCAGTTCGTTCCGCCCCGGATTGACCACCACAACGTGCAGATCCTCTGCGCCACCGCGCTGTTCTACCTGTCTCTGGTGCCAGGGCGAGCTTTGGTTCTGGGCGCCCTTGGCGGCGTGGTCACCGCCTTTGCGCTCGCAGTCGGGCTTGAGATGTTGCCCTACTACGCAACGATCTGGGGCCTGATGGCGCTCCGCCACGCTTTCGGGCAAGCGAACACCGGCCACTGGCTTCTGGGATTTGGCGCGGCCATCGTCCCGTCCGCGCTGTTGTTCTTTGCGGGCCAGACGCCCATGGCCACTTGGGGCACGCCCTGGTGCGATGTGCTCGCGACCCCGGTCATGGCATTGGGGCTGGTGGGCGTGGTGGCGACGCTGGTGCCGGTGCTGGGCGAGCGGTTGCTGACAAGCCCCCTATCCCGCATTTCGGTCATGCTCGGCCTCGCCGCGCTTGGGATCTGGCTGGCCTTTCCGCTTCTTGGACAATGCCTGGCGGGCCCTTATTCCGACTTGAGCCCGGAAATGCGCAGCATAATCGATGACAACATAACCGAGGCACTGTCGGCCTCGAAGTTGCTTGCCGAGTCCCCTTCGCTGCTCGGCCGAATCCTGCTGCCGGCCGTTGTAATCGGGTTTCTGGCGCTGATCACCCTTTGGCGCATGCGGTCAAGGATCAGCACGCTTCAGGCGACCGCCCTGATGCAGGCCTTCGTCGTGCTGGGTCTCGGGCTTGGTTTTGCTCTGACCCAGATCCGTGCCGCCCAGCTGATGACGCCGGCGGTGCCGTTACTTGGGGGCTTTTTGGTCTATGCCTTCACCCTGATCCCGCGTGAAAACTGGTTTCGGCTGCCGGCGATGGTGGTGCTGCTTTTGGCCATACCCACTGTCGTCGAGAAAGCCGCACACCGGATCCTGTACGTCCCGAAGCCCGTGACGAGCGCCAATGCCTCGGTCAATGTGCCGTTTTCGAGAAAGAACTGCCGGACCGAAACGGCCCTGGCCGAGATCGCCCGTGTGCCACCGGCCCTGATGTTCTCGACCATCAACCTTGGCCCGTCGATCATAACCTACACCCATCATTCCGCCACTTCCGCGTCCTATCACCGCAGCGTCGACGCCCTCTGGAATGGGCTTGGCGCATTCACGACGGACGATTTGCTCCGCGCGGCAGTGGCAAAGTCCGGGGCGGACTACCTGGTCCTGTGCGCGGGCAGCCGGATTGAGCGCGACAATCCCTTGACCAGCGCCATTGTGGCGGGCGATCTGCCGAACTGGCTGACCGACGTGACGGTGGATCGTTCGGAGGTGCGGCTGCTTAAGATCGACAAGACCAGTCTTGCGGGCATTTCCCCGTGACATCGTCGTACACCACCTATGTGCGGTTTCTGGCGGTGGGCGGGGGCCTGGCGCTCCTCTATGCAGTGTTGGCCGCCCTGGCGACCTCGCAGTTGCCCCTGCCCAATGCCCTGTCCTCGGCAATCCTCTGGGTCCTTTTCATCCCCGTCGGTTTCTGGTGCCATCGCCACTTCACCTTCACCAGCCGCCGCCCGCACCGCCACGGCCTATGGCTTTATGCCG
Source organism: Tabrizicola sp. (assembly GCF_051645465.1). Lineage (GTDB taxonomy): Bacteria > Pseudomonadota > Alphaproteobacteria > Rhodobacterales > Rhodobacteraceae > Tabrizicola. Next base: position 1,169 of record NZ_JBOFBI010000304.1, on the reverse strand, counting down.
CGATACAGCTCCTCAGTATCGGCATCGTGTCCGGCCTTAGCCAGCTTCTGGCCCGCGGCACCTTCTGGCCGGACGTGGCCATCCACCTCATGTCTGCCTGCCTTGCGGCGACCGCCAGCTACCTCATCAACTCCCTGGTCGTCTTTCCCGACCATTCGGCGGACTGACGGACCATCCGATAAATTCCCCTTCCCGAAACGATTCACGCGCACTACCGTTTGTAGTGTTAACGAGCACCGTACCAGTCAAGGGAGACATAGGATGGGCAAGAGGGACGAACTTATCGCGAAATACGCCGATGACCTGAAGAACAAATGCAAGGTGACGCCGGACATGGCGCTCCTCACCAAGGTCACCATCGGCTGCGGCCCTTCGATCTATGACAGGGATGCTTCAACTGTCGCGGCCTCGAACAAGGACGAGATGGAGCGGATCAAGACCAACTATCTGATCAAGAAGCTGGGCCTCAAGGATGGCCCGAACCTGATGGCAGGCATCGACGCCGCCATCGATACTTATGGCAAGTCCGAGCGCACCAAGTACCGGGCGGTATTCTACTATCTGTTGGCGAAGCATTTCGGCAAGGAATCCGCCTACAAGTGATCTCTGGCCATCGCGGCCCGATCCCGGCCCGTGCCCCAGAAGGCGCGGGCCGCTTCTATTGGCGAACCGCCGGATTTGACTAAACCCCTCCATACTCCTGCCTTGCATGGATCGGGGGATTCGAGGCACAACCGTCCAGTCAGGGCAGGACGCCCGGGACCCTTTTCAAGATCACGTGCGGTGCTTGGGGTGTGCACGTGGGGTGGATGAAGGGTCCCGTAGGGGTGCGGGGCCCTTCATTCTTTTTCGATGCGGTTGAAGGGTGCGTGCCTGCACTGCCCACGGTGGGTCAAATTCCCGGCCCAATGTTATCAGTGGGTTATCTGCGGGCATTTACGAATTGGAAAGGACTCGATGAAAGGGGGTATTTCCTGTCAGGGCAGAAACGTCCTAGGTCCGACCGCCGTCTTTCGCCGGATGTTTTCGCTTTGAGCGGTGGGTTCAACCGGTGGCTGCAACACTTCATTCTTTGATCGAAGAAGGAGTGTGAGCCATGACGTATCGTCGCCGGATCTACTATTCGGCCGAACAGCGCGCCGAGATATGGGCTCGTTGGCAGCGTGGGG
>NZ_JBOFBI010000303.1:0-5374 GCF_051645465.1 Tabrizicola sp. | reverse complement strand
GATCCGACAGTGCTTTGACAACGTTGAACATATTCTGAAGGCCGTCGGCGGACGGTTTGAGGACATGGTCTCGCTGACCATTTACTTCGTGAACGCCAACGATATGCCCACAATACAGAGGGTCCGCGCGGAAAAGCTGCCTCCAGAGACCGCGCCCACGAGCATTCTCATCCAAGCTGCCGGATTGGTGATCCCGGAAATCCTGGTCGAATTGGTGCCGATCGCAGTTATTCCTTTTGAGCGATATCACGAGCCGAGATGGTGAGATTTAAGCCAACCGGTAAGGGCTCAGAGCTACCAACCTTCGCTTTGCAGAGGCTTTGAGGGGCTCGGCGGCGACCACCAGAGCTGCCCTTACCGCAATATGTCGCTCGCTGCGGCATCGGGCCTTTCCTACTGCATGACAGCCCGTTTCTGGAGGCTGGCCGCGTTGCCGTCATTCGCTTCTCATCCCTGCTCCCGATCATCAAGGGCGGCGTTGCCGGGCTACCGGTGCCGTAACCTGTTCAACGGTTGGCCGAGAAACCGGCGCGCAGCGCATCGAGAAACGCCCGCACCTTGGGCAGCCCCCCGCGCGAGCGTGTGCGCAGCGCGTTCACTTCGAGTCGTGGGGTCTCCCATTCAGGCAACACCTCTCTCCAGCCCGGTGGTGCGCAAAAGTCTGGCAGGACCGCGATATGTCCGCCGACCTCGGCAAAGGCGATCACAGGGCGGACATCGTTGGCCATCAGTCGGCGCGGCATATCAATCGGGACAACCTCCTGCCCAAGGCTGAATACGATCCTCTGCTCCGCAAGCGCACTCCCAAGACCGACGATCGATATCTCCGCCAGCGCCGAAGGGTGCTGCGGCATCGCTCCGGTGTAGGTCGGTGGTGCGTAGAGACGGGCCCTCGTATCCCCCAGTCGCAAACGCACGAGGTCGCCCGCGCCTCCCGTGCCAAGGATAATCGCCACGTCGATATCTTCCTCGGTCGGATCGACGCGCCGTGTTGTCCATTCAAGCTGCATGTTGACCTGCGGGTGGTCGTGCAGGAACCTCGCAACGATTGGCGCGATCATCGCCTGACCCAGGATAACGGGAGCCGTCACCTTCATATCCCCGGCAATCGCGAGGCTCATCTCGGCGGCGGCCAGCCGCGCCGCATTGGCTTGTTCCACCATCACGGTGGCGTGGTCATAGACGCGCCGGCCGATCTCGGTCAGTGAAATGCGCCGTGTCGTGCGATCCAGAAGGCTCAGACCGAGGTCTTGTTCAAGCTTCGCAATCCGACGGCTGACTGTCGCCTGCGGCGTGCCGGACTTCCGCGCGGCGGCGGTGAAGCCTCCTGCCTCAACGACCGCTGCAAAGAGTGCCAGATCGTCCAGGCTCGGCGCCTTTGATCCATTCATGGATCGGAGATATTCACAGCCCCCATCTAATTCAATCCAGGCATCTGCTTAAATCCAGAGGGGAACAGACCATCGTATCGGCGGGAAAGGTGCACTGACCGCCGGATTCACTGTCGGGCTTCAGCCCCGAAGCCCGACTCAACCGCCGCCGAGGCACGCAGACGCGGCATCCTTGGCCGCTCGACCCTCCCCTATTTCAAACAGGAGACCATGAGATGCTTTTGAAACAGTCCCTGACCACGCTTGCCGCCGCCATCGTCGCGGTGTCGAGCCTGTCCTCCGCAAGCGCGCAGGAAAATACCGCCTATATCGCCGAACCCTACACCGTTTCAGTTGCAGACGACCTCGCAGCCCGGCAGGTGATTGCCCGGCTGAACCATGCGCTCGACGCTGCCGACTACCCGCTCTATGCCAGCTTTTTCGCCGAGGACGGCGTGTTTGAATCCGACTTCGGCGATGCCGTCGGACCGGAGCAAGTAGCCGCCGCACTGGAGCAGGTCCGCCCCTTCATCACCAATCGCCGTCATGTCGCCGCGAACCACGTCATCAACCGCGACGGCGATCAGCTGGTCGTGACCACCTACCTGATCGTTTTCGAGCGGGTAGCGGCGCTGGAATACGTAGGCTCGGCGGTCAACGTCGACACGCTGGAACAACGCGATGGCCAATGGAAAGTGGTGCGCCACGCCTCGACCCTCGATCCCGCAACGCGCGTCTTCATCGAGGAGATGATGAAGGCCGGCGACCAGTGAGCCTTGGCGCAACTGATCAACGCCCCACCAGGATGCCTGACGGAAGCCAACGCTTGTTGCCCTGAGCAAATCTAGCCCGGGAACTTCGACCAGAACCGTTGCTCTCGCAGCGGGCAAACCGAAACAGAGTTGGAGGACTGAAGTGACCATGACCAGACGAACCTTTATGGCCGCAAGTGCCGCTACAAGCCTGATGCCTGCCCGGTTATCGGCCCAAACAAGCATTCGCCGCGTCCTGTGGGCGGCCAACGTGCGCACGAAGCCGCTGGCTGAACGCTTTGAGGCCGCAAAGACTGGCGGGTTCACGCATATGTCGATGTTCCCAATCGACTATAAAACGATGCTCGACCAAGGCATGACAGACCCGCAGATCACCAAGGCGGTGCGTGACTCCGGCATCGCCATCCATGTCTGCGATCCATTCGTGCAGTGGGTTCCGAACTTCGAAATCCCCGCCGGATATCCGTCCGAGAACGTCGCTTTCATCGCCCATGATGAGGATTTCATCTATCGGATGGCCGATACGCTGGGGGCCACAACGGTAAACTGCGTTGAAGGGCTGGGGCTGCCGTATGAGACTGCGGCACTAAGCGATGCACTCGGTGCATTTGCCGCACGCGCCAGGACACGTGGGTTGCAGGCGGTGTTTGAGTTCATGCCGATCTCATCGGTGCCCGATCTGGCGGCGGGCTGGGCGCTTGTCGAACCGCTCGCGTCCGAAGATGTGCTGCTGACGTTCGACACCTGGCACTACTTCCGTTCCACCCCGAACCCCGAGCTTCTTGCACAAATTCCGGCTGACCGGATTGGTGAGGTTCAGCTTGCGGATGCGGATGCCGAAATTCGTGGCGCAAACTTGATCGAGGATCTCCTTCGCTATCGCAAACTGCCCGGCGAGGGCAGTTTCGATATCAGCGGCGTCGTCGAAATCCTGAAAACCATCGGGGCCTACAACTCTGTAGGGCCGGAGGTTTTTGCCGATGCCATGGATGCGCTCGATGCAAAGACGGCAGGTGAGCGCGCAGGCCAAAGCCTGGACAGCTTCGTCTAACTTAACCCCCTATTGAAAGGAACGATGCCATGACGCGTCTGATGGCGACCGCTGCCTTGCTGATGTTTACCGCTTCGAATGCGGTTGCTGAAGTTGCACCACCAACCGGCTTTACAAGCGCCATGCAGACGACGGGAGACGTCAAGCTGCACTATGTGCGTGATGGCGGCCCCGGCGAAACCGTCATTCTGCTGCATGGTTTTCCCCAGACCTGGAGTTCATGGGTCAAAATGATGCCATTGCTTTCCGCTGAATATGATGTGATCGCCGTCGATCTGCGCGGTGTTGGGGGTTCCGACAAACCTAAGGACGGATACGACAAAAAGACATCGGCGGGTGACATCAAAGCCTTGATGGACGAACTTGGCATCGCGTCGGCCAACATCGTGGGCCACGACATCGGCGGCATGATCGCCTATTCGTTTGCGGCGCAGTTCCCCGACATGGCGCAAAGCATCACGATCATGGATGTCCCACTCCCGGGCACGCCGATCTACGACGCCATTTCAAAAGATCCGCGCGCATGGCACTTTGGGTTTCACGCCGATCCCGTCGTACCCGAGGCACTGATCACCGGACGGGAAGAGTTCTATTATGGTAATTTCATGCAGCGGGTTGATGCCGGAGCGGGCGTCATCGGCGCGGTTGAAATCGCCGAGGCGGTTGCCGCTTACAGTGTTCCGGAAACTGCAACCGCAGGGTTCAACTGGTTCCGCACCTTCCCACAAGACGTGACTGACAATACAGAATACATGAAAACCAAACTGGAAATGCCGGTGCTCGGCTTAAATGCCGGGCGGTTGATGAACATGCCCTACATCGTCGAAATGATGACGCCGCTGGCCACAACCGTGGAAGGGCAGGCCATGGACAGCGGGCACTGGATTCCTGAAACTGTACCCGAAGAAACAGTCGCGATACTGGATCAGTTCTTCAAGAAGTACTGACCGATGAGGGTTCTGACCGGGCCACGTCAGCGCCCGGTCAACCCATCGCCGCTGCCCGCTGCGCGCGGCTCCATCAGCCAATCCCCGATGACCAATGGAGACAGCAACATGCACACGATCAACGATCTGACGATTGAAAATGCGGCCCTTTGCCTGATCGACCATCAGCCATGGGTCGCCTTCCCGATCACCTCAATTACGCCAGAGCACCTGACGAACAACGTTCTTGCACTGGCCAAGACCGCAAAGGCCGTGGGAGTTCCGACCGTGCTTACGACGATCAACGGCAAGTCGGGGCCGCTGAAGGATCCTCTGCTCCAGGGGCTGACCGCGCTCTGGCCGGATGTGGAGCCGATCGACCGCACGAACACCAATGCCTGGTCCGACCCCGCCTTTGTCGAGGCGGTCAAGGCCACCGGGCGCAAAAAGCTTGTCATGGCAGGGCTCTGGACCGAGGTGTGTCTGGCCCAGACAGCAATCTCGGCGATGAGGGACGGCTATGAGGTCTACTTTGTGTCTGACGCCTCGGGCGGTCTCAGCCCCGAGGCGCATGAACGTGCCTGCCAGCGCATGATCCAGGCTGGTGCCATACCGATGACCTGGTTCGCTGTTGCTGCTGAATGGACGCCCGACAACACCGCGCCCGAGTATCAGGCCATGTACCCGATCACGCTGCAGCATGGCGGCGGCGTTGCGTGGGCCGTGGAGTACATCCTCGCCAACCTGCCGCGACAGCGGGGCTGACGCGATTCAGGTGTTTCTGAAAGCGATCGCTTTGCAGCGATCCCGTGCCAGCAGCGCATAGGAGCGTCTTGCGCTCCAGCATTCGAGCGGACGACACGGCCCAAATCGGATGAGGTGGATGGCTCCTGCTCCCCCGGCGTTAGATGCGCCATAGTGCAGTTGTCATGGACTGCGAGGAAAGGAGCCACCCGATGACAGTTAAAACAGTCGGCCTCGATTTGGCCAAGGATGTATTCCAGGTCCACGGTATTTCCGAGAGTGGGCGCGTCATCTTCAACAAGGCGATAAAGCGGGCGAAGCTGCTGACGTTCTTCGAGACCCTGCCGCGATGCGTGGTGGGGATGGAGGCCTGCGGGTCCGCTCACCATTGGGGCCGGGAACTGCGCAAGATCGGGCATGAGGTGAAGCTCATGCCTGCGTTTTATGTCAAGCCCTATGTGAAGCGCGGCAAGACCGATGCGGTGGATGCCGAAGCGATTTGCGAAGCTG
>NZ_JBOFBI010000302.1:0-4372 GCF_051645465.1 Tabrizicola sp. | reverse complement strand
GACCGCCCCTATGCGGCCAATTCGCTGCTTTCGGTCGCCCTGGGTCGGGCGATCGGGCAGAGCATGTCGGGCAAATCGAAGGATCGCCAGGCGCTGGCCGACCGCGCTTTGCCCTTCGCGATCCGCATCGTTCCGGTCGCCGTCTCGGGCGGGCTCGCGGTGATCGAAGAGCTCTTCGCGCCGCTTGGCTATCAGATCGAGGCAGCGCTGCTGGACGACAGCGGGCGCCGGTCCGTCTTTGACCTCACGCTGACCATCACCGCCCGGCTGAGCGATATCCTGAACCACCTCTATGTTCTGGTGCCCGTGCTGGACAACGCCAAGCACTACTGGATCGACAAGGCCGAGATCGACAAGCTCCTGACAAAGGGAGGCGACTGGCTTGCCGACCATCCCGCGAAAGAGCTGATCGCGCGCCGGTCGCTGAAACACCGCCGCAGTCTTGTGGAACAGGCGCTGGAACGGCTTTCGGAGACGGCGACTGTGGAGGACGAAGAGGCCCCGGTGACCAACTCCGGGGAAGAGCAGCTGGAGACGCCGCTCAAGCTGCACGACCTGCGTCTTGATACGGTGCGTGATGTCGTCTTGGCTTCGGGTGCGAAGACGATCCTCGATCTGGGATGCGGCGAAGGCAAGCTGATCCGGCGTCTTCTCAAGGAACGCGGGGTCGAGCGGGTTCTTGGCGTCGACCCGTCGATCCGGACGCTGGAAACCGCGGCGCGGCGGCTGCATCTGGACGAAGCGGGGGACCGGCTACGCCAAAGGGTGCAGTTGCAGCTTGGCAGCCTGACCTATGCCGATAGGCGCTGGCAGGGCTTTGATGCCGCAACCTTGGTCGAGGTGATCGAACACATCGACCCGCAACGTCTGTCGGCGCTGGAGCTTTCGCTCTTCGGCACCGCCCGCCCCCGGCTGATCGTCGTGACCACGCCGAACCGCGAATACAACGTGCTCTTCGAAGGCATGGAGCCGGGCTCGCTGCGCCATGGCGACCACAGGTTCGAATGGACCCGTGCCGAGTTTGAAACCTGGGCGCAGCGGGTGGCCGAGGCACATGGTTATGGGGTCAAGTTCCAACCGCTTGGTCCGGTGGACGACAACGTCGGAGCGCCATCGCAGATGGGCGTCTTCACGCGAGAGGGGAACGCCTGATGCTTCCTGCCTTCGTGCCCTTGATCGACACAGAAGTCCGCGGGGCCATTCTGGACAAGCTTGCCGAGATCGAGCGCGATCATGACGTGCGCATCCTCTTCGCCGTGGAAAGCGGCAGCCGCGCCTGGGGCTTCCCCTCGCCGGACAGCGACTACGATGTCCGCTTTGTCTATGCAAACCGGCGCGACTGGTATCTGACGCTGAACCCGGGCCGGGACGTGATCGAGCTGCCGATCTCGGCGGAGCTGGACATCAACGGCTGGGACCTGCGTAAAGCGCTGAACCTCCTTTTGAAGCCGAACCCGGTGATGCTGGAATGGCTGTCGAGCCCGATTCGCTACGGCTGGAGCGATGGCGCCTGTGCCGCGCTTATCGACCTTGCCCGCCGGATCACCCACCAGACCGCCTGCCGGTTCCATTACCTCAGCCTTGGCGAGGGGCAATGGCAGAAGCATGTCGGCGAGGCTGACGAGGTCAACTTCAAGAAGTATTTCTACATCCTGCGCCCCGCACTGGCCTTGCGGTGGCTGCGGTTTCATCCGTCTCGGCTGCCGCCGATGAACCTTCAGGACCTTGTGGCCGGTCTCGATCTCGATCCGGCCACGACCGGCAGGATCGGCGAGCTGCTGGAGGCGAAGTCGCAGGCCAAGGAAATCGGCACCGGTGCCCGGATTGCGGAAATCGACCGGCTCATTCTGTCCGAGTTCGCCATGGCCAAAGAGGCACCGCCCGAAAGCGATCGCGACGACCATCGCGGCGCAGCCGATACGCTGTTCCGGCATCTGGTTGGAGGTGCCTGACATGAAAATCTCGATCCCCGACTTCTCGCTCGTCGTCCTTGTCGGCCCCACCGGTTCCGGCAAGTCGAGCTTCGCGCGGAAGCACTTTCTGGAAACCGAGATCATCTCGTCCGATGCCTGCCGGGCCGTCGTCTCGGATGACGAGACCGATCAGGCGGCCAGCGGCGATGCGTTCGAGCTTTTGCGCCTGACCGCTGGTATCCGTCTGCGCCGCCGCAGGCTGACGGTGATCGACGCGACCTCGGTCCAGCCTCGCGACCGGGCGGAACTGGTGCAGCTTGCGCGGCAATACCATGCCTTGCCGGTCGCGTTGGTCCTGAACATCGACGCCGACCTCTGTCATGAGCGGAACAAGGGCCGTGCGAACCGCGATTTCGGCCCGCATGTCCCGCGCAACCACTCCCAAGCGCTGCGCCGCGGTCTTCGCGGGTTGCAGAAAGAGGGGTTTCGCCAGGTCCAGATCATGAACTCCCCCGCCGAAGTCGATGCGCTCACGATCGTGCGGGAACCGCTCTGGACCGACCAGCGCGGCGATCACGGCCCCTTCGACATCATCGGCGACATCCACGGCTGTTTTGACGAGCTGACCGCCTTGCTGGCGCGTCTTGGCTATCAGGTCGATCCCTACCAGCCAGGCGAAACCCTACTGAGCGCGCGGCATCCGGAAGGCCGGAGAGTCCAGTTCCTAGGCGACATCACCGATCGCGGCCCGCGCAATGTCGATTGCCTGCGCCTGGTCATGGGGATGTGTGCCGAGGGCACTGCGCAATGCGTCATGGGCAACCACGACTTCAAGCTGTCCAAGTTCCTGAAAGGCCGTGACGTCAAGCTCAACCACGGGCTTGACCTGACGGCGGGGGAACTCGCGGCCTGCTCGGAGGCCTTTCGCAAGAAGCTCAGCGACTTCGTCTATGACTTGCGGTCGCATGCCTGGCTGGCGGGGGGCAAGCTGGTCGTCGCCCACGCTGGCTTGAAGGAAAGCATGCACGGGCGCGGCTCGGCCGAGGTGCGCAGTTTTGCGATGTTCGGCGAAACGACGGGCGAAATCGATGAATTCGGTCTGCCCGTCCGGCTGGAATGGGCCCGCGATTATCGCGGCACGGCGGATGTCGTCTTTGGCCATACGCCTACGCTCGAGGCCGAATGGTTGAACAGCACGATCTGCATCGACACCGGCTGTGTCTTTGGTGGCAAGCTCACTGCCCTGCGCTGGCCGGAAAGGGAAACTGTCTCGATCCCCGCCGCACGCCAGTACGCCGAGCCTGCGAAGCCCTTGGGCGGCGAGACACCGCGCTCGGCCCAGCAAGACAACGACCGCCTCCTCTACTTCGACGACTACGCCCGAAAGCTCAGGATCGAAACCCGGCTCGGCGGCACGGTGATGATCCCCGAGGAAAACGCACTCGCGGCGCTTGAGACGATGAGCCGTTTCGCCATTGATCCGCGCTGGCTGATCTATCTGCCACCCACGATGGCGGCCTGCCCGACGGCGCCCTCAGGTCCGTTTCTGGAACATCCCGAACAGGCGCTGGACTTCTATGCCAGTCGGGGCGTCACCGAACTGGTCGTCGAGGAAAAACACATGGGCTCGCGCGCCCTGATCGTGGTTGCCCGCGATGCAGCGGCGGCGGCGGCACGGTTCGGGGTCGAGGATGGCAAGGCGGGCGTGATCTGCACCCGCACCGGTCGCCCGTTCTTCAACGACGATGCGCTTGAGGCCGAACTCGTGGCCCGGATTGGCACCGCAGTTGGCGCGGCTGGGCTTTGGGATACCCTCGCCACCGACTGGCTGCTTCTCGACGCCGAGCTGATGCCCTGGTCCGCCAAGGCGCAAGAGCTGTTGCTCAAGCAGTACCGCCCCACAGTCGCCGCCGCCCGGACCTCGGCCGAGGCGCTGATTGCCGCGCTGGACCAAGCGCGGCACATCGAAGCGACCGATCCCTTGCGCGCCCGCGCCGAACTCCGCCGGACGAACGCGGTGGCCATGGGACGCACGATCGACGGCTATTGCTGGGACGCGACCACAATCGAAGACTACCGGATCGCCCCCTTCCACATCCTCGCCGCTGAGGGTCGGGTTCTGACCGATCGCCCGCATGTCTGGCACTTGGAGACCCTGGCCAGCCTTTGCGCCAGCGACAACATCTTGCGCGAAACCGGATGGAAGCTGGTCAACCCCACATCTGACGCCGACCGCAAGGACGTGGTCGACTGGTGGACCGCCCATACCGGCTCGGGCGGCGAAGGCATGGTCATCAAACCCAATGCCTTCATCGTGAAAGGAGACAAAGGTCTGATCCAGCCAGCCATGAAAGTGCGCGGACGCGACTACCTGCGCATCATCTACGGTCCAGACTACGACCTGCCCGAGAACATCGAGCGGCTGCGCAAACGCGGCCTCATGCGCAAGTTCTCCCTAG
>NZ_JBOFBI010000301.1:0-11278 GCF_051645465.1 Tabrizicola sp. | reverse complement strand
CGGGGGTTTCACACCCCCGGACCCCCGTGGGATATTTGGGGACAAAGAATGCTCAGGCAGCTTCGGCGAGGGCTGTCGCGGCCTGGTCGAGGCGGGCAAGGCCTTCGGCGATGTCTTCGTCGGGAATGTTGAGCGCGGGAAGGAGGCGCACGACATTGTCGGCTGCGGCGATGACGAGGACGCCCGCCGAGTAGCCAGCCTTTACCACATCAACCGGCGCGGTCCTGCATCTGAGGCCGATCATCAGGCCTTCACCGCGGACGGCTTCGAAGACCTGCGGATGGCGCGCGACGAGGCTTTCGAGGCCCTGGCGGAAGAGGGCGCCTTTGCGCGCGACCTCGGCCAGGAAGGCGGGGTCGGAGATGAGTTCGACAACCTTGGCACCAATGGCGCAGCCGAGCGGGTTGCCGCCGTAGGTGGAGCCATGGGTGCCTGCGGTCATCCCTTTCGCGGCGTTCTCGGTGGCAAGGAGCGCCCCCAGGGGGAAGCCGCCGCCGATGCCTTTCGCGACCATCATGATATCGGGAGTCACCCCGGCCCATTCGTGCGCAAAGAGGCGGCCAGTACGACCCATGCCGCATTGCACCTCGTCGAAGATGAGGAGCGTGCCGGTTTCGTCGCAGAGGTCGCGGAGGCCCTTCAGGCATTGGTCGGGAACCGGGCGGATACCGCCTTCGCCCTGGATCGGCTCGATGATCACGGCACAGGTGTCGTCGGAGATGGCCGCGCGGACTGCGTCGTGGTCGGCCCATTTGAGGTGGCGAAAACCGGGCATCAGCGGGCCGAAGCCCTTGACCATCTTTTCCGACCCCGCCGCAGCGATGGCGCCGGTCGACCGGCCATGGAAGGCGCCTTCGAAAGCCACGATCTCGATCCGTTCGGGCTGGCCGTTTTCATAGTGGAACCTGCGGGCCATCTTGATCGCAAGCTCGGCTGTCTCGGTGCCCGAGTTGGTGAAGAAGACGGTGTCCGCAAAGGTCTCGGCGGTCAGCAGGCCCGCGAGCCGTTCCTGTTCGGGGACGGTATAGACGTTCGAGACATGCCAAAGCTTCTGGGCCTGATCCGTCAGCGTCTGGACCAGCGCCGGGTGGGCATGGCCAAGCGCATTGACCGCAATCCCAGAGCCGAGGTCGAGGTATCGGCGTCCGTCCTCGGCCGTAAGCCAGCTGCCTTCGCCCTTGACGAAGGCGAGGGGCGCGCGGTTGTAGGTCGGCAGAACGGACGGGATCATGGGCATGGTCCTTGGATGAAGGCCCTTTGGTGCCAAAGGCGATGGGCCAAGTCAACGATCGGGGGGATGCAGGCAGAAGAAACCAGACGCCTCAGCGGCGTCGGTTCGAACGGATCGCGGTCTGGATCTTGCCTTGCATGTGGCAACTTATGCCCGCCGGCCGTCCTCGCCGCAAGCGATTCTAAGCGCAACGGAAGCGGAGGCGAACCGCGAAGTGCGGCCTGGCGGGGCAAGGCCTCCAAGGCCAGCGCTCTGCGGGCCGGCGAAATCATGCTCAGCCTTCGTGCAATTCGGCCGTTTGACCTGGAAATCGCCGGGCCATCCGGCAATCGCGGTAACTATTGATTGACTTCTGCTGGCAATTATTTGACCTCGTAGAACAACATCAGGTGTCAGCGCCGCAGCCAGCGTCACGACCGGGTGCATCGGTCTGTTGTCAGGACCGGGCCCGTGGTGATCTTGCTGGGAAGAGGTCAAGGCAGCGAAGGTAAACGTCATGCCACTTTTTCAGTTTGCCTTCTACCAGTTCAGCAACTTCACGTTTACCGGCCCCGCCGGATCGACGTCCAACACGATCGGGCATACCTCCGGGTCCTTCACGCTCGGCTCTGGGGCCACACCGATCCAGATCACCGTCAATGACGACGAAGAGAACTTCCACGACGGCTTTCAGGACCCGAACGTCAACGGGCCGCCATCGACGGCCAACAACGACCAGGTGCTTGCCGCTCCGATCACCGTGAACGGCGTCACCTACCCGGCCGGGTCGCAGATCGAGCTTGAGTTTGCGGTCTCGACCAATTCGACCGAGGGCAACCAGATCGTCTTCTACTACGTGCGCATCAACGGCGTGAACGTGGGGGTCGTGGGTGAGACCGCAGATATCGTCCCCGGCGTCACGTATAACATCACCGGGTCGAACGACGGCGGCACCATCATTGGAACCTTCCCCCCCGGCGTTCCTGGCTTCGTGCCCTGGGACAACCTCATCTGCTTCACGCATGGCACGCTGGTCGACACGCCGAACGGGCCACGCCTGATCGAGACGCTTGAGCCCGGTGATCTGGTCAGCACTCTCGGCAACGGCTCGCAACCGCTGCGCTGGACCGGCAGCCGCCATGTCTCGGCGGTTGAGATGATCACGAATGCTGACCTGCGACCGGTAGAGTTTGATACCGGCGTGATCGGCAACACCCGACCGCTGCGGGTATCGCCGCAGCACCGCATCCTGCTGGACGACTGGCGCGCCCAGGTCTATTTCGGCGAGGATCAGGTGCTGGTTCCGGCCAAGGCGCTGGTGAACGGCTCGACCGTCCGTCAGACCGTCCCCGAGGCGGGGGTGACCTATATCCACATCCTGTTCGATCGCCATGAGGTGATCATTTCCGAAGGTGCGCTGTCGGAAAGCTTCCATCCCGGCGAAATCGGCCTAGGCGCGCTTGACGAAGGCCAGCGGCGCGAGCTTGACCTGCTCTTTCCCGGGCTGGAGCTGGAGCGGCGGCGCGCGGCCTTTCCCATCGTGCGGATGACCGAGGCACGGGCGTTGCGGCTGCCGGGCTAGGGCCGAAGGCGGCGCCACACTTGAAATCAAAGCCCGCAACCGGCGTCAACGCTGGCAAAGCCAAATGGGACGTATTGCAAACGACCGGGTGAGGCTTTGCAGCTTCAACGCTCATTCAGAGAAACGGGACCACCGTTGGACCGGCGGCGGAGAGGTCAGTACTTGACGGCGTAAATCCGATAGGGCGCGCCAGCCTCGAGCCGCGCCAGCTCTGGCGGGCGCACCAGTTGGTCAATGTATTCGGGAATTGCGCTGTCGGTGAATGCCACCCGGCCATCCGGCATCATCGCAACGCCGTCGGCCCACACGACATCTTCGTCCTTCACAAGCGTCTTTGCGGTTCCGTCCTTTTCCATAAGGACCAGGCTGCCATTCTCGACGTCGGTCACAACAATTCGCCCTGCAGCGTCAACCGTTATGCCGTCGCTCAATGGCTTTTTCCCCACGGCAACAACCCGCGCGGACAGGTCCTGCGCGGACAGGCTCGCATCAAAAACGTCGCGCATGGCAATCTTGTAAAGCGTGTCGTGGGACATGGTCGCGAAGTAGAGCTCCTGCCCGTCAGATGAAATGGCGATGCCATCGACACCGACGCTGAACGTGATGAGGCCATAGCCAAGCCGGTGCGGTCCATTCGCCGTCCTGATCACCCAATCCTGCGGTTGCGTCGATGCGTCGCCGGTCAGAAGGGGGCGAAAGACCTTTTTCTCAAGGTCCAACACGATCAACGAGGCGGACGTGAACTTGAACAGCCCCGTGTCCGCAAGAATTGCGAACTTGCCGTCCGGGGTGATGCGCAGGTCCTGCGCAAAACGGGCCTCACCTGACGGAAACTCAAACTCATATACCTGCGCATTGGTGGCAAGGTCATAGGCCCGAAGCCGCGTGGTCGCATGATCAAGCGAGGCGGGTTCCACCATCCAAAGCCTGCCCAGACCGTCGACCGTCATGCCGAAGACACCCTGATAGCCGTCCTGCGCATCGATATCCGGATAAGGTATTGGCTTGCCATCGACCAGTTCAAACACCGTCGAGTCGGTAAACCGTCTCGCCTGCACGAAGGGGTGAGTGTTGAAAAACACCCTCCCGTCCGCCGAAACCGCCACGTTTCCGGGCGGCAATGGCAGTTCGACCAATGTTGTGACCTCTGGGGCCGGCGAGATCTGTTCGATTGCAAGGCCGGGATAGGGCGTGCCGCCCCCATACATCAGCTTCACGCCGACAATGGCCAGAACCAGAAGGCCGACAATAACCAAGGCCGCCCGCGCAAGAAACCGCTTCATCGACTAGGCTCCACATGGCTGAAGTTGGGATGCCCACTGTCCGCCAGCCACCGGGCTTGCGCAAGGCTTGAACCGCAGGAGTTGTGTCGGAACAGTGCCGACCGCGTCGAACCTATGAACCTGGCCGCCGTCATCAACTCCTTTTAAAGCTTCACCTCCCCGCACAGATCTCGGCCAGCATGGCGATGATTGGGGGATAGTAGGCCGCGTCGTAGCCCTCGTCGTTCTGCAGGACCGAGAAGAAGCAGGCCACCCGACCGGTTTCGGGGTTCGCGACCATATACTGCCCGCCATAGCCGCCGTGGCCAAGCCAGACTCCGTTGGTGTTGGTCTGGTTTGAATAGCGCAAATGCTCGCGCGGTTCGGGCATCGGGACGCCACCCTTGCGGGTCGCCTGAATAAAGGCCGCCGAGCCGAAGGGTTGGCCGTCAACGCCCCGTCCTTCCCGCGCGAAAAGCGCGCCGTAGCGGCAGAGGTCGCGCGCGGTCAGGCAGATGCCGCCGCTCAGGATCGGCATTCCGGTGCGGTCGGTGCCCACATGCAGGACGGCTTCAAACCCCGCCGCATCGGCGAGATCGGCAAGCCAGAGACGCTGGGGCCGCCCTCCCCGTGCCTCGGCGGCAAGCATCAGGACATCGGTGTTGGCGCTTTTGTAAAGGCAGACGCCGGTCGGGTTCGTCGTATCGGTCGTGCCGGGGGCAAGGCCGATCCCGGCGAGGAAGTCGCGGTTCGCGGGCTCTGGCCCCTCGGGCAGGCGCATGCCCATCGCTGCTTCGTGCAGGAAGACCGTGCTGGCGGGGTTGTGGTAATCCTCGTCATAGGCGTTCTGAACGTTCATGTTCAGCACGTCCTGGACCCGCGCGCCGTGATAGCCCGGGCCGATCCAGGGCAGGATTGCACCCAGTGTCTCGTCAAGGCCGATCTTGCCGTCTTCCCACAGTCGCCCGACGATCAGGTTCGCGGTCATTTTCGAGATCGACATGATTGAATGCGGCCGATCAGGGCCGAAATCAGGGGCGTAAGCCTCGTAGAGAAGGCGGTTGCCTTCAGTCACCGCCATGGCCGAGAACCAGGGGAGTGCGGTCAGATGCCGGACATCCTCGCGCGCGGCGATGGCAAGATCGGCCGAGAAGCGGAGGTCAAGGACCTGTGCGGCCCGGAAGCTTTGCGCATAGCGGGCGATGGCGGGCAGGTTGTGGAAGCCGTGGCGACGGTGCGGGGCCGAGTTCCAGCGGGGCTGGCGGTGGGGGCCGACGGCAAGGTCTGGGTTCGGATGCGTGCGAAGAGGCATGGCTATGCTCCGGCTTTGACGGACCGTAGGATGGGGGGGCGGGGCCTGCAAGTCAGAAGGCCGTGCGCCGGGCCTCGCGGTCCGGATCGTGATCAGTCCGGGGCCGGTTCGATGGAGGGGCGATGTGACGGATGGGAGACCGACCTTTCAGCTGCGCCTGACCGGGCCGAAGGACGCCGCAACGATCCTGGCCGCGGATGTCTTCGACGGCCCGGCGCGGCCAGAGAGCGTCACGCGGTATCTTGGCGCGCCGGGAGCGCCCGATCCCCGCAACATCCTGATCCTGGCCGAGATCGGCAAGCGGATCGTCGGGTTCGCCAGCGGAACGGTGACCGATCACCCCGACAAGCCGCGGGCGCTTTTCATCAACGAGCTTGGAGTGAACGAAGACGCGCAGCGGCGTGGGATCGGGCGGGCGCTTCTTGCGGCAATCCGGGCCGAAGGGCGGGCACAGGGCTGCGAGGTCAGCTGGGTGCTGACGGAAGCCGATAACGCCCCCGCCCGCGCAGTCTATGCGTCCGCCGGGGGACAAGAGACGACCGGGGTCGTGATGTTTGAGTGGGAGGAAGGGGAGGCCGACCTCTAGTCGCCGCCCCTTTTGTGTAAAAGCGACCGTTCCCGGCCTTTGTCGCAATGGCGATCACCCTTGTCCGCTTGATCTTCCGTCTCGCGGCTTGTATCCCGACCCGTCGCAGGTAGAATGCCCCTGCAGCCCGCAAACGGAGATCACGATGTCCTGGACGGACGAGCGCGTCGAGACGCTCAAGCGCATGTGGGGCGAGGGCCAGTCGGCCAGCCAGATCGCCAAGGAGCTGGGTGGAGTCACCCGCAATGCCGTCATCGGCAAGGTCCATCGGCTGGGCCTGTCCAACCGTGTGGGCGGGGGGGCGGACGACGACGATGGCCCGCCGAGCCCTGCGCCAGCGGCGACTGCCGCAGCGCGGCCCGAACCTGTGTCCCGCCCCGAACCGGCCCCGCGCGCCGAGGCGCCGCGTCCGGCGGCACCCGCTGCAGCACCAGTGTCGAACGTGACGCCACTGCCGGTGAGGAAAGCGATCAGTCCGGCGGGCCAGCCGCTGCCGCCGCAACCCAGCCTGAACGAGATCAGCCCCGAGGCGCTGGCCTCGGTCCGCGAGGTCGAGAAGCGGGCGCGGAAGCTCACGCTGATGGAGCTGACCGAGCGGACCTGCAAATGGCCAATCGGCGACCCCGCGACCGAGGACTTCTGGTTCTGCGGCCTGCCCTCACTGCCCGGAAAGCCCTATTGCGAGGCGCATGTGGGCGTGGCCTTCCAGCCGATGAGCGCCCGCCGCGACCGTCGTCGGTAACGGCAGATCTTCTGGAACAGACGTGTCGGAGCGTTAGACGGGCTCTTCGGCGAGTGTCATGCGAGCGCTGCTCGAGGAGCACTTCCCGAGCCTGAAATCATGCTGGGGTCATCAGCCAACAGCCGCGCCTGAGCCGATCGTCGGCGTCATAGGCACCGGGCTTCGTTGCCTTGGGACAGGATACGCCCTTCCGGATTCGTAGATTGTCCACCAATTCGGCCCAAATTTGCCCGAATCCTACCGACTGTTACGCTTGCCAATTTCAAGGAGGCGAGTTCATGACGGTGACAGCGGCGATCGGGAAGGAACAGCGGGCGGGCCGGATGATCCCTGTCCTCTTCACCGCCACGATCTTTGCCAGCGCGCTTCTGTTGTTCTTCGTCCAGCCTCTTTTCACCCGGATGGTCCTGCCACAGATCGGCGGGGCAGCCGCGGTCTGGACCACCGCCATGCTTTTCTTCCAGACGGTGCTGATCGCGGGTTACCTTTACGCGCATCTCTTGACCCGCCATGTGCCCGGCCGCGCGCAGGTGGCCATCCACATCGGGCTTCTGCTTCTGGCGCTTTTCTTCCTGCCGCTCGCAGTGCCAGAAGGCTGGGGCTATGACCCCTCGCGCCCGGTCGTGACCCAAACGCTCTGGCTTTACGCTCTGGGCGTGGGTTTGCCCTTTGCAGTCCTGTCGGCCAATGCGCCGCTGATCCAGTCCTGGTACCGCAGAAGCGGTGGCCCGAACGCTGATGACCCCTATTTCCTTTACGCGGCAAGCAACCTCGGCTCGCTTGTGGCGCTGCTGGCCTTTCCGTTGGTGGCCGAGCCCCTGTTCGGCGTCTCGGCCATTTCCGTCGCTTGGTCGTTGGGCTTTCTGGCCCTGGGCCCGATGCTCCTGATGTCCGGCCTCGCGGCGCGTAGCCCTGCGACACGCGATACCGTTGCCGCTGCGCCGACAGAAAAGCTGGCCCCTACCACGCTGCTTCGCTGGGCATTCCTCGCCTTCTTGCCGTCCTCGCTGATGCTCTGTGTCACCTCCAAGATCAGCACCGATCTCGGCTCGTTTCCGCTGGTTTGGGTCGTGCCGCTGGCGCTTTACCTTTTGACCTTCGTCTTCGTCTTTTCCACCCGCTCGCCCCTCACCGCCGATCGGCTGCGGCGCGTGCTGCCCGTTGCCATTTGCATCATGGTCTTCTTCAGCCTGAAGCCTGTTGCCTCGCTTGTCGTCTTCGTCCTTATTCTCGCCGCCTTCTTTGCAGCAAGCTTGTTGCTGCATCGGCTGCTCTTCGATGCCCGCCCTGATCCGCGTTATCTGACCGTGTTCTACCTCACCATGTCGGTCGGCGGTGCGCTCGGCGGCCTCTTCAACTCCATCGTGGCACCCGTCGCTTTCGACAGGTTGTTGGAATACCCGATAACGCTCGCGCTGATCGCGCTTTTTCTGATCCGCCGCCCTGCCGCCAACACACCCCGCGAGATTACGCTGGGCTTGGTCGTCGGCATTGTGGCCCTCTTGCCGCTTCTGCTCGATGTGGCTGCACTCAACGTTTGGGGCAACTTCGGAAGGGCGCTCATGGTCGTCCTTATCCTTGGGCTGATCTACGTCGCTTTCCGCAAGATGCCCGTCGTCTCGGCGACAGCCACAATCGCGATCGTGGCGATCTGGGCCCTCTTCGGGCGGGGCAACGTCCTTCTGATCGACCGCAGTTTCTTTGGCCTCCATGTGGTTGTCGAGCGGGCGAGCACCCGCGAATACTCCAACGGTACGACGATCCATGGCGCGCAGCTTAAGACCGAGACAGGCGACCGCCCAACTCCCCTGACCTATTACCACCCGAAGGGGCCGCTGGCGCAGATTGCAACCTCCGACAGGGCGGAACTTGCGAAAACCATCGGCATCGTCGGGCTGGGGACCGGGGCAATGTCCTGCTACAGCCAGCCCGGTCAGGACTGGCACTACTACGAGATCGACCAGAAAGTCGTGGACATCGCGCTCGACCCGTCGCTGTTCACCTACATGACCAAGTGCGCCAAGGAAGGCAAAATCCATTTGGGCGACGCGCGGATCGTGCTGCAAGGTCAGACGGACCTGAAATTCGACATCCTGGTGATCGACGCCTACAGCTCTGACGCGATCCCGATGCACCTGACCACGCTCGAGGCGATCCAGCTTTACCTCGATCGGCTGAACGATGGCGGTCTTCTGACGTTCCATGTCTCGAACCGCTTCTACGACCTGGCGCAGCCCCTTGCCGCGGCAGCCAAGGCCCTCGGCCTCGAAGGTCGGGTCCGGACGCAGCGTTTCGACGAGGTCAAGGACGACGTCGGGGCCTACCCCTCCGAGGTCATCGTGCTGGCCCGGACTACCGAGGCCCTGGGCGAGTTTGCCACCGATCCGCGCTGGAAACCCCTGCCCGAACCGAAGCTCGAACTCTGGACCGACGACCACGCCGATCTTCTGGCAGCGCTGCGCTGACGTCAGGCATTAGTCGCCGCCGAGGATGTCTTCCAGCGCCTTCCGGGTTTCGTCTTCCAGCGCCTCTTGCGCGCCGCGGGTGGCGGCGTCGCCAAGGCTTTCGTCCGGCGCGACCTCAACGCCCAGCTCTTCCTTCAGGCGCCGCTCAAGCTCGGCCTTGGCCTCCGCCTCGGCCTTTTTCGCCGCCGCCTTGGCGCGTTCTTCGGCGGCCTTCGCTTCGGCCTCCATCTTTTCGCGCGCAATGCTCTCAAGGTCGAGCCGGAAGCGCGGCTTGGCCCAGGTCCCGGTGACGAGAAGCGGCACCATCACGCCGCCCGTCCCGTCCTCGGCCGCAAGTGCCGTCGGGCGAAGGCGGTAGTCGAGCGTCCGGGTACCAAGGCCAAGCTCGCCCGAGCCCGAGGCGGTGACGTAGGGCGCGACAAGCTTCAGGTCGCTGTTCGACAGCACCCCTTCGGCCATCGTGAAGGTCCCGGCAAGCCCTTCGAAGATGGTCTTCTGCCCCTCACCGACATAGCCCGGATCCAGCGTCTGTAGCATTCCTGCGATGTCGAGGCCCCGGAGCTCGCCCTGACCAAGCTCGATTGCCCCCTGCCCCTCCAGACTTTTCATGATCGCATCGACAGAATTGCCAACGCCCAGGAACTCGATCTCGAAGTCACCGGTCGAGACCAGCCGGTCCCAGCCCGCAAGGTCGGTGAGAAGCGGTTCGGTCTGGAGGCCCGCGAAGTTCAGCCGACCCCCGACCGAAAGGCCGCCACGGCCATTGACCACGAAATCCCCAGTGATCTGGCCGCCATAGGCCTGCATCTCGCGGATGTCGATCACGGCGCGGGAGCGGTCGATGGTGATCATCGCACGCGTGGCGCCAAGCTTGAGGACGCCAAGGTCGACCGATGGTGCCGCAAGCGCGATCTCGGCATCCATAACTCCCAGCCCACTGACGTCGATCTCGCCCGCGGGCCAGCCTTCGGCCTGCATGCCGCCCGCCTCACCGCCCCCCATCTCGCCTTCCGGCCCGGTCCCGATGCTGATCGGACCGGCAGTCAGCTGTGCGTTCAGCTTTGGCCGCGCTTCGCCGGGTGAAAGGTCAAGATCGCCCGTGATCCGGTTGGTGTCCGCGATGATCTCGGCCTCACGGAGGAAAGCTGCACCGGTGCCGTCCAGCGTAAGCTGCCCGCTGACGCTAAGCCGGTCCTGGCCGAGCCCGGGCTGGGGTTCGCCAAGGTCAAGCCCGGTCACTGCGGCAAGCGTCTGACGGTCAGTCAGATCGGCGCTTAGCGTGCCCTCGGCCGCAAGCGGCGAAAACCCGCCCCGGCCGTCGAAATCCAGCTTCGACCCGCCTGCCGCAAGGGCCAGTGTCAGGGGGACCACGCGGCCTGAGGCGAAAGCCGAAAAGACGCCCCCTGAGAGGTCCAGTTGCACCTCCTGGCCACCCGCCAGGCCGGTCGCGGTCAAGGTGAACGGACCCGAGAAATCGGGGATCGACAAGGTCGCGTTCACCGCGTCAAGCGCGATCACTCGGCCCGACTGCCGGTCACTGAACCGGATGCTGCCGTCGGTGATCGACCCCTGATCCAGTGTAAACCCCGTTGCGGGCGCGGGCACCGCTCCCGCCCCGCCATCTTCGCCCCCGGAGCTCGCCCCGAAAACCCAGTTCGCTTGGCCATCCTCGCTTCGCTCGAGGTTGATCTCGGGCCGGTCCGCTGAGAGGCCGAGGATCTTCACCTCACCCCCCACAAGCGCGCCGAAGTTGATGTCGATCGAAAGCCCCTCGGCACGGAAGAGCGGGTCATCACTCTCGGCCCAGTCGGCATTGGCAATGCTGACCGGCCCGGTCGAGACGCCAAGGCTGGGCCAAAGCCGGGGCCTCACTTCGCCCAGAAGCTCCATCTTGCGGCCGGTCGTGGCCTCAAACTGTGCTGACACCGCCTGGGCGACGCGGTCCGCCGGTACCATCGCCATAAGTCCGAGGGCCAGCAGGACCAGAACCGCGAGCGTCAGCCCAAGACGGACAATCCAACGCATGCTCTCCTCCGGAATTTTCTTGGTTTTGCCTGACTCTATGCCCCTCGAGCCTTGGTTGCCAAGTCAGGGAGGCCTGCCCCGCACCCGCACGGCA
>NZ_JBOFBI010000300.1:0-7924 GCF_051645465.1 Tabrizicola sp. | reverse complement strand
TGCAAGGAGCGAATGGCATGCACAGCCGGTTCTGGGCCGACTACAGCGCGCGCGAGATCATGGCGCTGGACCGGGAGCGGCTGATCGCCGTCCTGCCGGTGGGTGCCATCGAGCAGCATGGGCCACATCTGCCGGTCTCGGTCGATCAGGCGATCCTTGACGGGATCATTGCTGCCACCCTGCCCCTGATCCCGGCGGATTGCCTGGCGCTTTTCCTGCCCACCTTGCCCGTCGGCAAGTCGGACGAGCATTCAGCCTACCCCGGCACGCTGACCTTCTCGGCCCCAACGCTCATGGCGATGTGGACCGAGATCGGCGACAGCGTGGCGCGGGCGGGCGTGAGGAAGCTGGTGATCCTGAACTCGCATGGCGGGCAGGTGGCCCCCATGGACATCGTCGCCCGCGATCTGCGCCTCCGCCACGGCATGATCGCCGTTGCCGCCAACTGGTTCGCCATGGGCCTGCCCGAAGGCCTGTTCCCGCCGGACGAAAGCCGCTTCGGCATTCATGCCGGTGATATGGAGACCTCGGTCATGCTGGACCTGCATCCCGATCTGGTGCGGATGGAGCATGCGCGGGATTTCCGACCCCTTGCCGCCCGGTTGACTGCGGAAAACAAGCATCTCGGCCTTGGCGCCGGCGGCAAGCTTGCTTGGGCCGCGCAGGATCAGCACCCGGCAGGCGCCTGCGGCAACGCTGCCGTTGCGACCGCCGAGAAGGGCCACAAGGTCATCGATCACGCCGCCCGGCAGCTCGTGACCCTGCTGGAAGAGGTGGACCGCCTGCCGCTGTCGATCCTGTCCAACCCGGCCGACCCCTTGGCCGGGGCCTAGTTTTTCCCGTCGCAAGGACAGAAAACCACCCTGCGACGAAAAGCTTTTTCAGTGTGGTGCCGAAACCGCCCCCTCCTCTTTCGGGAAGAGATGGGCCTGCGCGGGATCGAAGCTCAAATCCACCGGGGCGCCAAGCTCGAAGACCGTGTCCTCAGACAGCGCCGCGATCAGCGGCTTGCCGTTCTTCAGGGTCACTTCCAGCACCGTCTCGGCCCCAAGGCGTTCGGTCAGCGCGACCGTCCCGTGCAGTTGCGCCGCACCTTTCGCGACACCTACATACTGCGGACGCAGACCCAGAAGGGCTGTCTGCCCGACCTGGAACGGGCCACGCTTGCCCGACACCTCGACCGGATCCAGCGCCTCGTTCGACACCAGCGCCTTGTCGCCGTTGACCCCCTTGACCGTCACTTCAATGAAGTTCATCGAAGGTGCGCCCAGGAAGCCTGCCACGAACAGGTTGGCCGGGTTGTGGTAAAGCTCCATCGGCGCGCCGATCTGCATCACCCGGCCGTCCTTCAGCACCACGATCTTGTCGGCCAGCGTCATCGCCTCGACCTGGTCGTGCGTCACATAGATCATCGTGGCACCAAGCTGCTGGTGAAGCTTGCCAATCTCCATCCGCATGTCCATGCGCAGCGCCGCGTCGAGGTTCGAGAGCGGTTCGTCGAAGAGAAACACCTTGGGCTTCCGAACAATCGCCCGGCCGATCGCCACCCGCTGACGCTGTCCGCCGGAAAGCTGCGAGGGGCGACGGTCCAGAAGATGCTCCATCTGCAGAATGCGCGCGGCCTCGGCGACCTTGGCCTCTTTCTCTTCCTTCGATGCCCCGCTGATCGTCAGCCCGAACGCCACGTTCTCGCGCACGGTCATGTGCGGGAAGATGGCGTAGGACTGGAAGACCATGGCGACCCCACGGTCCTTGGGCGGCAGGTCGTTCACGCGGGTTTCGCCGATCCGCATATCGCCCGAGGTGATGTCCTCAAGCCCCGCGACCATGCGCAGAAGCGTGGACTTGCCGCAGCCCGAAGGCCCGACGAAGACGCAGAACTCGCCGTCGTCGATCTCGATGTCCACGCCCTTGATCACATGGGCGCTGCCGAAGCTTTTGGTGACGTTCTTGAGAGAGACTTGTGCCATGATCACTCCGCCGCATGTGCGCGATGTTGAACGTTGAGAAGGCCGTTCGGGCCGACGATGACCGTTTCAGGATCCATGATGTAACCGCCGAAGCCGCCCGGTACATGGTCGGCAAACCCCAGGATCGAAAGCCCGTCCGGCCCCTCGACAATGCGCGCGGCATAGCGGCGGCAGGGTTCGGCCCCGTCCAGGAACGGGCCGGGGGCAATGCGCCAGGGCCCGCGCGGGTGGTCGGCGATCAGGTAGTGGGTGCCTGACACCGGCGCCTCGGGGTTCTGCAGGCGATAGTGTTTGGACCAATGCCGCGACCCGGTGCAGAAAAGGCAGTACCACGTCGAACCGACATTGAAGACCTGCGGCACTTCCAGCTGGCCGAAGCCACCCGTGAAGACCGGGGGCTGCAGGGTCCAGGTCTTCAGGTCGGGCGAGGTGGCAAAGCCGATGGCCCCGCCCGCGTTCGGCTCGGGCACGCCGGGTGCGCGGGCGGTGAAGTACATCAGCCACCCCTTGCCGTCCGGGTCGCGCATGACCCAGGGGTCGCGCATCGCCCGGTCGTGCCAATGGCCGATCATGTGGTCTTTCTCGTAGCACTCGGCATTGGGGCCGGTCAGGTCGAGGCAGAGCCCGTCGCCAACGCGGGTCCAGTTGTGCAGATCGGTCGAGGTCGCATGGCCGATCCGCTGGTAAAGCGATTTCTCGGCATGGGTCGTGCCGGTGTAGAAGAGGTGCCAAAGCCCGTCGTCACCCTTCAGGACCGATCCGGTCCAGGTCGTGCTGTCATCCCAGGCGGCACCGTTCCGCTGCGGCTCGAACGTGGTGCCAAGGTCGGTCCAGTGGATCAGGTCCTTGGACGCGGCATGCCGCTGGGTGGCGTTCATGTGGCGCAGCTCGGGGTCGATCAGCGACTTCGGGGCCTGCAGGAAGTAGCCGTGGAACGTGTCCCCGTCCTTGGCGTACCAGCTGTCCCAAAGCCATCGGTCAGCGATTGCGTGTACCATCTGTGGTCTCCTCAGCCTTTCACGCCGGTCGAGGCGATCGATGCGATGAAGGCCTTCTGCAGGTAAAGATAGAAGGCGAGGACCGGGACGGTGATCAGGCTCAGGTAGGCCATGACCTCGCCCCACGCGATGTTGAGCTGGAAGAAGTACTGCAGGCCCACCATGACCGGGCGGTAGCTTTCGTTCTGAACCACCATAAGCGGCCAGAGATACTGGTTGTACATGGCCAGGAACTTCAGGATCGCCGCTGTTGCCAGCACCGGCCCAGCCAAAGGCATGACGACCTTCCGGTAAACCTGCCACCAGCTTGCGCCCTCGACCCGGGCGGCCTCGACCAGTTCGCCCGGCAGGTCGCGGAAGTACTGGACGAACAGGAAGATCGTGAGGCCATCGGCGATCATCGGCACGATCTGCACCCGATAGGTGTTGAGCCACCCCCAGGTCAGCCCCTCCATCCCGATCCAGGGCAGCTTCGACACAAACAAGAGAAGCGGGATCGCGATGGTCTCGAACGGCACGATCAGCGTGGCCAGGATCAGGCCAAGGGCAAAGCTCCTGCCCCTCCAGTCGATGAACACGAACGAGAACGCCGCCATGGAGCACAGGAGAAGCGACAGAAGGACAGTTACCCCCGTCACGAGGATCGAGTTGAAGACAAAGGTCCCGATCGGCGCCCGGTCGAACGCGGCATAGTAGTTGTTCAGGCTGATATCCCCGACCGGCAGGAACGCACGAAGCGAGCTTGTGTCCTGCAAGAGCTGCTGGTCGGGCTTCAAGGACGACATCAGCATGAAGACCAGCGGGAAGATGAAGATCACCGCAATCAGGATCAACACCACGTAGCGAACCGCCAGGCGAAGGCCGTGGTTGTCGTCGGCTATCTGGGCCATCAGTTCTTCTCCCTCGTAATCCAGCGTTGCAGAAGCGAGATCGACAGGACGATGACGAACAGGATCACCGAGATGGCCGATCCGCCCGAGATGTCCTGCTTGCCATAACCGCGTTCGACGGCCTGGAAGACGATGGTCTGCGTGCTATCCAGCGGACCGCCCTGGGTCATCACGTCGACCTGGCTGAAAAGCGAGAACGCCTGCATCGTGATGACGATAAGGATCAGAACGGCCGTGTTCTTGAGGCCGGGCCAGGTGACGTAGCGGAAGGTCTGCCATTTCGACGACCCTTCGATGGCCGCCGCCTCGTAAAGCGTGGGGCTGATCGTCTGCAGGCCCGAAAGCCAGATCACCATATGGAAGCCGACCCCCTGCCAGACGGACATGGCGATGATCGCGCCAAGCGCCGTGGACGGGTTGCCAAGCCAGTCGGTACCGGAGAAGGCCCCGAAGGTCACGGCACTTATCAGATTGTTCAGAAGGCCGCTGTCGCCGTCATAGATGAACCGCCACAACAGCGAGACGACGACGATCGAGACGACCACGGGCATGAAGTACACCGCGCGGAAGAAGTTCATGCCGCGAAGCTTCTGGTTGATGAGGAGCGCGAGGCACAAGGCCAGCCCGGCCTGGACCGGGGCCACGACCAGCACGAAGATGAAGGTGTTGACGATCGCTGTCATGAACACGACGTCGCGGGCAAGGATGACCGTCTTCGTCTCTCCACCGAAGCTGAACCATTCGCGCATGCCGGTCAGGTGGGCATAATCCGGATTGTTCCGGGTAAAGCTTCGCACCGCCGGATATTCCGGCTCGCCCTCCGCCGTCATCTTCACGGCACCGCTTTCGTCGCGCAGGGGCTCAATCCGAAGCACGCTCAGCCCGAGGAGCTGGCTGTAGTTGGACATGCCGGTGAACTCGGTCGGGTTGGCCGAGACCAGGCGCTGGTTGGTGAACGACAGGACAAAAGCGAAGATGAAGGGGATGACGATGAAGGTGACCATCAGAAAGAAGGCGGGTCCCGCCATCAGCCAGCCGGTTCCGTTAGACCTGACAAACTTCGATGCCATGGCAACCTCGCAGGGTGCGGTTGGTTATGAGGGGGCACCGGGGGCGGCGATACCGCCCCCAGGCCAAAGCAGCGTTCGATCAGCGGATCAGTGACCGTAGCCGCTGTTCTTCTCGATGTCCGCGTTGATCTCGTCGACCGCCGCGTCCAGCGTGTCCGCGACCGGAGCGCCGTTGGCGATGTCACCCATGGCCTTCTCGAAGACCTTCGCCTGCACCACGTAGCCCGGCGTCACCGGACGGACGAGCGCCTGCTTGGCGGACAGCTCGAAGAAGACCGCAAGCGGCGCGCCCGCCTTGTAGTTGACGGTCATCTCGGCAGCGGTAGGCGTTGCCGGGATCAGGCCGATGCCGTCCGAGAACGCGGCCAGGTACTTGTCCTGCAGGGCGAACTCGATGAAGGCATTGGCCCCCTCGGGATGCTTCGAGGTTGCCGAGACACCGAACTGCCAGCTCGCCGCACCGATGATCGGGCCATTGCCGAAGTCGGGTGCCGGCAGGAAAACGGTGTCCGGGAAGGCACCAAGCGCGCCAAGCGCCGCCCAGTTGCCGTTCCACGAGAAGCAGTATTTGCCCGCGGCAAAGCCCCCGTCCCGGTCGGCCGGGTCCTGGATCGCCTGGGCATAGCCGCCAGTGAACAGACCCTGCCACCATTCGCCGAATGCGATCGCGGCTTCACCGTTCAGGGCGCCTTCTGCCGTCTTGTAGGTCGACCGGTCGACGATGTCGCCACCGAAGGATTGCAGGAACGGGCCGAAGGCATAGGGATACCATTCGCCGGTCCAGGCCATGCCCGGATCGAAGGCGACTTCGCACTTGCCACTGGCCTTGGCCGCGTCGAGTGCTGCCATGAACTCGTCCTTCGTCCAGGGCTGATCCACGGTCGGCGTGCGCAGACCTAGCTCATCCAGCAGCGACTGACGGGTCACCAGCGCGACCGCCGCATCCCAAAGCCCGATCGAGTAAAGCTTGCCGTCCCACATGCCCTTGGTGCCCGGCAGGAAGCTTGCGATCTTCGCTTCGTCGATCGTCAGCGGCTGCATGTAGCCGGCCCAGGCCCAGTTCGGCATGACCGGACCGTCGACGTCCAGGATATCCGGCAGGGTCCCGGCCAGCGCGCCCGCGTTGACGCTGTCGTTGTACGCCGCTTGCGGGAAGCTCTGCAGCTCGACCTTCCAGTCGGTCTGGCTGGCGTTGAAGTCGCTTATGACCTGGTTGATCACCTTCGCTTCGGCCTCGTTGCCCGCGCCATGGTACCACATGGTCAGCGTCTGTTGCGCTTGGGCGACAGAGCCCCAGGCCAGAAAGGTGGCACCGGCCACCCATTTCATCGTCGTCATGTTCTTTCCTCCCTGACGGCTTTGAGTTGCAGCATATTCGAAGGACGCACTTCCGTCACGGAATTGCGCCAATGGACCGGTCCGGCGACAAGCGTCGGGGTCCGGTCATCCCGGCCCTGGCCGGAAATCAGCGCCAGAAGGCGCTCGCCCGCGCGAACCCCCATGGCATTGTAGGACAGCTCTACCGTCGTCAGCGGCGGATAGAGCGTCTCGGCAATCACGCGGTAGTTGTCATAGCCCGCGACCGAGATTTCCTCGGGAACCTTACGCCCCATGGACCGCAGGATACCATAGACCATCATCGCCATCTGGTCGTTGCCGCAGCACAGAACCGTGGGCGGCTGGCCGAGTTTGAGCATCCGGTCGATGGTGTCCCACAGAAGCTGCGGGCCGATGTCCGGGGCATCGAAATCGACCGGCGTGATCAGGTCGGGGTCGAAGGCGATACCCGCATGGTCAAGCGCGTCCTTGTAGCCGAGGGGCCGCAGCTGGCCCGCCACCATGTCGTGGCGCAGGCTCAGATAAGCGATCCGCCGGTGCCCCGCCGCGATCAGCCTTGCCACCAGATCATGCTGGCCGCGCCGGTCGTCCGGCAGGAAAGACGGGGTGCCGCGCTGGTCGAAGCAGTTGGCCAGAACCACCGGCGTATCCGCGGGCACCGGAGGGAGGCTGACCTCCTGATGGTACTCGGCAACGTAGATCAGCCCCTCCACCCGGTGCGAAAGGAACGTGTCGACCAGATAGGGCACGCGGTCCTGCCGCCCGGCCGTATCTGCGATCATCAGCGTCAGTCCGCCGTTGGCCACCGCGCGCTGGATGCCCTGGACGATGAAGAGATCGGGCAGACCCTGCTGGTGCATCAGCCGGTTCTTGGGCGAAATGGCCCCGGTGATCAGCCCGATGATCCCTGATTTCTGCGCCCGCATCATGCGTGCGGCGTTCGACCGGACATAGCCAAGCTCGCGCATCGCCGTCTCGACAGCCAGCCGCGTCGCTTCGCCGACCGGGCCGTCGCTGTTCAGCACCCGGCTGACGGTCTTCGGAGACACGCCCGCCGCGCGGGCGACGTCATAGATCGTGGCCATGCAGTCTCCTCCCCAGGAACGACAGGCACAGAACTGAGGGTGGCTTTTCCGCTATGCCACCGATGTCATGACATCGATGTCATGCGTGGGCCGATTCTGTCAATACTGCATTTCTATGGTTACCGTCCGGGCAGTCCGGTGGGCTGTGTCAGCGATCGGTCGGGGATGCAGGGACTGAAAACCGTTTTCGTTGCCCGGCTTTGAACGGTCTCCTTGTCGTTCTCACCCTTCGGGCTATGAGGCTGACGAGGTGACGGGCGACGGTGGCCCCAGTGGGGCCGATGTTGCGCGCCCCGAACGGGCTGCTTGGGGGGTGACTGTTTGGCGGGAACGGGATTTGGACCGTTCGCCGGGGGATTGATCCGGTGGATCAATTCCTTGTCTGTCTCACGCTTCGGGTTATGGGTCTGACGCGGCTCTGGCAGACGGTGCTGTGGAGCGTTTGCAGGTCTGACGGGCTAGGGACGTTACGACTGGTTGCGGGGACAGGATTTGAACCTGTGACCTTCAGGTTATGAGCCTGACGAGCTACCGGGCTGCTCCACCCCGCGACGGTTGGCCGGAATGTGGGCC
>NZ_JBOFBI010000299.1:0-32258 GCF_051645465.1 Tabrizicola sp. | reverse complement strand
TTGGCCGAGGTTCCGGCGGTGTAGAGCGGCGGGTGTTCCAGAAGCCAGATCGCCTCATCCGCCTCGCCACGGGCGATCGCCTCGGCCCGCGCTTCCATGGCGGCAAGCGTCTCGGCGTAGGGGGCGAGCCCGGGGATGTGGGTCCATTCAACCATCGGTGTCCTCGGGGCCGTCGCCCATCAGGTAGCGCGGGCCGATGCCCTTGCGGGCGGCCCGGTCAGCGGGGTTATAGAGGCTGCATTTGTCGAGGGACAGACAGCCGCAGCCGATGCAGCCGTCAAGCTTGTCGGAAAGCTGCTGGAGCGCTGCGATGCGCTGGTCGATCTGGATGCGGAAGCCGGTCGCGATCCGTTCCCAGTCCTGCCGGTCCGGGGCGCGGTCGGCGGGCAGGGCGGCGAGATGGCGGGCGATCTCGGCCAGGGGAAAACCGAGCCGCTGGGCGATCAGCGCAAAGGAGAGGCGGCGGAGGTCGGCCTTGCCATAGCGCCGGTGGCCACCCTGGTTGCGGAGCGGCAGGACGATGCCGTGGGTTTCGTAAAAGCGGATGGCCGACACGGCGAGGCCGGAGCGGTCGGCAAGGTCGCCGATGGTCAGGCCCTGGGGCATGGCGCGATTCCCCTTGATCTCAAGTTAACTTGAGAAATTACACAGGGATTCGGCATTGGCAATGGCGCGCGGAAGGTCGCGGCCGGAAGGAGGACGAGATGACAAGACTTGAACACGTGAATATCACGGTGGCGGACCCGGATGCGCTGGCTGCGACGCTATGTGAGCTTTTCGACTGGAAGGTCCGCTGGTCCGGCGCGGCGATGGGCAACGGACGGTCGGTGCATGTGGGGGACGGTTCGTCCTATGTGGCGCTTTACAGTCCGGGTAAGACCGAGTCGCCGAGGGAAGACAACTACGGCAGGCAAGGCGGGCTCAATCACATCGGCGTTGTCGTGGACGACCTCGACGCCACCGAGGAGCGGGTCAAGCGGGCGGGATTCGTGCCGGGGAACCATGCGGACTATGAGCCGGGCCGACGGTTCTACTTCCAGGAGACGAACGGGGTCGAGATCGAGGTCGTGTCTTACGGCTGACCTATGGCTTCCTTTCGTTTTTCCTCAGCGCGATGCGTGGCAGAAGATCGATGCGGTCGCGCCGCCAATGCTTGACCACGGCCAGAACGTGGACAGCGACGAGGGCCAGGAGGCCATAGGTAATCCAGGCATGGATTGTGCTGGCAAGGGGATCAAGCGTCAGGCCGAATAGCTGCTCTCGAACGGGAAAGACCTGCGGCATCGCTACACCGAACCATGAGACGCCGTGGCCGCCGAAGTCGGTCAGCGCCCAGCCTGTCACCAGGCCGAACAGGATCAGGACATAGAGCCCCATATGCCCCATCAGGGCCAGACGACGCTCGCTCTGGTGGATCGCCGACGGAAGTTCGGGAACCTGAGATAGCCACCGCGCGCAAAGCCGGATGGCCAGAAGGGCTATGAGCGTGACGCCGACCGACTTGTGCAGGTCGTAAAGGGTCTCCTGCGCGGGAGAGTCGGATGGCATTTGGTTCCGCATCCAATACCCTGAGGCCCACATGAAGAGGAAGCAGACCGCCATGAGCCAATGCGTCCACCTGACAAGGACATGGTAGCGGGCGGTGGTTCCGGCGGTTTCCGGTGCTTTGCTGGCGATCGGACGATTGGCGTCGAGCATGGCGGTCTCCTCTCTAGAGGTTGACAAGCGGCCTGGAGGCTTTCAGGGATTCTCAGGCAAGGGAACGATAATCGTTTACAACGATATTCGTTATTAACATTTACTTGAGGAGGAATGGAGTGGACCCGTTCAAGACACCCGAACTGGTGGTGGCGGAGACCGGTACGTTCGTCCCGGAGCAGCAAGCCTATCTGAACCTGATCCGGACGGCCCAGGTTCTGAGCCAGATGGTGACCGACCTTCTGGATCCGCATGGCCTTTCGGGTAAACAATACAACGCCTTGCGTGCCATCCGCCGCGGGGGCCCAGGCGGGTTGCCCGTCTCGCGCATCGGCGAGCAGATGACTGACCCCAGGGCAGACGTGACCCGGCTGCTCGACCGGCTGGAGCGCGATGGCCTGCTGGCCCGCGCGAACGATCGGCAGGATCGTCGGGTCGTTCGGGTCGCGCTGACCGAGCGTGGAGAGGCGCTTCTGGCCGAGCTTGATGAACCGATGATTGCACTTCACAAGCGGCAGTTGGGGCACATGACTGCGGACGAGCTGCGTGTCCTTGACGGCCTGCTGCGTAAATCCCGCGGAGAGCCGGGCTGACAAAATGCCCCTTTTCTTCCTGCGCGACTGCCGCTAGATAGCTGGCGTCCGAGCCGGACCACGTGCGGATGTGGCGGAATTGGTAGACGCGCAGCGTTGAGGTCGCTGTTCCTTAACCGGAGTGAAAGTTCGAGTCTTTTCATCCGCACCATGGTCCGACGGGCAAAGCAAAGGGCGCGGGGGCAAAACCCTCGCGCCCTTCGCCTTTGTGGTGACGTGATCCTTGATCGCGGCCGGTGTTTCGGGGTGGCGCGTGAGACCCGTGATTTGCGTCCACTCCAAGGCCTTCACGACCGCCCGGCCTTGCGCGACGGCAAGAGGCCCGCGTCCTGCACAACCTTTGTCCCCGACCGGCTGACCGGAATTTCCGTGCCGTTCCGCATCACGATAACCGCCGCATCGCCGCGTTTGTCGACCCGTGCGATCTGGTCGCGCGCCACCCAGTGCGCCCGGTGCACCTGCAGCCCTGCCACGCCAGCGGTCTCGCGGATCGCATCGCCAAGCCGCATCAGCAGCATCTCGCGTCCTTTTGTCGTCACCACGTCGACGTAGTGATCTTGCGCCGAAAGGGACACGAGTGCCCCGCGCTTTTCCAGCGGCAGCCTGTCCAGGATTGCTGGCGTCCGAGCTTCTGCAGGCGGGTGCTCTGCCTCGGCCACTGCGCCGACCGTTTCCATCGCCGCCGACACGGCCAGCACGATGAGAAAGCTGGAGGCCACCTCGCTGAATGTATCCGGCCACATGCCGACGCCACCGTTCAGCAAAATGAGGAGCGGGGTGACGGCCAGGCTCATGGCCAGAACCGAGAGCGCGCCACGCAGCACCGGCGCTCTCTCTCGCATCACGAAGTGGACCAGGCCGCTTACGAAAAACCCCACCCCATAGGTGGCCACGACAACCGCCACCCAATAGCCCAGTCGCCCAAGGAAGGGGATGCGCTGCAGCGCCTCAAACGGCCCGGCAACGGCGAGTACGACCGCGATTCCCGCCAGCGCCGCGACCACGACGGGGCGACGGAAATGCGCCCGCAGTTCACGTAGCGCGAATGGCAAAGGGTGGTCGGTCACGAAGCGGATCCGTCGTTCACGAAAGGCCGGTTGATCGGAGGGCACGGCCCGGCAATTGGACCGGGCGTAACATGCTGGAAAGCCGCCGCAAAGCGGGCTGACATTACGAGGAGACTTACATTGACGCTGACGCCCCTGTTGGACGCCCCGCCCATCATCCAGCTGCATGTTGCCGCTGCTTTGCTTGCTGTGTTGCTGGGGCCGATCGTTTTGCTAAGGCGCAGTCGGGATGTCTGGCACCGCGTTCTGGGTCGCGTCTGGGTGTTGGCCATGGCGCTGACTGCTGTAAGTTCGTTCTGGATCAACGAGACCCGCACAATCGGGCCGTTCTCGGTAATTCATGTGCTTTCGGTGCTGACGCTTTTAGGTCTTTGGGACGGTGTCCGCCATGCCCGCGCTGGCCGGACTGCAGCGCATAGCAGCATGATGCGGACGCTTTACGTCTTTGGCATCATCGTTCCGGGCCTGTTCACCCTGGCACCCGACCGCCGCATGGGCATGGTCTTGTTCCCCGATCAGGGTTGGGCGGGGTTCGCCTTGGTTGCGAGTGTCATCGTGCCAGTCATTCTGGTTGTTTTGGTGCGGCAGAGACGGGGCCGTCGGACGGCGCCCTGACAGGAGATCTGCATCGGCACCACGGTCTGACGGGCAAAGCGCAGGGCGCGGGAACGAAACCCCCTCGCCCCCTTCGCCTTTGTGGTGCCAACGCCGCAGGAGCTTTGGAAACCTTCCCGGCATCGCCCGATATTCCGCCCAATCGACTTCTCAGAGGCCGCTTTCCTGCCCGATTTTCCCGCAAATGGGGATTGTCGGGTCCTTGGGCGAAATAGCATTGCAATGGCGCGGGCGTTTCGGTTTAGTCGGACTTCAACAGAAGGCGCAAAGCGCCCGAGCCATCAGGGAGACACGGGTGACGGTTGAGCCCCGAAACGACGCCTTCGTCGCGTTTGAGCATGTTCAGAAAAGTTATGACGGCGTCAGTCTGGTCGTGAAGGACCTGAACCTTTCGATTGCGAAGGGTGAGTTTCTGACCATGCTCGGGCCCTCGGGGTCGGGCAAGACGACCTGTCTGATGATGCTCGCGGGGTTCGAGACCGCGACCCATGGCGAGATCAGGCTCGATGGCAAGCCGATCAACCAGGTCCCGCCGCACAAGCGCGGGATCGGGATGGTGTTCCAGAACTATGCGCTCTTCCCGCACATGACAGTGGGCGAGAATCTGGCCTTTCCACTGGAAGTTCGCGGCATGGGCAAGTCCGAGCGCGATGCGAAGATCAAGCGGGCTTTGGACATGGTGCAGATGGGCGCCTTCGCGAACCGCCGCCCGGCCCAGCTTTCGGGTGGCCAGCAGCAGCGGATCGCCCTGGCGCGGGCTTTGGTTTTTGACCCGAAGCTTGTGCTGATGGACGAGCCTCTGGGTGCGTTGGACAAGCAGCTGCGGGAGCATATGCAGTTCGAGATCAAGCATCTGCATGAATCGCTGGGGATCACGGTCGTCTACGTCACCCACGATCAGGGCGAGGCGCTGACGATGTCCGACCGGATTGCTGTCTTCAACGATGGCCGCATCCAGCAGCTTGCGCCCCCGTCCGACCTTTATGAACGGCCCGACAACAGCTTCGTCGCCCAGTTCATCGGCGAGAACAACAAGCTCCTCGGCGTGATCGAGCAGCTGAACGGCGACAAGGCGCTGGTGCGTCTGACGACCGGGGAACTCATCGACGCCACTGCCGTTCAGGCGCGGGAGAAGGGCGGGCAGACGCTGGTCTCGATCCGCCCCGAACGGGTGGAGTTCAAGCCCGAGATGATGCCCGCGGGCGCCCACACGATCGACGCCGAGGTGATCGAGGTCATCTATATGGGCGACATCCTGCGCGCGGTCCTGAAAGTCGCGGGGTCTGACGACTTCGTGATGAAGATGCGCAACACGCTGGGGCAGACTAAGCTGGAGCCCGGCCAGAAGATCAAGGTGGGCTGG
This sequence comes from Tabrizicola sp., assembly GCF_051645465.1. Taxonomy (GTDB): domain Bacteria; phylum Pseudomonadota; class Alphaproteobacteria; order Rhodobacterales; family Rhodobacteraceae; genus Tabrizicola. The sequence continues at coordinate 26,922 of NZ_JBOFBI010000299.1, read as the reverse complement.
CATCCCCAGGATGCCCGCGCGCTGGACCCTTGATGAAGGGCCGGGCAACCGGCCAGTGACCAGTAAACCGAAACAGGGAGTGATAACATGAAGAAGACCCTCATCCTTACGACCGCTCTGGTCAGCTTCGCCTTTGCGGCGAATGCTGACGTGACGGTCATGTCCTGGGGCGGCGCCTACGGCGAAGCCCAGACGGAAGCCCATGTGAAGCCTTGGGCAGCGGCGACCGGAAATGCGGCTGTCATGGTCGACAGCGACAACCCGGCCCCGGCGATCAAGGCGATGGTCGAAGCGGGGAACGTCACCGTTGACGTCGCTTCGGTCGAATATGCCGACGCGATCCGCCTGTGCGACGAAGGCATGCTTGAGCCGATCGATGCGTCCACCCTGCCGGCTGGCACCGATGGCACGCCCGCGACCGAGGATTTCCTTCCCGGTGCGGTCACTGAGTGCGGTGTCTCGACCGACATCTGGTCGAACGTATTCGCCTATGACAGCTCGAAGCTGACGGGCGACAACGTACCGAAGACTGCCGCCGACTTCTTCGATCTGACGAAATTCCCCGGCAAGCGCGGCCTGAAGAAGGGCGCCAAGGCCGTTCTGGAATTCGCGCTGATCGCCGATGGCGTTCCGGTCGGCGAAATCTACGCGGTCCTAGACACGCCGGAAGGCGTGGACCGTGCCTTCGCCAAGCTCGACACGATCAAGTCGGAAGTTGTCTGGTGGGAAGCGGGTGCCCAGCCGCCGCAGCTTCTGGCGGACGGCGAAGTGGTCATGACCACCGCCTATAACGGCCGTATCTTCAACGCGGCGATCGGCGAAGGTAAACCGTTCACCATCGTGTGGGACGGCCAGATCTACGAGAACGAAATGTACGTCGTGCCGAAGGGCGCGCCGAACAAGGATCTGGCGATGGAGTTCATCAAGTACGCGACCTCGACCGAGGGGCTGCGCGCGCAGGCGCAGAACATCTCGTATGGTCCGGCCCGCAAGTCCTCGATGAAGGAAGAGCTGATCTTCAAGGATGGCAAGACCGTGATGGCGCCGCACCTGCCGACGGCTCCGGAAAACCTTGGGAATGCGCTGGAAACCTCGGCCACGTTCTGGGTCGACCATGACGCAGAGCTGAACGAGCGCTTCCAGGCCTGGCTGTCGCAGTAATCAAGACCGGCCGGGCGCGGTGTTCGCGCCCGGCCCCTTACCGTCGAGGCAGGCATGGCCGAGGCCACCCCCGAACTTCTCAAAACGGCTGACGGCCGACCGCTGAAGGCAGCCCTGGCCGCAGCCCAGGTCCGTGCCAAGCGCCGCGCGTTCCTTCTGGTGCTGCCGCTCCTGCTTTTCGTCCTGCTGACGTTTCTGGTGCCCATCGGCTATATGCTGAAGCGGTCCTTCGAGCATGACGGTTTCGCGAACTCGGCCCCGGCGCTGGTCGCCTGGTTCCAGGAGAACCGTGGCTTCGACCCCGCCAACCCACCGGAAGCGGCCTATGCAGCACTGGTGCAGGACCTGGCCCGGATGCAGGAACAGCGGACAACCGGCATCGCGGGCACCCGCATCAACTATTCCGTCCCCGGTACGATCTCGCTTTTCAAGGGCGGGGCCCGTGCGGCCAAGGACCTGCAGCCGCCCTACAAGGAGGCGCTGATCGCGGTGGACGCCGAATGGGCCATGCCCGCGCTTTGGCGCGGGATGGCCTCGGCAAGCCACGTCTACACGGCCGAGTTCTACAAGGTCGCCTCGGACATGAAGCTTGGCGATGATGGCTGGGCACGGGGCGAGGACAACGAGCGGATCTACCTCTACCTCTTCTTCAAGACCTTCCTGATCTCGGGCCTCATCACGGTGATCTGCCTTCTGCTGGCCTTTCCGGTCTCGCATCTGCTGGCGACGCTGCCGATGTCGAAGTCCTCGCTGCTGATGATACTTGTCCTCTTGCCGTTCTGGACTTCGCTTCTTGTCCGCACGTCGGCCTGGATCGCGCTTCTGCAGGAGCAGGGGGTGGTCAACGACCTGCTGGTCGGCCTTGGCCTGATCAGCGACGGGGGCCGGCTGTCGATGATGTACAACATGACCGGCACGATCGTCGCGATGACGCATGTGCTTTTGCCGTTCATGATCCTGCCGCTCTATTCAGTGATGCGGGTTATCCCGCCGTCATACGCCCGCGCCGCCCGGTCCCTCGGCGCAACGAGCTGGACCACGTTCCGCCGGGTCTATCTGCCGCAGACCCTGCCCGGAATCGCCGCTGGCTCGCTTCTCGTCTTCATCCTGGCGGTGGGCTACTACATCACCCCGGCACTGGTCGGCGGGGCAGATGGCCAGCTGATTTCCAACCTGATCAGCTTCCACATGACGAAGTCGAACTGGTCATTGGCCGCCGCCATCGCCGCGATGCTGCTGGTCGCGATCCTGATGCTGTACTGGCTTTATGACCGGCTGATCGGCATCGACCGGCTGAAGCTCGGGTAAGGAGAAGACCATGGCCCTTCCCACCTATGCTTCGCCGCTGGAACGCGTCTGGCACTATACCTATCTGGTGATCTGCGCGCTGGTCTTCGTCTTCCTGATCGCACCTGTGCTGATCGTGATCCCGCTTTCGTTCAACGCCGAGCCGTACTTTACCTTCACGCCGAAAATGCTGTCTTTCGATCCCGAAGGCTACTCTCTGCGGTGGTATGACACGCTACTGACGTTCGGCCACCCGACCGCCGAGGCGCCACGCGATAGTGACTGGTGGTGGACTGTGTGGGAGCGGTCGACCTGGGTAGTCGCGGCGAAGAACTCGCTTTGGGTTGGGCTCTGGGCGACGATCCTGGCGACTACCCTTGGCACTATCGCGGCGCTGGGGCTTTCCCGACCCGAAATGCCCAATCGGCGGCTGATCATGGCGCTGTTGATCAGCCCGATGATTGTGCCGATTATCATCGTGGCGGTGGGGATGAGCTTTTTCTTCGCTCAGGCCTGTGTGCCGCTGGACAACTCGCTTGGTGCGGCGGTCGGGACGTTCTTGTCAGACAAGGGCTGCTTGGTGAATTCCTATCTGGGGGCGATAATGGCCCATGCGGTGCTGGGCATTCCTTTCGTCGTCATAACGGTTACTGCGACGCTATCGGGCTTTGACCAGTCCCTTATCCGCGCGGCGCAGTCGATGGGGGCTAACCAGCAGACGGTCTTTTTTCGGGTCATTATGCCGCTGATCCTGCCTGGAATCATCTCGGGTGCGCTCTTTGCCTTTGTCACCTCGTTCGACGAGGTGGTGGCGGTTCTGTTCATCTGGGGACCCGAGCAGAAGACAATCCCGCGCCAGATGTTCACCGGGATGCGGGACGCGATCAACCCGGCGATCCTGTCGGTGGCAACGATCCTGGTGGTGATCTCGGTCCTGCTGCTGGCGACGGTGGAGCTTTTGCGGCGCCGGTCGGATCGGCTGCGGGGTGTGACGGGGCGGTAGGGGGCGGCTCGTCGTTCGACTTCGTCTCCTCCTCGCAAGGGTGCAGCGACGAGTGGTCGAAGACCATCGAGGAGCGGTGGCCTTAAGGCAGGACGCCCAGCCAGAACCAGGCGGTCACCACTGCAAGGACAGTTCCAATCAGGACCGAGGTCGCGGCGACTTTCTTTCCGACGCCATACATGTTGGCGAAAAGATAGGCGTTGATACCGGGCGGCATGGCACCCGTCAGGGTGGCAGAGCGAAGCTCTGGCGTCGTCAGCCCCAGTGCTCCTTGACCAAGCCCGTAGGTGATCGCCGGGTGCAGGATCAGCGACAAACCGGTCACCATCGCGACAATCCGGAGGTCGCCATCGGGCCGGTAGCGGGTGAGGACGCCGCCCAGCCCGAAGAGCGAGGCGGGAATGCCGGCCGTGCCGATCATCGTGACGGCGTCCCAGGCCACACCAGGCACGGGCAGCTGAAAGATGTTGACCGCGAAACCGGCTGTGATCCCGATGATCAGCGGATTGGTCACCAGGCCCAGACCGATCTGCCGCAGGACGCGCGGCATGGCCAGGCCCAGGCCACGGGACTTCACGACCTCCATCGCGGTGATGCCGAACGCGTACATCAGCGGCGAATGAAGCGCGATAAGGGCGTAATTCGTGGTCAGGGCGTCAGGTCCATAGGCCCGTTCGGTGATTGGCAGACCAAGGAGCAGAGTGTTGGAGAAGAGGCAGGCGAAACCGATTGCCACGCAATCCGGGCCTGGACGGCCAAAGAGGAACCGCGCGCCGAGGCAGCCCAGGATGAAGCAGGCAAAGGCCCCAGTGTAGAAGGCCAGGAAGGGCTCAAGCTGAATGTCGCGGGCAAGGTCCAGTTGCGCCACGCCAAGGAACAGGACGCAAGGCACGGCGACCCCTTGCGCAAAGCGCATCAGACCGTCGATCGCCTCGGACTGCAACCACCCGGCGCGTGTTGCCCCGTATCCTGCGGCCATCACGAGAAAGACCGGCAGGATCACCTCGATCAGGGCCTGCATGTCAGTCCTCGATCTCGACGACAAGCCCGTCATAGGCGGCAGCTACGTTGTCGGGCGTTTCCGCTTCGACCGTCGCATGGTCGAGGTCGTTGTGCATGTTCGTGAGGATTGCCGCGCGGGGTTGCATCCGCGCAATCCAGTCCAGGGCCTCGGCCAGGTGAAAGTGCGTTGGATGCGGGTGACGGCGGAGCGCGTCCAGGATCCAGAGGTCGAGCCCCTGAAGCGCAGGCAGAGCGTCGTCTGGAACGGCTGATACATCAGGCAGATAGGCGACATTCCTGATGCGGAACCCCAGGGCTTCGATATCGCCATGCTCGACCCGGAACGGCGTAAGGCTGATTTCGCCGCCGTCACCGTCAATGGTGAAAGGCCCCTTGATCGTGTGCATGTCGCAGATCGACGGATAGGACGAGCCCTCCGGCTGGACGAAGGCATAGCCGAACCGTGCGAACAGTGCCTCTTGTGTCGGCGGATCGGCCCAGACGGGCAGGCGGCGGCGGTTGTGGATGACGATCTGCCGCAGGTCGTCCAGCCCATGTACGTGGTCGGCGTGGTTGTGGGTATAGACGACCGCGTCGAGCGCTGCGACGTCGGCCCTGAGGAGCTGTTCGCGCATGTCGGGCGAGGTGTCGATCAGGACGCGGGTGGTACCGGCTTCGGACAGCCGTTCGATCAGAAGCGAGCAGCGCGTCCGGCGGTTCTTGGGGTTGGCCGGATCGCAGGCACCCCAGAGATTGCCGATGCGGGGCACACCCCCCGACGAGCCGCAGCCGAGGATGGTGAACCGCAGCCGGGCCATCAGGCTGCTCCTCTCACGCGGGGGAAGAGGCGGTCGAAATTGGCGGTGGTTTGCGCGGCGAAGGCCTCAAGGCTTAGCCCGAAGAGGGGGGCGAGGGCGCGGGCCGTATGGGCGACATAGGCCGGTTCGTTCCGCTTGCCTCTGAACGGCGGCGGCGCGAGGTAGGGGCTGTCGGTCTCCAGGATCAGCCGGTCGAGCGGGGCTTTCGCGAAGATGTCGCGGAGGTCCTGGCTTTTGGGGAAGGCGGCGATGCCGGAGATCGAGAGTGTGAAGCCCATCTCCAGCGTTGCTTCCGCGAGGCGGGGACCGGAGGAGAAGCAGTGCATCACGCAGGTAAAGGGCCGCTTCGCCATGCCTTCGGCCAGGATCGCCTCCATGTCATGATCGGCGTCGCGGGCGTGGATGATGAGGGGGAGGCCGGTCTCTTGTGCGGCTTCGATATGGATGCGTAGCGAGGTTTGCTGGATGGCTTTCGAGTCTACCGTGTAGTGGTAGTCGAGGCCCGTCTCGCCGATCCCGACCATCCGGGGATGGCGGGTGAGGGTGACAAGTTCCTCCACACTTGCAAGGGGTTCTTCGGCGGCACTCATCGGGTGGGTGCCGGCGGCGTAGAAGACCTCGGGGTAGGCCTCGGCGATTGCGCGGACCTTGGGTTCGTTCTTGAGCCGGGTGCAGATGGTAACCATCCGGGTAACCCCGGCGGCTGCGGCGCGGGCAATGATCTGGGGGATTTCTCCAACAAGATCGGGGAAGTCGAGGTGGCAGTGGCTGTCGACGAGATCCGGGAGGGAGGAGGGCATGCGGGGCTACCTTTGGGCGAGGGAACCCGCCGTCTCGTCGACCTTCAGGAGGATATCCATCAGAAGCGCCGCAGGGTCAAGGTTGACCGCCTTGCCGCGCCGGGCGCGGGCGGAGAGGGTCTGGGCAAGCTCGGCCCAGGCGCGGGCGGCATGGGGGTGGGGGGAGAGGCGGGCGAGAAGCTGGGCCTCGTTGGGGGCCGCTTCGGGTGGGATATCGCCGGTGGCACCATGGCGGGCGAGGCGGGCGAGGAAGAGGTCGATCAGGGTGACGAGGAGGTCGAAGGTCTCGGTGGCGCCCTTTGCGGCGGCGAGGTCGGCGAGGGCCAGGGCTTGCGGGCGGTCGAGGCGGGGCAGGGTGGAGAAGAGGCGGGTGAGGGCGGTGTAGAGCTTGAGGCCTTCGAGGTTCGTCATGCGGAAGGCCTCACCGACCGAGCCGCCGGAAAGCTCGGCGAGTGCGGTGCGGTCTTCGGGGGCGATCTCGCCGCCGGCCTGGGTCAGGGCGTCGGCGAGGTCCTGCGGGCTTAGGGGGGCAAGACGGAGCTCGCGGCAGCGGGAGCGGATGGTGGGGAGGAGCCGGGCGGGCTGGTGGGCGATCAGGAAAAAGGTGACTTTCTCTGGCGGTTCTTCGAGAAGTTTCAGAAGCGCGTTGGCGGCGGCGGTGTTCATCTCGTCAAGGCTGTCGACGATCGCGGTGCGGCGGCCGCCGTCGGTGGCGGAGAGGGTGAAGAACGATTTCATCCGGCGGACCTCGTCGACCGAGATGGTCTGGGATAGGGCGGTTTCCTTTTCGTTGGGGCCGCGGCGGAGGAGGAAGTTCCTGGGCTCGGCCAGCTGGAGGAGGCGGCGGGCGATGGGATGGTCGGGAGGGACGTCAACGGTGGTTGGCGGTGGGGCCGCGAACATTCCGCCGTCGTCTTCCGGGGTGGCGAGCAGGAACCGGGCGAGGCGCCAGGCGAGGGTGGCTTTGCCAACGCCCTTCAGTCCGGTGAGCATCCAGGCGTGGTGGAGGCGGCTGGAGGTGAAGGCCGCAAGGAACTCGGCTTCCGGCCCGGCATGGCCGAAAAGCGTGCCGGTCTCCCTTGGGTGGGGCGCGCCTTCGAGGCGGTCGGGTTCGGGGAGGGGCTCGGCCATGGGAGGGGTATGCCGCGCCGGGCGGGGGCCGTAAAGGGGGCAGGTGAGGTGTCCCACGGTGGGACAAGGGGGTGGGGTAAGGGATTTCAGAGGGTTAGGTGGGCGGTAAGGATTTGTTAGGGGTTTCTGGGGGAGTTTGTGGGAAGGCGCGAGGGCTTACGGGATGTGCCATTTGCCGCCCGTACTCTACGTCCCTCATCATATCCCGAAAACGAGCAGCAGCCCATCAATCAGGTGGTGCAGAGAACCGCATGATCGGTCCAAGGAAGCTCGGATTCGTCAATCAATCTGGGACCCTCACGTCTAAACCAGCACAAGAGGTGCCGATGATCGGGGCCTCGTGAGGGCCGATTGGATGTCTTGCGACGTCACATCTTCAGACCCGCACAGACACGACAATGGAAAGAACTCATTATGAACACTCAGGACTTACGATCATCGAACCGGGCGGCGACGGGCGGCGCACTCAACGGCGCAGTCGTTGCCCGACCGGAAGACGGGGTATGGTTCGACGTTGTCCCTGGCGAAAGCGCGACAGTCCGGATCCCTTCCGACATGGTGGGTGGTCGCTATACGATCATGGAGCATGATATCGCACCAGAGGCGGGCCCGCCGCTGCATTCCCACGTCGAGGAGGAGGTTTTCGTCGTGCTTGAGGGTGTCATTACCTTCGTGAACGGCGACGATCGGTTCGAGGGGTCTGCAGGCACAATTGTCGTCATCCCGGCAGGGACGGCGCACACCTGGGCCAATCTTTCCGGCAAACCGGCGCGGATGCGGACGATGTTCACGCCCGGCGGCATCGAAAAGCTGTTCTCGAACCTCGCGGGCCTGAGCCCGGATGCTTTTGTGGCGCTGGCAGAGACGTTTGGCAGCAAAATTCTGGGCCCCGGCATTAGTGCCTGAGCGATCAAGGACAGCGCGGGGAAACCTGCGCTGCCCGTTCCCACGCAACGGTTGCTTCCCGGACCAATAATGTCCTTGGGCACCCGTGGGCCAAGCGGAGAGGTGCCGACAGGATAGCAACGCAACATCAAGCCAACGCTGCCGGTGGATGCGTGCTAAGACGTGCGCAGCGCCCGTTCTGCACCTCTGGATATCAAACATCCACCAAAAGGACGGCATGCATGGCTTTCGCCAGCAAAAAGAACACGAAGCTGCCCGGCCCCCGTTTCCCCGGTGATGGCCCCCGGCTGGTTACGCCGACCCGCAATGCGGCGCTAAGCGTCACGCGCTTTGCCCCGAGCAACGTCGAGGACGGGTTGATCGCTGGCATGCCCGCCGACGACGCCCATGTCATCCTGTTCCAGCTGCGGGCGCATCCCGCCCATGATTTCTGGGTCGACGGGAAATACACCCCCGCGGAATCGGCGCCGCGCGCGACGCTGAGTATTTTCGATCTTGGCGAGGAGCCACATGGCAGGTTGACCCATGCGGTCGATACTCTGATGTTCCATATCCCGAAACTGGCCCTCGACGAGATCGCCGAGGATGCCGGGGCGCGACCGATCTCCACGCTTACCGCGCCGGATGGGTGGAGAACGCATGATCCCATCGTCAGCCGTCTGCAGGACTACATTCTGGATGCCCTCGCCGCGCCCGGACAGTCTGCGCGGCTATTGCAGGATCACGTCATGCTGGGCCTTGCCGCCCATTTTGCGCAAGCCTATGGCGGGATGGCAAAGTCAGTGCTGCGCCAGGGTGGATTGGCGCCCTGGCAGGAGAGCCGCGCCAAGGAGTTCATTGCCGCAAACCTGTCGAAGTCGATTTCGCTGCAGGATATTGCCGACAAATGTGGTCTGTCGCTGGCCCATTTCTCGAGGGCGTTCAAGACGTCCGTCGGTACGACCCCTCATAATTGGCTGCAGATACGCCGGATCGCGCTGGCAAAGGATCTGCTGCTGGCCTCGCAACGCGACCTTGCGGCTATCGCCCTTGACTGCGGGTTCGCAGACCAGAGCCATTTCACGCGGACGTTCTCACGGTCAAATGGTGAAGGACCCGGAGCATGGCGGCGCGCACGCCAAAGCTGAAACACTGATTGCTACAGCGCGGCATTTCGCTGTCACGCGGTCCTGAGACGCGCCACGACCGTTTCCCAGACCCGTTCCGCGACCATTTCCGGCTTAGCATCGCCGTCGATCACCCGGAACCGGGGTTGCGCCCTAGCCAGCGCCAGAAACCCCTCCCGGGCCTTTTCCTGAAACGCCAGCCCCATGTCCTCGAACCGCAGTTCCTTCCCCGCGCGGGCGGTGGCGCGGGAGAGGCCTAGGGCGGGGTCGAGGTCGATGAGGAGGGTCAGGTCGGGCTCGATGCCGATCATCAGGTCGTGCAGGCGGTCGACTGTGGCGGTGAGGTCGCCTCGGGTCACGCCCTGGAAGACGCGGGTGGAATCGGCGAAGCGGTCGGTGATGACGATCTCGCCGCGCTGAAGGGCGGGGCGGATGGTCTTTTCCAGGTGGTCGCGGCGGGCGGCGGTGAAGAGGAGGATCTCGGTCTCGGGGGACCAGCGGTCGGTGGCGCCTTCTCGGACGAGGCGGCGGATTTCCTCGGCGCCGGGGCTGCCGCCGGGTTCGCGGGTGAGGGTGACAGTGTGGCCCTTGGCGCGGAGCGTATCGGCCAGACGGCGGGCTTGCGTCGACTTGCCGGAGCCGTCGATGCCTTCGAAGCTGAGGAAAAGGCCGGGCATTCAGCTGGCCGGGGACCCGATGTAGCGGCCGTAAAGGGACCAGCCGGCGGTGGTGAGGCGTTTCAGGAACCCCGCGGTGCCGACATCGCTTTCGGCCACGAGCGGAACGCGGCGGTCGGGCAGGTCGGGGACGTGAACGATAAGCTCGGCCACGGGGGAGCCCTTGATGACGGGGGCGAGGAGGGGGCCGTTGTAGACGACCTCGGCGGTCATCTGGTCCTGGACGAGGGCGGGGACCAGAAGGCTGATGTCCTCGGCTGGGACGAGGCCCACGGTGTCGGCGTCGCCGAGGTGGACTTCGGCTTCGGCCACGCGGGTGCCTGACTTGGCCACGGTCTTTTCCGAGAACTGCCGGAAGGCCCAGCCGACGATCCGCTCGGCCTCATCGGCGCGGGCCTCATCGGAGGCGAGGCCGGTGATGACGAAGATGATGCGGCGGTCGCCCTGCTTGGCGCTGCCGACAAGGCCGTAGCCGGCCTCTTGCGTGTGGCCGGTCTTCAGCCCGTCGGCACCGATGCCGAGATCGAGAAGGGGGTTGCGGTTGAAGCGGTTTTCGGGCGCGCGGTCTTTGTAACTGAACTCGGTCTCGGCAAAGACCGGGTAGTATTCGGGGAAATCCTCGATCAGGTGCTGGGCGAGGATGCCAAGATCGCGCATCGACATCTGGTGGCCGGGGGCGGGCCAACCGCTTGAGTTCAGGAAGACCGAATTGGTCATTCCAAGCGCGCGGCCACGTTCGGTCATCTGCGCCGAGAAGGCCTCTTCGGTCCCGGCAAGCCCTTCGGCCACGACGACGCAGGCGTCATTTCCGGAGTTCACGATCATGCCGTGGATCAGGTCGCTGACCGTGGGGCGGTCGGTTTCCTGCAGGAACATGGTCGAGCCGCCCATGGCTTTCGCGCGGGTGGAGACGGCGAACTCGGTCTCCATCGTGACGCGGCCGTCGCGCAGCGCTTCGAAGAGCATGTTGATCGTCATGAGCTTCGACATCGAGGCCGGGGGAAGCGGCTGGTCGGCGTTCTTGTCCATGAGCACGGTGCCGGTGGTCATGTCGTAGACCCAGGCAGCACTTGCCGACGTCTCGAAGGCGCGGGCGGGCAGGGCGGCGAGCGCCAGGGCGACAAGGATCAGGGCGGTGCGCAGGCGGTGGATCATGGGCGGGCTTCCGGAGAGGTCAGGTCAGGAAATAGGCGTCGGCGAAACCGGCGTCCTTGATCTTTTTCAGCATGGCGTCATCGCCCATCACGACGACACCCCAGACCGCCTTGCCGTTCCGCTCGGACTTCTGCGGGGTCGCGGTGATGCCGATCTTGGCCAGAGCCTCGGCGGCGCGCTTGGCGTTGTCTTCCTTGGAGAACGAGGCGACCTGGATTGGCCTGGCGCCTGCTGCCGCCGTCGGCGGGACCTCTGGCTCGGCTGCGGCGGTGGCCTTGGCCGGTTCGTTCCCGGAGGCTTCCGTTGCCGGTTCGGCGCTTCGGGCATCGAGAGGGGCGGATTCGATTGCAGCGACGCCAGCCGTGTCGGCCGTTGCGGTCGGGGCTTCGCCTTCGACCATGATTCCGGCGGCGGCGGCTTCTTCGGCGGCTTTTGCTTCGGCGGCGGCCTTCTTCTTCGCCTCGCGGGCGGCCTTCGCCTCGGCCCGGCGTTCTTTCCAGGTCTTGCGCTTGGGCTTTTCGTCAACGGCCAGAGCCGTGCCAGCCGCAAGGGCTGCGGCTGCTGCGGCGTCGGTTCCTTCGGCTGCGACTGCGGCGGCGTCTGCGGCCGGGGCGGCTGCACCGGCGTCGACGGCATCGAGTGCCGCCGAGGCGATTGCTGCCGCGTCGCCATCGGCCGCGGGTTCGGCGGCCGGATCGGTGTCGGCCGCTGCAGTGGCTTCTTCGGCGGCGGCGGGTTCTTCGACCTCTTCCTTCCTGACCGCAGTCACCTGGATCTCGGTCGGCTGGCCTGCGAGGATGCCAAGCGCTTCGGCAGCGTCAGAGGAAAGCTGCAGGCGCGGACCGGGGTTTTCCCGCTCGCGCCGGAAGAGCGCGCCGTTGACCGATTTGCCGGTGGCTGGGTTGAACATCACCACGCGTTCGGGGTTCGTGACTTCGGGCGAAGCGACCCAGATGCCGCCGAGAGAGGGGCGACCGTCCCAAAGCGCGCTGTCGGTGGCCTGGAAAACCTCGGGTGCTTCGACCTCGCGGTTGCCGCCCGCCTTCTTGGACGCCGGGGCGGCGAGGCCCGGGCCTTCTGCCGACCCCCCCGTGCCGCTGCCGTCGACGCAACCGACGAGGAGACCCGTCGTTGCCAATCCGAAAACAATACCCCGGACTACCGCTCTTGCCATCTTCCGCCCTCGGTGCCACACGGTCTGGTTGCCGTGCTTTCTAAATGAACCACCTGTGGTATGGGCCATTACCCCGAGGCGTTGCCCGCCTTTTTGACCACAGTTCCGCCTGCCTTCCGCATGATCATACTGCCTTGCTGCGGCCGTGGGAAGGGCGGAGGCATGCCAATCTGGTCACGATCAGCGGAAATCGCCCGCCAAACGGTCATATTTTGTAGCTGCACGGTCCTGGGCACCTACTGACGGTGTCTTGTGTTCGGATGACGGCTTATTGCTGTCCGTTTCGTCAGCGCTGGACGAGGACGCCGGAATGTGGTTACGACATGTGGCCCTGGGCTTTGCCCTGGGGCCGCCCCCGACCTCCCGCCGCGCCGACTGGCAGTGAGTGGCGGCGGGCGGTTGGTATGGAAGTGTGGCCGAGTGGTTTAAGGCTCTAGTCTTGAAAACTAGCGTACGGGGAACCGTACCGTGGGTTCGAATCCCACCGCTTCCGCCAGCCACCCCTACCATTGCTCGCTTGCTGCCACGACAGTGGCCAACCGCCAGTAACAGGCGGACTTTTGTCGCCAAAACCGGTTCCTGGCGGATCAACGGCGCGCTGGATCCCGGCCTTTGACGCACTTCGCACGACCCGGTCTCCGGCAGCCCGCAGGGAGGTGGAGTTTCATGGGAACAGGGAGTTTTTTCGGTTTTCGATGCAGAAACAGGGCCAGAGCGCAGTGTCTACGCCCTTGGTTGCCGAATAGTCTCGAAATTACCGTAACTTGCAGCGACGAAATCCACTTTCCTGTTTTGAGCGATAACAGGCGATTTATGCGCGATAACAGGTCCTGTTAGGCCCTGATGCGGGTGAATCTCTGCAAGTTAACAGGCGGCGGTCGCTGAACGCAAAGAGAAGAATCCGTGGCCGTTGGTTCGATATCTCGCGCCAAGTATCGGGGCTGAGGGTTTGTCAGCGACCGCGGCGACGGGCTCCGGATTCGAATGTTTCGAACTTGCGCCGCTGTGCTGTCCAGGTGAGTGGGATGTCGCCCTCGATCAGGAGCGCGAGCGTGAGGTTCTCCGGCTGGTCGCCCGCGAGGATGGCGCGTTGCAGGTCGGGAGCAAGAAAGGCCAGACGAACAAGCCGGCGGCGGTGCGACGTATCGGGGAGGCATCGAGGCGCGGCCTGCCGCGCGTATCGCGCGAGAGTATTCGGTGCGCCGCGCGGAGAGCCGCCACCAGGACCGGATCGACCTTGCGCCGGTGTGGCGCGGTCGCCAACACTTCGGTGCGCCCGCTGCCCGCCAAGAAGCGCAGCGGAAGCGTGAGCCGCATCTGACTGGGGTTCGCCGGATCGAGCGCGGCCGCCTCGCCCGGTGCCAGTCGGGAATCGATCCCCCGCAGCATCGTCCCGGGCAAGCGAAGCTCGACGCCGTCGTGCCGCACCTCGACCCGAAGGAGGGCTGCAAGGGGTTCTGTGTCGATCCTGGGATTGTCTGGAAACAGGCGCTGGAGGGCCGCGGAGAGTGCATCTTCCAGGGCAGGAGCCGAGACCCGGCGGGGAGAGGTGTCGCCGGTGCTCCGACGCTGGCCCTGCTGCAGAGGGGCCGAGACATAGTAGCGATAGAGCTTTCCGCCCTTGCCGTAGGCGAAGGTCGGCGACATTGCCTGACCATCGGCGTCGACGATACGGCCGGTCAGGGCGGAACGCGCGACGCTCTCCCGCGCGGCGCCACGCTGGCGGGCATTGCCGTCGAGCCTCTCCTGGACGGCGTTGAAGAGGTCGCGGTCGATGATCGCTGATGCAGCCCAGGGTGATGGGTGTCACGATGACGGATCTCGCCGAGGTAAAGCCGATTGCGCAGGAGGTGGAAGAGTGCCCCCCGGCTGAACGGCTGGCCCCCGGTCACCCGGCCGGTGCGGCTTGTGTGCCGCTTCGACACGACACCACCGGACCGCAGTTCATGTTCCAGCGAATGGACGGAGCCGAGATCGAGATAGCGGGCGAAGATGCGTCGCACGAGCGCGGCTTCGTTGTCGTTCGCGACGAGCGTGCGGCTACCGCCCGTCGGCCTGTAATAGCCGATGGGGAGAACTCCCCCCATCCACATGCCTTTGGCCTTGGAGGCGGCGATCTTGTCGCGGATTCGCTCGCCCGTCACCTCGCGCTCGAACTGGGCGAAGGACAAAAGCACGTTCAGTGTCAACCGCCCCATGCTCGTGGTGGTATTGAAGGCCTGAGTGACCGAGACGAAGCTGACACCGTGGCGATCGAAGATCTCGACCATCCGCGCGAAATCCGCCAGCGCGCGGGTCAGCCGGTCGATCTTGTAGACCACGATGATGTCGATGCGCCCGGCCTCGATGTCGACGAGGAGACGCCGGAGTGCCGGACGCTCCATCGTCGCGCCTGAATAGCCGCCATCGTCGTAAGGCGCGGGCAGGAGTTGCCAGCCTTCCCCGGATTGGCTCTTCACATAGGCGGAGCAGGCGTCCCGCTGCGCATCAAGCGAATTGAACTCCTGGTCCAAGCCTTCGTCCGAGCTTTTGCGGGTGTAGAGCGCGCAGCGCTTGATCTCGGGCCGTTTCGACTCGTGTCGCTTTGGATCAGGCATCATGGTAGCACCTCGTCGGCTCGCAATCCGAAGAACCGCGGCCCGTTCCAGCGGGTACCGGTGGCGGCGCGGGCGACCGAGGACAGGCTCGGGAAGAGCCGCCCGTCCCAGCGGAAACCATCGGTCTCGACGACCACCTCGATGCGCCGCCCCTGCCAGTCGCGGCGCAGGATGGCCCCGAGCCCGAGATGGCGACCCTCGGCTTCGACCGGACCACGGGCGGCGAGGCGCCTGCGGGTCTCGCGGTCGAGGTCGCCGAAGGTCTCGACCTGCAGATGCCAGGCGAGGAGGTGACGCAGAAGCTCCCAGGAGCGCAGCTTTAGCGGCGGACCAATGCGGCTCTCCCAGACGGCGCGAAGGGCGGGCAGATCGAGCCCCGCGAGGGCCTCGATCTCGGTCTCCGTTGCACTCGCCGCAGCGCCTCGCCGCATCACGGGGCCTCCCGGAGTCGGTAGCGCCGCTCTCCGCCGTCCGTCTTCTCGGCCACCACGGTGTGGCCCTTCTTCCGCAGCGCGCCCGCGATGGCGCCGCGCACGGAATGAGCCTGCCAGCCGGTCGCACCCATAAGCTCGGTGATCGTGGCGCCGTCGGGCTGGCGGAGCAGGATGAAGAGGCGGTCGAGCTTTGGCACTGCACGTGCGTTCGCGACCGCCTTTCCGGTCGCAGGGTCGGCTCCGTTCGGCGCGTGATGCTCAGAGGTTGTCGGGTCGGTCGGCGCGGTTGTCGCCTGCAGCGTCGCCCGCTTCGCTTTGGGCCGGCGTTCAGGCCGGGGCGGCGGCGGCGTCGCTGCACTTGCCGTGCCATTGGCCTTGGCTTCGTCGTTCAAGCTCTCGCTACGCGGTGCGTCCGGAATACTGGCGTCGTGTTTGCGGGTGGTCATCTTGTTGCCCTTTCGGTTTGCGGGCAACCTTATCGCCCGTACCGAGGCAAGCCCGGGCATCCGGGTATGACACCAGCAACGCTCTTCTTGCCGCCCAAGTCCAGTCGCTGGAGTAAGATTTTTTCAAGTTCTCGACTGCATTTTTTCACATGGTACGGTGACGGCAGTACATTCGTGAGGAGTTTGCATTGGGCGCGACAACAATTCCATCTCGCGATCTTGTCGTGCGCGAGCGGCTGATCTCCTAGCTCATCCCCTCGCCCCAGAATGCCCGCACCCATTCCCAAGCGCCAGATCGAGCAGATCAAGGCCTCGATCGCCGAGTTCGGCTTTACCAACCCGATCCTCGCCGATCCCGACGGCCATGTGATCGCCGGCCACGGCCGGCTTCTGGCTGCCAAGGCGATGGGGCTGACACGCGTTCCTGTGATCGATCTGGTCGGCCTGTCGGACGCCCAGATCCGCGCGCTGCGCCTGGCCGACAACAAGATCGCCCTCAACGCTGGCTGGGATCTCGAGATCCTGCAGTCGGAACTGGCTGAACTCACGAACATAGACATCGGCATCGACCCGGTGCTGACCGGCTTCACCACTGGCGAGATCGACGTGATCCTGAAGGGCCAGGACGATCCGGATGACGACATTATCCCGGCCGTGCCGGTCACGCCGCGCACCAGGCCGGGCGACATCTGGATCTGCGGCGAGCACCGGATCGGCTGCGGCGACAGCCGGGATGTGGCCTTCCTTGCGCGGGTGGTGGGTGTGGGGACCAAGGTAGATGCGGCCTTCCTCGATCCACCCTACAACGTGCGGATCAGCGGCCATGCCAATGCCAAGGGGCGGCACCGCGAATTCGCGATGGCCTCGGGCGAGATGGGTGAGGCCGAGTTCCGTGACTTTCTGAAGGCAACGCTTGGAGCGGCTGCGGCGGCCTCGCGATCCGGGGCGGTCCACTTCATCTGCATGGACTGGCGGCATATGGAGGATTTGGCGGTCGTTGGCCGGGAGGTGTACGGGGCGTTTCTCAATCTTTGCATGTGGAACAAGTCGAATGCCGGCATGGGATCGCTCTACCGCTCGAAGCACGAGTTGATCTTCGTTTATCGTGTTGGCGACGAGGGTCATCTGAACATGGTCGAGCTCGGACGGCACGGCCGCAACCGGACGAATGTCTGGGACTACGCATCAGTCAACTCGTTCCGCGGCAGCCGGCGCGAGGATCTTGCGCTGCATCCTACAGTGAAGCCCACAGGCCTCGTTGCGGATGCGATCAAGGACGTGAACCGGCACAACGACCTGGTGCTTGACACCTTTCTTGGCTCCGGCACGACGCTGATTGCGGCCGAGCGGGCCGGTCGGCGCTTCCGCGGTCTCGATTTCGATCCGGCCTATGTCGACGTGGCCATCGACCGCTGGTCGGCGCTGACCGGGCGGGAGCCACAGCGTGAGGGTGAAGCGTCGTGACGAAGGGCAATGCGTCCAACGGCGGGCGCTTCAAGCCGGGAGCGAGTGGCAATCCGAAGGGCCGACCAAAGGGCCGTCACCGCAGTGCGCCCTATGAGGCCGTGCTGGGCCAGATGGTGACCGTCCGCGACGGCGCGATCAAGCGCAGAATGTTGGCGGCGGAAGCCTTCATGCTGCACTTGGCCAAGCGGGGCCTGGAAGGAGACGGGAGTGCGGGTCGGGCGATGATGATCGCACTTGAAGCGCTCAAGGGTCAGCAAATTTCCGAGACGCCCCACACAATTGTCGTCAGAGTAGTTTACCCTGGCAGTGTCAACGGAGGTCTGGAGGCACTTCGGATGGCCCGAACGCTTGATGCATTCCGCCCGACCACCCGTCTGATGCTCGAGCCGTGGATCGTCGAGGCCTCACTCGCGCGGCTCGGCGACCGACAGCTTTCCGTGGAAGAGCAACGCATCGTGCTCGCCGCAACCCGGACGCCGCACAAGGTGCGTTGGCCGAACTGTTGGGAGAAGGACCTGAGGGAACGGAAATGACAGCCGAGCCCGGCATGGCCGGAGCAAGGACCTCCACGTCGGAAGAAGTCTTGGTCAGTCAAGCGGAGTAAGACATCGGCACTCGTTCACTGCTGCAACTGCCCCGCGATCTCGTCGATCAATCGTCCGCACTCGGCGTGCGCGGTGCTGATCTTGTCGATGAGAGTCCTTGCCGTGGTCGCGGTCTTTCTTCGCCTTTGCCCCTCGGCGGCGAGGGCTGCGGCATCTTCGAAGATCGCAGTCAGATGGGCGAAAAGCTCTTCGACCTCACGGCGCGGCACAATCCGGCTCCATTTGGCCTGTCGCTGCAATACCCGGCTGGGTCCCAACCAGATATCCCGGCGGAGGCCCGAACAGCCGCTGCGCCAAGACGTCGGCCGTCGCGAGCCGCTCGAACGATGCGATGCCGAGAACCCTGTGCTCGGGCTTCTCGGCTTTTATGCCGTCGGCATTGCCCTTGCTGTGTCGCCCGACCCTGTCCCCGAGCGATGGGGTCGGCTCGCCAGGAGCGCCGCCGAACCAGAAATAGTCGACAGCGTCGAGACTGGTGGGGTCGAAGCGGATCCAGACGATGCAACCGCCCGGTCGGTCAGCGAGGCGGGTGTTGATGGTCTGGCGGGCCGTCTTCGATCCGGCGAAGCTCGACTTGAGCTGGATGTGGCGCTGGAGCCCGTTTGCTTCGAGCAGCAGGTCGTATCCGCTGCGATCGGTATGAGAGTGAAGGACATCGACCGGCTCACCACGCTTCCACATCTCGCGGCAGATGGCGGCGAGAAAGCCATATTCGAGATACTGCTCCCGGAGGCTGGAATCTGTCGAATGGATCATCATCGGGTCGGATCAACTTCCCTGCATATATGCGACACGTGTGGTCTCGTCCTGGTGACGATTGCTTCCCGTGAGGCCCAAGTCCAGCAAAATGAGACTCATCGTCTGTAGACCAGACAGCTGCACCCATGGCCCTGATCGGCCATGGATGTGCGCAAGCGGGTCGGCCGCAATCTCGCGGAGTTCAGGAAACAGGCAGGCCTTTCGCAAGAGGGGCTGGCCGACGAATGCGGCCTGCACCGGACCTATGTGAGCGGAGTCGAGCGCGGCGTCCGCAATCCGACGGTGGTTGTCTTGGAGAAAACTGCGCTGGCCCTTGGTATTGCGACGTCACGACTTCTGGACGAAGGTCCGGATGAGCGAGACGGACGGCAAGCCACGCTTAGTGGTCAGTGCAAAGCCTTATGCGGAAGTCCAGTATCTTCTGTCGCCTGGCGAGATTGCCGCGTTGACGCCAAGCGCATGTGCGGGGAGAACGCTGTCAGACCAACCAACTGGCGGTATGGCGGGGCGTCCGACTGGCTTCATGCTGGGACCCTTGATTGTGGAGGCCACACTGAAGCGACCGGTGCCCGGCGCCTGTCGCCCGAGCCACAGAAGACCGTCCTGATGGCGCCCCGGACGCCGAGGAAGGTCGCCTGGGCTGACTGGTGGGAGGCGCGGGGGTAAGGCGGACAGCGCGCTGGGTTCCAGACCCGTCCGTTGACGAAACTCTTTGCCGGATCAGCTTCTTCTGACTAATGGCGTGCAAAGCGACAGCGAGATCCCCGCCATGAACCTCACGAAGATCAACAACCTAACGCTCACCGAGTTGAAGCTCTTGCAGCGCGAACTCGACAGCGCCATTGCCAACTACGACGATCGCAGGAAGAGCGAGGCTCTGGCCGAACTGCACGAGCGGGCGAAGCAGCTTGGCTTCACGCTCGCCGAACTCACGGGGACGCGGAGGCGCCGCAAGAGCGCAGGACCGGGCAGACCGAAATACCGCCATCCGGAAAACCCCGAGATCACCTGGACCGGCAAGGGACGCCGTCCGGCCTGGTTCCTCGCCGCATTGTAGGCGGGCAGATAGGAAGCATCGTTGGCGGTCTGAAGGGGGGAGAGCAGCCGTTGGCTGCGGCATGGACGAATGACTGGAATGCGGCCGACTTTTGCTCGGCAGAATGGGTTGCTTGGGAGTTTCGGCGCATACAGCGGCAGTTCAAGTCTTTTCCGCAATGCGGCACTTCGTTCGCCACAGAAAACCGTGAGACGTACGATCCAGTACGACGACACCGGCACGGCTACGTGCCTGCTCCGCGAAAATCAAAAATCTGTTGGCGCACTAACCAGTGAAGCCACGCGAAAGACAGATCAAGTTTCTGGCACCACACCATCTCGTGTAGCATCCGCTTAGGAACGCAGTGTTACGACCCGCCGCAGCGATGGAACCCAACAGGCGGCGGAAACCATTGTCGGCCTGAACCCGAAGCAAAAACCGCGATGACCGCAATCATGGATATGAATCAGATACGTTACTTTGTTGCCCTTGCCGAAACCTTGAGCTTCACCAAGGCAGCTGAAAAGTGCGACGTGACGCAGCCTACGATGTCGCGGGGAATTAAGCTTCTTGAACAGAGGCTTGGCGGTCAGCTGTTGCGTCGTGAACGTGGTCGTACGCATCTGACGGAACTTGGGCACAACGTCTTGCGCGGATTTCAGACCATCCTGGTCCAGTTGGACGCGGTGCAAGCCGAAGCAGAAAAACTCTCCACCCCGACCAGGGCGACGCTGAAACTGGGGATCATGTGTACGATTGGCCCCGGCATGCTGATCCCGATCATTTCGCACCTGGCCACGCGCGCACCGCAGTTGAACATCGAGCTGCTTGAGGCGCCCGTCACCAAAATAATCGATATGTTGAGCGAAGGGCATCTGGATGTCGCATTGGTTGGCGCCCCGAAATACCCCGAAATTCTGTCAATCACTCCGCTTTACGACGAAAGATATGTTGTTGCCTTTCCGCGGGGTCATAGATTCGAAAAGATGGATGCGGTGCCGGTCACAGAGCTGAACGGAGAACCATACCTTGAGCGCCTGAATTGCGAATATGTCCTGCACTACAACGAGTCGGAAGGTCCGTTCGAAATTTCTCCCGATGTCCGATATAAGAGCGAGCATGAAGACTGGATTCAAGCGATGATTCTTGCCGGAATGGGGTGCGCCTGCATGCCCGAATACATGGCACTATTCCCAGAACTAATGCGCAGGCCCCTGACCAGCCCAGAAATCAATCGGACTATCTCCTTGGCGACGGTACGCGGACGCCGGCACACGCCGGCGATCGGCCTCTTTGTGCGCCTCAGCATGGAGTTCCACCGAAACCGGCGTGCCATCGGCACCTGACGGGCCGGTTGGACCATCCCGCGTCTAGCGGTCGTTGTACTCATATCTGCCTAGCCTTAAACCTCTGTATGGATGATAAAAAAAGACGTGTCGCGGTTATCGCGTCAAGCGTTGAAGAGCGCACGTCATTTGACATGAGCGGTCCGCGCGACGCGCCGATTCGGGTTTTGCGCCCGCCGCGGTTCTCGAATTGCGTCTCGCATGATTTCGCGCCGAGTACATACGCGATGCGTATTGAATCCATGCGGGGCACCGGGTTCCTCGACCATATCGACCAATGGTATCAGTGCGCCATCTTTGGGGGGGCAGATCTCACTGACTGCCACTTTATGAGACATCAACTGGGAGGGGACATCCAATGCCAACGGGCGAGAAAACTCAGTCGTCACTGCAAACACCTGCGAACGCATTGAGCGAAGTGAGAGCTGCCTGGGTCAACGATGCCGTGTCGAGAATGAAACGCTTGACTGCTGCAGAAACCGACATTTCACGCGGCATAGCGCAGTTGATCGACGCCAGCCTTGGCGCCGCAGTTCTTTCGCAAAAGGATTTTGCGAAGGCTACCAATGACGCCATCAGCAGTAACGATCCAGTGATGCTGATGATGCTGCCGCAAAAGTTCTTACATGCGGCCATTCGTGACAGCCTGGAGAACTCGGCGCGCACCTTGCAATACGCCCAAACCCTGTTTTCGCAGATCCATGCCGCGGCGCTCACATCAGACGAGGGCGACAGCCGCAAGACGTGAACGAAACAGCAGTCGGACCCTTACCTCAATTCCTCATGAAAGGACCTGGACCAATGATCATGATCAAGATGAATGCTTGGACCGCCGGAATGCTTGCAGGCGCGATTTGTGCAGGCGCACTGATGCCGTTGCAGGCATTCGCAGGCGAGTGTCCGGCAGATCAGGTCGCGGAAGGTGCGCGGACCACAGGCGAAACCACCGCAAAGGATGTGACCGACACGGTCATCTCCACCATTGACCTGTCGTCAAAGGGCGAGGCGTTCAAGGGCTATATGCTGCGCATGCGCCGTTTGGAAATCGCTCCGGGCGGCATTGTGCCGTGGCATTCGCACGAGGTGCGCGCGGCCAATATCCTGGTCCTGGAGGGCACGATCATCGAATACCGCAGCACCTGCAAAGTCGGCATCGAGCACAAGGCGGGCGACGTCGTGGGTGAATTTGGCGCCGACCTGGCGCATTGGTGGAAGAACGAAAGCGATAAGCCCGTGGTCATCATTTCGAGTGACCTTTTGCCACCTGAGATGCCCAAGCCCGAGACGATGTAGTCGGCACGGCCACTCCCCATCCGGGACGCGGCAACGTGAGTTGCCGCGTCCCATGACAGCGCCACAGCGTCAGTCTTCGGACGGCAAGCGCACCCTGCGCGATCCATTGTCGGCGTAGCAGTCGCGCCGCGCCGCGTAACAGGTCAAAGAATGGAAACTGAAATCATGTTGGAGCGAACCAATACTCCCACGTCACCGGGCGAACGTTCGGTGCCTGCGGTGGTCAAGGCGCAAGTCGCCAAGGTTGGTCCTGGTCTGGCGGGGCCGTGCCTGATCGCAATCTTCGCCATTGCGACGACCTTGTGCGCGCCAAACCCGCTGGCGGCGGAGGACGCTGACAACGTGGTTTTGCAGGGAGATGGCCTGTTGCGGACCCGCAGCGCCTATTCGGTCGCGGAAACGGTAGAGCGCCTGCGTGCCGACATCGAGGGCAAGGGGATCATGTTCTTTACCGCGATTGACCAGGGCGAACTTGGTCGCGGCGCCGACATCGAACTGCCGCCGTCACAGCTGATCCTGTTCGGAAATCCCCCCTTGGGCGTGTTGTTCCTGACTTCCAATCCCGAAAGCGGCATGGATTGGCCGGTTCGCATGCTGATCCACGAAGACAAGGCGGGCGCGGTCTGGACCGTCTATCAGGACTGGAACTGGGTGGCCGCACGCTATGCCATCGGGGATCGCCAGGCCGAGTTTGCCAAGGCCACCGAAGTGGTGGCTTCCATCGTGGCATCGGTGGCTGACTGCAATCCCATTGCAGACTGCACGGAATAGCCGCGGCGTTCCTTGCGCGCCCGGCAACAATTCAGACTTCTGGCACACGGTCCCGCGACCCGACATTCCCATAGTGTCGCGGGTGACGGATCGCCACACCCACAGACATTCAGGAAAAAGGCGCATCCGATGAGCATGATGGACAAGGAAATCAAGAAACTCGGACAGACGGCCCTTGTCCTGCAGGGCGGCGGCGCGCTTGGCGCATATCAGGTCGGCGTTTTCCAGGCACTGCATGAGGCTGGCATCGAGTTGGACTGGGTTATCGGAACCTCGATCGGAGCGATAAATGCCGCGATCATCGCGGGCAACAAGCCTGCCGATCGGCTTGACCGGCTGACCGAATTCTGGAAACGCGTGGAGCACAAGCAGACCTTTGGGTTTCCGAACTTTTTCGGTGCGATGTC
The DNA here is from genome assembly GCF_051645465.1 of Tabrizicola sp. Lineage (GTDB taxonomy): Bacteria > Pseudomonadota > Alphaproteobacteria > Rhodobacterales > Rhodobacteraceae > Tabrizicola. The sequence continues at coordinate 3,541 of NZ_JBOFBI010000299.1, read as the reverse complement.
ACGCACCATGGAGACCATCAGCACGGGTCTGGACGGGTTTTTTCGTCCTCGCGCAGCGGCATTCATGAACCCGCACGCGGTTCTGGGCGCAGAAAACGCGGGGTACTACTCGGTCGATCCCTTGCGTAAGACGCTGTCGGATCTGATCGACTTTGACCATCTCAATCGGTCGGGCGTGCGTCTGACGGTGGGCGCATCGTCGGTCCGGACAGCGGAAATGCGCTATTTCGACAGCCGCAACATGCCGCTGGGACTGAAGCACATCCTTGCCTCCGGGGCACTGCCACCATCCTTTCCGGCGGTGCGGATCGATGGCGAGCTTTACTGGGACGGCGGCATCCTGTCGAACACGCCGGTCGAAGTCATTTTTGACGACGCCCCGCGACTGAGCGGGCTGGTCTTTGCCGTGCATATCTGGAACCCGACCGGGAAAGAGCCCCAGACGATGTGGGAGGTGATGAACCGGCAGAAGGACGTCCAGTACTCCAGCCGCGCCGTGGCGCATATCAAGCGCCAACGCCAGCTGCACCGGCTGCGGCACGTCGTCTCGGAACTTGGCAAGCTTTTGCCAGAGGATGTGAAAAAGCAGGCCGATGTACGCGAGCTGCTGAGCTACGGCTGCAAGACCAGCATGCATGTCGTGCGCTTGCTTGCGCCGTCACTGCCTTATGAAGACCATCTCAAGGACATCGACTTCAGCCGCGAGGGCATCCGCCAGCGCCGCGAGGCGGGATACCGCGACGCCAACGAAATGCTTGAAAGGGCACCCTGGCGCGAGGCCTTTGATCCGATCGACGGCTTCATCCTGCACGAGGTGGCGGGCACCGAAGTCACAAAGGCCGCCGCCGCAGCCGATGCGTGACGCCGACATTTCCTGCCACCTAGGAGACAGCCATGAACTTGACGGGAAAGACGATTGTCATAACGGGCTCGACATCCGGCATCGGGCTGGGGATCGCCAAGGGCTTTGCGGCCGTGAACGCGAATGTCGTCATCAACGGCTTTGGTGACGCTGACGAAATAGCCCGCGAAGTCGCGGGGCTGGCCGAACTTGGTTCGGGAGCAGTGGTTTATAACCCGGCAGACATGTCAAAGCCCGACCAGATCGTCGCGATGATCAGCAAGGCAGAAGCGCGATTTGGCGGGGTAGACGTGGTCGTGAACAATGCCGGCATTCAGACCGTTGCGTCGGTGGAGAACTTTCCACCGGAACGGTGGGACCTGATCATCGCCATCAACATGAATTCCGCCTTTCATACCACACGCGCGGCCCTGCCGGGCATGAAACGCCGAGGCTGGGGCCGGATCATCAATATCTCATCCGCCCATGGTCTGGTCGCGTCGCCGTTCAAATCGGCCTATGTGACGGCCAAGCACGGCATCACCGGCTTTACCAAGACCATTGCGCTGGAAGCGGCGCAGGACGGCGTGACGGTGAACGCGATCTGTCCGGGCTATGTGCTGACGCCGCTGGTTGAAAAGCAGATCCCCGAAACCGCTGCCGCGCGGGGTATCTCGGAAGAAGCTGTCAAGCGTGACGTGCTGCTTGCGGCGCAATGGACCAAGAAGTTCGTCACGGTCGAGCAATTGGCCGGCGTTGCCTTGTTCCTGTGCTCGGACGCCGCCGAGAACATCACCGGCGTATCGCTGCCGGTCGATGGCGGCTGGACCGCGGCCTGAAATGCAGCCCACGTCGGTCCGTCCCAAGGTCATCATCGTTGGCGGCGGCTTCGCCGGAATAGCTGCGGCCAAGGGGCTTGCGGGCGCGCCTGTCGACGTGCTTCTGATAGACCGGCTCAATCACAGCCTCTTTCAGCCGTTGCTGTATCAAGTCGCGACATCGGCGCTTGGTCCGTCGCATATTGCCCAACCAATCCGGCATATCCTGCGCCGTGCCAAAAACGTAAGTGTGCATTGGGACGAGGTGACGGGCATTGATAGGTCGGCGCGTCGGATCCATACCCTGTCCGGCCAACAGTTGCCGTTTGATTTCCTGGTGATCGCCACCGGCGCCACGCACAGCTATTTTGGCCGCGACGACTGGGCGAAACATGCTCCGGGCCTGAAATCGATCGAGGACGCCTTTGTGCTCCGGGGCCGGATTCTGGGCGCGTTCGAACGGGCCGAGATGCAGCCGATCGGACCGGAACGCGACGCGCAGCTGGAGTTTGTCATCGTCGGTGCCGGGCCTACGGGCGTCGAGCTGGCCGGCGCGCTGGCAGAACTTGCGCGCCATTCGCTGGCCCGGGACTTCCGCTCCGTCTCATCACACTGCGCCAAGATCAAGCTTGTCGAGGCAGGCCCGCGCATCCTTCCAAACTTCAACGAGAAGCTGGCGAAGGCCGCACATAGATCACTTGAGCAATTGGGCGTCGACATCCTGACCGGAAGCCGCGTGACAGAGATTGAAGCGGGCCGGGTGCGGCTTGGTGACCGGGAAGTCGCGTCCGAAACAGTGATCTGGGCGGCCGGTGTGAAAGCCTCGCCTGCTGCGCGGTGGCTTGATGTTGAGCCGGACCAGGTCGGGCGCGTCCCCGTCGACAAGCACCTGCGCATCGCGGAGGACCAACGCATTTTCGTGATCGGCGATACCGCCGCGCATCGGCCCGAGGGATCGGAACGACCTTTGCCGGGGGTCGCGCCCGTGGCCAAGCAGATGGGATCCCATGTTGCAAAGGTGATCAAGGCGACCGTTCTTGGGCGCCCCGATCCCGCCCCCTTTCGCTATCGGCAGTGGGGCAACCTGGCCACGATTGGCCGCAACAAGGCGATTGCAGATTTCGGCCGCGTCAGGTTCTCGGGCTTTCCAGCTTGGGCAATCTGGTCGCTGGTCCATGTTGCCTTGCTCAGCGGAACCCTTAGCCGCGCCTCGGTCGTCCTAAGCTGGGTGTGGTCCTATCTGACCTGGGAACGCGGTGCCCGGATAATCCTTTCGGCAGCCGAGCCTGCGCAAGAGAAGGAGACGAATGCATGAGTTCCTTCTTTGTCGGGGTGTTGGGGGGTGATCGCCCGCGTGATGTTTTCCGACGCTCGTCGATCATTGCGCTGATCAGCTTTCTGACGCTGATCGACCTGTTTGGCGCCCAGGCACTGCTTCCGCAGATCATCGTCGCTTTCAAGGCCGATCCTGGCACGGCCGGCCTGGCCGTCAACGCCGCAACCCTTGGCATGGCCATGTCCGGTCTGACCGTCGCATGGTTTGCCGACAGGATAAATCGCAAACGCGGCATCTGGATGTGCCTGCTGCTGCTGGCCATCCCCACAGCGCTTTTGTCCCTGACCGACAGCATTTGGGTCTTCCTTGCGCTGCGGGTCGTTCAGGGCATGTTCATGGCAGCGGCGTTCACCCTGACCATGACCTATCTGTCTGAGCACTGTACGGCGATGGCTGTCGGTGGAGCCCTTGCGGCCTATATCACCGGCAATGTCGCCTCGAACCTGTTCGGCAGGTTGGCCGCGGTGACGGCGGCGGACGCGACCGGCCTTTCGGGGTCGTTTCTGTTCTTCGCGGTCCTGAACGTCGTCGGTGCCGTTTGTGCGT